>JAZRMH010000019.1:0-25555 GCA_045647425.1 Faecousia sp.
GTGAACTGATGGACACGGATCAGGCCGTGCATCTCACCGGAATCTTCGTTACGGAACAGGGTAGAAGTCTCACCCAGACGCATGGGCAGATCGCGGTAGGAGAGCTGGCGGTTCAGGAACACCTGATACTGGAAGGGGCAGGTCATGGGGCGGAGGGCAAAGCATTCCTTCTCCTCGTCGTCCGGGTCGCCCATAATGAACATACCGTCACGGTAGTGATCCCAGTGACCGGAGATCTTATACAGATCGCTCTTTGCCATCAAAGGAGTTTTGGTCAGCAGGTAGCCACGCTTCTGCTCCTCGTCTTCCACCCAGCGCTGCAGGGTCTGAATCACTCTTGCGCCCTTGGGCAGCAGAATGGGCAGGCCTTGGCCGATTTCTTCCACAGTGGTGAAGAATTCCAGTTCACGGCCTAACTTGTTGTGGTCCCGCTTCAGGGCTTCTTCCTGAGCAACCAAGTAGGCATCCAACTCGTCCTTGGAGGGGAAGCCGATGCCGTAAATGCGCTGCAGCATTTTCCGGTTGCTGTCGCCACGCCAGTAGGCGCCGCAGGCCTTGGTCAGTTTAAAGCCGTTGTGACGGAGTCTGCCGGTGTGGTCCAAATGAGGACCGGCGCACAGATCGGTGAAGTCCCCTTGGGTGTAGAAGGAGATAACAGCATCTTCGGGAAGATCCTGAATCAGTTCTACTTTGTAGGGTTCGTTCATAGACTCCATATAGGCAATGGCTTCTGCCCGAGGCTTCTCGCTGCGCTCAATGCGAATGCGCTCTTTGATAATCTTCTTCATCTCACCCTCAATTTGGGACAGATGGTCGGGAGTGAAGGAGAAGGGGGCGTCAAAGTCGTAGTACCAGCCCTCGTCGATGGCAGGACCGATGGCCAGCTGGACCTCGGGCCACAGACGCTTGACTGCCTGCGCCATGATGTGGGAGCAGGTGTGCCAGAAGGTTTTGCGGTATTCGGCGTTTTCAAAGGTGTACAAGGTTTCTTCAGACATGTTGGATTCCTCCTTAGTAGATTTCCAGAGGCAAAAAAATAATCCCAGCCCCTGACATAAATCAGGGGTGGGATACATAAGGTTTAGTATTCCACGGTTCCACCCTGGTTGCGGACAAGTCCGCCACTCATTGACGCAATAACGGGCGCACCCGAAAGGTCATTTCCAACCTTTGACTCGGAAGTGGTATCGCTTTGGAAAATGACAGAGTCTTACACCAACCGACCCCTCTCTGGGTATTTTACCAAAACGCGTGTCTTCGTCACAGCCTTTTACTGTGGTAAATATACCACGGTTTTTTACCTCTGTCAATCCCCTCGGTGGAGGAAAAACCTGAAAATAACTGCAAAATGCCCTTGGAAATGGTTTACCATAATCCCAAACGGGTGACATTTTGTCAAATGTTACATAATTCTGCAAGTTATGTAAACGGATGTTACCAAATCTACCAGTAGTTGTGTTTTTTCTACAAAGAAAATTCCATATTTTGGGTATGGGTTAACATAATATTTGTTAAAATATTATGCAAAAAGTTGTAAAAATACCGAGTTTTGGCACAAAGACTTGACTTTTTTGAAATATTTGTTATAATGACCATAACTCCTACTAGGGAGTTGTCTTTTTGTAACTAATTGATACTACTTGAAATAACCCATTTTTTGCAGAAGGAGGTTTATGCATGCAAACAATTTCCGCGTTTTTAGAAAAGAGAAAAAGTCTTCTCATTCGCGTGTCGGCATTGGTTCTGCCCGTGGTCATTTTGCTGGCTGTGTTGGCAACTACGGTTTTCGCGCAGACAACTTACGTGATTACTGATGGCGACCAAGTGAAGGTCTATACTACCTTTGCTTCCAGTCCTGCCTCTGTGTTAAGCAGAGCCGGCTTTGCGTTGGGTGAGGATGATACTTATACAACTCAGCCCGGTGACGGTGTTTCCGAAATTATAGTTCAGCGCAATCAACTCATTACCGTTAATTTCTGTGGCGAAACCATTCAGGCTGACAGTTACGGTGAAACCGTAGAGGCATTACTGACTCGTTTGGATATTCCTACATCCGGTGACTATGTGGTGTCCCAACCCTTGCAAAGCGAAACCTACAACGGTATGGAACTCAGCGTCGATGCTATTTTGGAAACTGAGCAGACCTATACCGTAGACATTCCCTATGACACCATCGAGTGCTTTGACCCCACCTTGCCTGCGGGAACCCGCTTTGTAAAGGTTGCGGGCGTAAACGGTCAAATTCGCAAAACCGCCAATGTGGTTTATGTGAATTCTCATCAGACCAACAGTACCATCATCCAAGAAACCGTGGCCCAACAGCCGGTCAACGAGATTATTGTGGTGGGTACCGGTACAGAAGAAGATGAAAAATCCAACAGCCCCGCCATTGGTGACGGTGTGATTATTACCGCGGACGGTCAGGTGTTGACCTACAGCCGTAAGGAAAATTTCCGCGCAACTGCCTACACCCACACCGACTCCGGCTGTGATATGACCACCGCTACCGGCACAACGGTTCGCGTCGGTGCCATTGCGGTTGACCCCAAGTTAATCCCCTATGGCACCCGGATGTTCATTGTGACAAACGATGGCAAATATGTTTACGGTATTGCAACTGCAGAGGATTGCGGCGGCGGTATCAAGGGGGATCAGGTGGACTTGTATTTCCCAACCACCAAGGAATGCTTCCAGTTCGGTAAGCGAAGCGTTACCATTTATTTCTTAGACTAATATTGAAAAATCGCCTTTTTCTTGCTATAATAGTCGCAATCGTGACTATGGTGCAGAAAGGGGCGATTTTTTATGATTGAAGTTTGTAATATCGGGGTAATGAAACCCCTTTTAGCCGAACACGGCTTCCATTTTTCAAAAGCAAAGGGTCAGAATTTCCTCGTTGCTCAGTGGGTTCCGGAGCAGATTGCCATAGATTCCGGCGTAGACGAAACGGCAGGCGTTTTGGAAATCGGCCCGGGCATCGGTCCGTTAACCCAACAACTGGCATTGCGGGCAGGAAAAGTCTGCGCAGTGGAAGTGGACAATCGATTGAAGCCGATTTTGGATATGACCGTTGGGGGATTTTCCAACTTGGAAATTATTTGGAATGATGTGTTAAAACTGGACATTCCGGCTTTGGTGAAAGAAAAATTTGCCGGTCTGCGTCCTATGGCTTGCGCCAATCTGCCCTATTATATTACTTCCCCCATTTTGACCGCCCTTTTAGAGGCGGAATGTTTTGACACCGTGACGGTGATGGTGCAAAAAGAGGTTGCCCAGCGGATTGCCGCCAAGCCCGGTTCTGCGGATTACAGCGCATTTACCATTTTCTGCCAGTATTATGCCCAGCCGGAAATTCTGTTTGATGTGCCGGCGGGTTGCTTTATGCCCCAGCCCAAGGTGACCTCTGCGGTGATTGCCTTGCGGGTGCGGAAAGAGCGTCCTTGGCAGATTGAAAATCCGGATATTTTCTTCCGGACGGTGCGGGCAAGTTTCGCCATGCGCAGAAAGACCTTGCAAAACGGCTTGGCTTCCGGTTTTCCGGAATTGGGAAAAGCCGGCGCAGGGGATGTGTTAGAGGCTTGCGGTTTTGCCCCCAGCGTGCGGGGGGAAACCTTGAGTATCTATGAATTTGCTATCATTGCCAACGAAATCGGCAGGAGAAGAAAAAATGGTTGAGTTTTTGCTTTTGGATATGGATGATACCATCTTGGATTTTAAAAAAGCCGAGGCGGTAGCAATCCGAAAAACCTTATCGTCCTTTGGCGTTGACCCTACGGAGGCAGTTTGCCAACGATACAGTGAAATTAACGACCTGCACTGGAAAGCCTTGGAACGAAAAGAAATCACCCGAGAGCAGGTGCTGACCGGCCGGTTTGATGTGCTGTTTCGGGAATTGGGCGTGGCGGCGGATTCTGCCGAATGCGCCTCAAGATATACGAAAAACCTTGCCCAAGGTGATTTTATTCTGCCCGGCGCAGAGGATGTGCTGAAAATGCTTTCAAAAAAATACAAACTTTACCTTGCCAGCAACGGCACAACTTGGGTGCAGGAAGAGCGAATCAAAGGTTCGGGTATCGGCAAGTATTTTAAAGATATTTTCATCTCTCAAGCAATGGGCGCCAATAAGCCTGCGTTGGAATTTTTTACCGCTTGCTTTACAAAAATACCCGACTTCCAAAAAAGTCGGGCAATGATTGTAGGCGATAGTTTGACTTCGGATATTTTAGGGGGCAAAAATGCAGGGATTGCCACCTGCTGGTATAACCCCAAGGGAAAGCCCCAAAATCCGGACATTCTTCCGGATTATGAGGTTCAAAAACTATCGGATTTGATGGGGTTGCTGGAACGTTTATAATCGCACTTCCACCGGATTTTGGAGAACCATACTGTTTTCGGTGACTTGGCAATCCATCGCCAAAATATTCACGCCGGCCACGTGTGCCAGCCGCAGGGCGTTGCCAAAAGCGGGGTCGGTAGCGTCGTTGGGGTGCAGAAATTGCACATCGGTCATTTGAATGACAAATAATACATACGCCCCAAAGCCGTCTTGAACCGCTTGGGTCAGTCCTTGCAGATGCTTCGTGCCTCGGGTTGTGGGGGCATCGGGAAAAGCGCAAACGCCCCCTTCTTCCAAGGTCACACCCTTGACCTCTAAAAAGCAGGTTTTTCCGTTTTTGACAAACGAAAAGTCAAAGCGGGAATCCCCGTGGACGGTTTCTGCTTTGATGGATTCCAGCGCGCCGAGACCGCCCGCGTTCAACCATTGACCGACGGCAATATTGGGGGCTTGGGAATCCATATTGATGAGCCGATTGCCTTTTTGGACGGCAATCAAATCGTATTTTGTCTTTCGCGCGGGGTTTTGCGCCCGTTGGCAATAAACCGTTGCGCCGTCTGTTAGTAATTCTCGGCATCTGCCGGTATTTTTCACATGGCAAATTTCTGTCTTGCCTGCAATTTCAATGTGGGCAATGAACCGATTGGGGCGTTTCAGAAATTTACCTGCCACCATATTTTCGTAAATCATAAGGTTGACCGCCTTTCTAAACCTATCATATCAGATTTTTTTCGTTCTGCCAATAGAAAAGGCTTGACTTTTTTGTCTGGTATGATATAATTCAGAAGTTATCTCGGAGGCTTAGCTCAGCTGGTTAGAGCGCATGCTTCACACGCATGAGGTCACAGGTTCGAGTCCCGTAGTCTCCACCAAAAAAGACACCACCCAATGGGTGGTGTCTTTTTTGGTATTGGTATTTAGACAGGGGACTCGAACCCATTTTGTATTTTATATATTCCATTTTTAGACACACTGTGATAAGATGTGCATAACTGGGACATATCAGGGGGGTCTATATGGAACTTTGGACATTGGAACACGCAACTACAGTTTTGCCCGCGTTGGCCGGTATGATTTTACTCGGTGTTATTCTAAACCGTTTTTTAGGAAAGAAACCCTTATATATTCGGATGATACCCTTTCAAGTGGTAGCGGTTATATTATTCCTGATTGAGGTGGGTAAGCAGGCGCTTTCTTTTTATGAGGGCTATGATTTATATCACCTGCCCTTCCATTTCTGTTCGTTGTTTATTTTTATGTTTCCCATAATGGCGTTTTATCGGGGCAAGTATCGGCAGAAAGTGAATGCGGTCACAACGGCGCTGTGTATGGCGGTGCTTCTTTTGATGCTGATTTACCCCAATTTGATTTACAGTGCCGGAAATATAAAGGAATTTTTTTCCGACTATTTTTCCTTCCACACCGTATTTTTCCACAACTTGGTTATGCTGGAGATTGTGCTGATTATCGCCTTAAATCTGTATACACCGCAAAAGGGCGATTGGAAGGCTGTGGGGCTGTTTATGGTTGGTTTTTGCGCTGTGTCTGCCACCTTGGCCCAACTGCTGAAAACGAATTTTGCCAATTTTTATCAGTGCAACATTTCGATTTTGGAAACGGTACGCCAAATTGTGCAAGGGGTCTTGGGTGAGACAATTGCCCAAATCGTGTATGTTCTGATTGTGGCAATCCTGCATATCTTATTTACCCTGATGGCTACATATATTTTTAGTCTCATAAAAAGCAAAAAACCCCCAGCACCACACAGGTCTGATTGTGTTTTTGTATTGCCGCAGTAGGACATAAGCCTGCAGATCAATCCGGTTCTGACTTGACTTTAAGGGTAACTTAAGGTATACTCAATGTATATTATATTGAGAGAGGCAGCAGCATGAATACTAGTTTGGAAATCAACTTATGGGAACTATTCCGGGTTTTAGCAAAACGGGCATGGATCATTGTACTATCTGCTGTGGTTTGTGCAGGATTTTTCTTCCTATACACGGTGAACTTTGTCGCTCCGCAGTATGAAGCCAGAGTTACAATGTATGTCAATAATAACTCTAATCAAGAGGGCAATTCCGTTTCCTCTAATGACCTCTCTGCCGCAGTGCGCTTAGTAAACACCTATATCAATATTATTAAAAGCGATCGTGTATTGGATCGCGTTATTTCTGAGACTGGGGAAAATTTAAGTCAAGAAGCATTGCGGGAGATGATTTCTACAGACCCGTTAAATGAAACAGAAATGTTCGCTGTGGTTGTGACTAGTGGGGACCCGCAATTATCTGCAAATTTAGCAAATGCCATTGCCGATATTACTCCGGGAGAAATTGCCCAAATCATCAAAGGAAGTTCTGCTGAAATCGTTGACCACGCAAAAGTTCCTACAAGTCGTAGTGCGCCTAGTTATTTTCAAAGCACGGCTTTGGGCTTTTTGCTTGGCGCACTGCTCGCAGTATTGGTAATTGCTTTTACATATATTTTTGATGTAAGTGTGAAAAGCGAAGAAGATTTGAAACAAATTTGTTCCGTTCCCGTATTGGGTGTCATCCCCGATGTTTTGGAAATTGTGAAGAAGACCAAAAAGAAAAGGAGATGGTAAAGATGAATTTGTTCAAAAAGGAACGCAGGCAACCTCGTAAAAATCTTATAAATCCCCAGCAAAACTTGCTGATAAGAAATGATAATTTTGCTGTTCGTGAAGCATATAAAACACTGAGAACCAATGTGCGTTTTTGTTTGCAGGGCGAAGGTTGTAAACGCATTTGCGTTACTAGCGCAATATCCGGCGAAGGTAAGAGTATTGCGTTTTTAAATCTGGCAATTTCCATCGCGGAAGCCGGTCAAAAGGTACTTTTAATTGATGCCGATTTGCGTCGACCTGCAGTTGCTCGGCTGACCGGTGAAACGGCAGCACCGGGATTGTCCAATATACTTGCCAGTCTGGCCAAAACAGAAGACGCAATTCGCAAAGAAATATATCCCAATTTAGATATTATATTCTCCGGGGATATTCCGCCCAATCCGTCAGAACTTCTTGGTACGGACGCATTCCGAGAATTAATTGACAAGATGTCTCAACAGTATGAGTATATTTTAGTGGATGCACCTCCGGTAAATGTTGTGTCCGATGCGTGCATTATTGCCAGTTGTGTAGATGGTGTTTTGGTGTTAGTACGCCAAGGACGTTCCCGAAAGGATTTTGTAAAACAGGCAGTGAACAACTTGCAACTAACCGGTGCAAAAGTTCTTGGTTTCGTGCTCAACGGTGTGCAATTGGATGTTGGTAAAAAATACGGCTACGATGATTAATTTTATTGATTTTACTTAAAAACCCGTCCTATTGTAAAGTGAAGCGGAATTTTTTAAATGAAGTGATTTTGTGAATTTGGTTGAAGAAACACCCGACTGATAGAAAGTTAATATAGTCAAAATTTATACAGTTTTCACCGATTCACTTTTGGGTGTCCGCGTCTTAATGGAACGCCTTCTGTGCTTGTCCCTATGTGATTGTGGCAATGTACAAAAGCGGAAGCCAATATGGCTTCCGCTTTTGTTATGCTTTCAAATGAGAAATGTTTTTGCAATCTCTTTTGATTAGGGCAATTTTCTGCCCATGCTCCTATACAAATCGTACCACTGCTTCCGGCTGAGCATCAACTCTGCGCCCACGGCGCATTCTTTCAGATGCTCGGGATTCATTGTGCCGGTGACGGTTTGGATTTTTGCCGGATGGCGGGCAATCCAAGCGATGGCAATGGCGGTTTTGGTTGTGCCGTAACTGTCCGCCAATTCCTGCAAGCAGGCATTGAGTTCCGGATAGTCGGGATTGTCCAAGAAAGTTCCCTCAATGAAACCGAACTGCAAAGGCGACCACGCCTGCAAGGTGATGTCGTTCAACCGACAGAAGTCTAGGGTGCTTCCATCTCGGTCGATGCCACCGTCAAAGGCGGTGTTCACATTGATACCGCTTTCAATCATCGGACAATGGGCGATGCTCAGTTGCATTTGGTTGGCGACCAAGGGGAAATCCAAGTATTTCTGCAGAAGTTTGATTTGGTAGGGATTGTGATTGGAAACGCCAAAATGCCGAACCTTCCCCTGCTCTTTCAGGGTTTGGAAGGCATCCGCCACTTCCTCCGGCTCGCACAATGCGTCGGGGCGGTGAAGCAGTAACACATCCAAGTAGTCGGTATTTAACCGTTTCAGTGACCCCTCTACCGAGGACAGAATATAGTCCTTAGAGAAATTATAGCCGTTTTTTGTAATAGCGCACTTGGTCTGCAACAAGATTTTCTCGCGAATATCGTCATTCATCGGCAGTGCTTGGGCAAATTTTTCTTCACTCAAGCCTGCGCCGTAAATATCCGCATGGTCAAAAAAGTTCAGTTCCAATTCCAACGCCGTTTTCAGGAATTTTTCCACTTCGCTAAGGGTTTTATCCCGCAGGCGCATACAGCCTACCGCGATATTGGGTACGAGAAGTCCGCTTTTGCCCAAAGGAATTTGTTTCATGCCGTACCTCCTTGATTTGTGTTGATTTTATCACCGCCCACCACGCATACTGCGCCTTCGTCAGCAAATCGGCGCAAAGCGGGGATTAGGTTTTGCAAATCCTCTGCCGTTGTGGTCAGAATTTCTTTTCTGGTCTTGCAAAGGCTCTCAAAGGTTGTGCCTTTGAGTTTGCGGAAGCAAGCAATTCGGCAAGTCGCGCCGGGGGAAAGCAAGGGGTCGGTTTTACCCACCGTGCCGATAATAATGTCATCCAAGGGCATACCGGAAGATAACATTTCTTCCAAATAGTCCGGCATATTCCGGAAGGCTTGCACCGTGGCCTCAGGGTTGGGGTCACGGTAGGAATAGCAAATCATATCGCCGTTGACCCGAATAGCCATCCCCGTGCCATAAGCGCCACCTTGCACACGAACCGCATTCCATAAGTAGCCATAGGACATTAACGACCCCAACACCACAGCCGCGCCGTTAAAGTCCATTCCCATATTGAAAAGGTTATGCCCCATACCGCAGAAATTGACTTCCGAGGAAATTTTCACATAACTTTCCTTTTCCCCTTGACGGTAGCGAGGCAAATCCGCCCCCACAACACCTTCTGGCAAACCCTCTACAAAATCCGTCAAGCAAGTTTCCGAGACTTTTCCCCCGAAGCCCATAGAGAGTCTATTGCGGCAGAAAATCGCCTTGCACAGCCCTTGTAGGCCTTCCATCACTTCTTTGGCGGTATTGGGGAATTTCTTTGTCATTTCGGAAACCCAACGCACAGCCGTTTCGCCGTTGAGCACCTCAAAAAGGCTTGCAGATGCCGAAAACGGCGCAGAAGCCTTGGTAATGGCAAAGGAATGTCCGTTCCCCACAAGCGCCTGCCGTAGGGCATAATCCGTCTGCTGCAGCATTTCCCCTACACGGTCTGCCTCTGTAAACACCGTATGGCACAGAATTTCTTCCACCAACGCCATGCCCTTTTGGGCGTTTTCTTCCAGCATACTGGCGGTGACGATGAGATAAGGTGTGCAGGTGTCCACCTCGCCGTCTACAGATATAATTTCCACTCTTGCATCCAAACTGCCCAACCAAGTCTTAATTTGGCTTTGCAATTCTACTGCCGAATAATGCTCTGTGGACAGTTCGCTGATCACCGATGTCAAAAGATTTGCCATCTGCAACTGCTCTGCATCGAAATCCCCCAAGCGGAAAAAGAAATTGGCATACACAATGCCGTGGGTTTGATGTTGCACCTGCCACAATTTCCGTCCGCAAAGTTCCGTTTCCGAAACTTCCACTTCCTGCATTGTCAAGGAAATATCCTGCAAATCCAGTTTGGGCAACCGGTCCAGCGCTTCGGGACTGTCCGGCATCTGTTGCCAAGACAGCAGATTTTGGTAACCTGCCAAGACCGCTTCTTTTTCATCTTGACTCCAAGCGTCATACACCGCCTGCCGTTTTTCCAGTTCCTTTTGGGCTTCCTCTTCTGCCTTGGTGTCGAAAGGCACAAATTCCAACCGGCACATGGTCTTGGGGTCGCCAAAGGCTTCAAGCAGCAATTTTTCAAAATAATCGCCGTGGATTTTTTCCCGCAGGGATGCGAAAATCTTTTCCATATCCCAACGGGCGGTGGGGTCGCCGCCATAGAGCCAAGAGTCCAAAGTTTTCAGACCCAATTCCAATCCGTAAGGCTCCTCCACCTCACGGCAACGGAAGGCATACCGCTCTAAAGAAGCCAGCAACGCTTCCTTATCCAAGCCATCGGAAATCAGTTTGGAAACCGTCTGTTCCAAAGTCTGGGCAATCTTGTCAAAACACTCCGGCTGGGTGTTGCGCACCTTAAAGGAAACATAGTTTTGGTAAATGCCGTCGGCAAAGCCGGTGACCACATCCTGACCCAAACCCGCTTCCAAAATTGCCCGCTGTAGGGGGGCTTCGTTGGAACCGGTTAAGTAATCGCACAAAATTTTTGCGCCGTAAATTTTTTCTGTCTCATCAAAGCGATTGAGGATTTTTGCCAACATAAAATGGGCAAGATTTTCCTGATTGGGGTCTGCTTGATAAGTACAGCGTTTGGTACGCGCCACTGGTTCTTGCGCTACAATCTCAAAATCCATCCCCCGCTTTTCGTATTTGGACAAATATTCTTGGTCGATGTACTGCAAAATCGGGGCAACTTCCATTGTGCCATCGAGGAAAATCTTCGCATTGGAAGGGTGATAAAACCGCTGATGGGTACCAATAAATTCCTCGTAAGTCAGTTCCGGAATGTGGGCGGGATGACCGCCACTGCAGAAGTGGTAGCAGTTATCAGGGAACAGCAATCCCATAATTTCCTCTGCCATTTGGTCTTCCACTTCGGAAAATGCGCCCTTCATTTCGCTGAACACCACGCCGTTGTATTCCGGCAATTCTTCCGGACTTTCCAATTCGTAGTGCCAACCCTCTTGCATAAAGATTTCGGGCTTTTCGTAAATCGCCGGACAAAATACCGCATCGAGATACACGCTGACCAAATTGCGGAAATCCTGCTCATTTCGGCTGCAAACGGGGTAAACCGTCTTGTCACCATATGTCATGGCATTCAAAAAAGTCTGCATGGAACTTTGCAAAAGCACCACAAAGGGCTCTTTCACCGGATACTTTTTCGACCCACAAAGTACGCTGTGTTCCAAAATGTGAAACACACCGGTGTCATTTTCCGGCAATGTTTTAAAGGCGATATAAAAGGTCTTATTTTCACTTTCCCGACAGTTATATATCAACTCCGCACCGGTTTTTTCGTGGCACAACCGATACACCGTAGACGCAGTGGCATCTACGACTTCTTTGCTTTCCAGCACAAATCCGGAAATCACATCTCCGATTTGCATCGTTTCCGGTCTAAGTAAAGTTTCCTGCATAATGTTTCCTCTTTTCTGTGCAGATTTACAATGTTTTTTATTATAACATTTCAAGGTCAAAATTCAATATAAATCTTCCCATACGCAAACAAACAGGACTCCGCAACAGCGGAGTCCTGCACTTTTTATCAATTAGCAGCCAAACCCAAATAACTGGCAGAGGGTCTGCCAAATGGTGTTGCAATCAAAATTGCCAATGAACATATTGTCCGACCTCCTATTAGAATTTATCTCTCGAGAACAAGAGTATTCTAACAGACTTTCGGCGCAATTACAAGCGGGAATGGCTGGCAGATTTGGCGATGACTTCCGCAATTTGTTTTCCGTTTTCGTATATTTTCCTAATTTCTTTCGGTTTTGCCGTGTGTAAAGTTTTCTTTTTGGGTAGCCCCCACACATCGAAAAACCGTGGTCCAATCCAACTGTACGCTTCCGTTTTCTCAAACATTCCCATCAGGATGCTCCGTGCCGCCTTTTTCGGCTTCATAAAAATCACCTTCATAGGGTGCTTAATAATAGCAAAAATCAACTTGGGATAGTGATTGGTGATGTTTGTGAAGGCAATTCCCGGATGAGCGACGGAAAAGGACACATCGGGATATTCCTTAGACAGTTCCAATAGGGTGTACATCCAATGGCGTTTGGCATTGCCGTAGACAAGACTTGCCGGCTTTCGGGTGGAAAAATCCCAATCGTTCGGGTCAGTTTTGGAATAATTGTGGGCGATACTTCCCACCGCCACCACAGAGCCTTGTCTTTGAGATAGCAGGGGCAACAGTTCGGTTGTAATATAATAAGGCGCCACAAAATTGATTTGGAACACATTGTCAAAGCCCAAAGAAGTGGTAAATCTCGGCACGCTGTACGCGCCGGCATTGTGAACAACAATGTCAATTTCCAGTTTCTTCAGTTCTGCGGTAACATCTTGCACACTGGGAAAATCCGCCAAATCCGCAAATAAATTGATAATTTCGCTCTTGGGAAATTCCTTTTTCAGTTCTGCGGTGAGATCCTTTGCCTTTTGGGGATTGCGGTCCACGGTGATGAGCCTTCCCCCAAGGGTCAGGATATACCGGCTCAGTTCCTTGCCAATACCACCGGTTGCGCCAAACAGCACCACGGTTTTGCCCACAAGTCCGTTATCATATCGGGAAAGCCACTTTTTGCAGTTCACCAAACCACCTCTTTCCAATGCTTTTTTATTCCGCAAAAACAACATCTACCACCTCCGCGAGCATTATAACACATTTAATGAAATATTACTACGCAATATGAAATAATCCATATGGATAGCTGCCGCAATATCTTTCCTATGTCCGCTTTTATCGCTCCGTATATCTCTAACCGGCGATATTGGGGGGCGAATACTACATGGTATTGACATTTCCATGTAGTATGGTCTAAACTATTAATGTCTTTTTCTTTCACGATGAAGACCTCCTCATTATGGTAGTTGTGTGGTCGGCAAACCACTGCTACTATAATGGGGAGCTTTTTTCTTGTCTACTTTGCTTCTCGCTATAAGCTATTTTTTGTCCCCCGGCAGAGCCGGGGGTTGCCTTTGGTCCTACCAAAACGAGGCGGCAGAGAGATCCATTTCTCCTGCCGCCGGTGTTTGTCGCTTTCAAGCAAGCAACTATAGAGCGTATAAATAGATCGCCAGGAATTGCAATAGGCTGCCAATCACCACAAAGATATGAAATACCGAATGCATCCAACGCTTTTTGGAGCCGACTCCATAGAGGACTGCACCGATGGTATAGGCTATACCCCCGGAGAGCAGCAGAGAAAAGCCAGATGTCGTCATAACCGCAACCGTTTGCGGAACAAAGAAAATGATTCCCCATCCCATACCGATATAGCAGATCATAGAAAAGACTGTGTACTTCTTCAGGTCAATGGCAGTCAGGGTCGCTGCCAACGCCAACAGTCCCCACTCTGCTGCCAACAGACACCAACCGATCACAGGATATGTGGGAATCAATGCGCATAGAAGGATTGGCGTGTAGGTGCCTGCAATCAGAAAATAGATCATACCGTGATCAATGACCTGCAGCACCTTCTTTGCCAGTCCCGGGCGCAGGCCGTGGTACACACTGGAGATTGTGTACAGCGCCACAATGGACACCCCATAAACCGCACACCCAACGATACCCATTGCCGTTCCCCGACATGCTGCCCGGATGACACAAAACACCAACACCACTGCCCCCAACGCACCGCCGACGATATGCGTTACCATATTCATAATCTCTTCGCCGGCAGTATAGTCCGGTAGTTTTCTGTCAGATAGTTTGATTCGTTTCATAGAAACAGCTCCTTTCCTCTGAGTCTACAATACCACCTTTTCAAAAGAATCCTACCTACTCCCTTAACGCAAACTCTACTACACAAGGAATCGCTGTCTCTACCAAGGGTAGATATGCACTCTACACGCCATCGCAAAGGGCACTGTACAAACGTATGCCCAATATGCTATACTGTCTACAGGTATTTAGAATAGGAAGTGAAGCAACTATGGCAAAGGGAATGAAAATCTGTGCGCTGGTATCCGTGGTGCTCACCGCTGTATTTCTGTGCCTGCACCGGGCATGTTTGGTTGACATTGCTTTTGCCATTACCTTCGGCACATTTTCCTATCATTTCTGTATGCGGCTTTTGGTAGGTTGGATATATGACCGTGTCCTGCACAACCGGGTAGACTACAACCGCAAATGGTTCCGGGTCGGGGAAACCGAAAAGAAGCTGTATCAGCACCTGCGGGTAAAAACATGGAAAGGCTCTATGCTGACCTACGACCCTTCCGTTTTTGACCCCAAGCTGCACAGCTGGGACGAGATTGCACAGGCGACCTGCCAATCGGAGCTGGTGCACGAAACCAACGCCTTGCTCAGTTTTCTGCCGGTGCTGGCATCGATTTGGTTTGGGACTTTTTACGTGTTTCTCTTTACCTCCCTGCTGGCAGCGTGCTATGACTTGCTGTTTGTGATCTTGCAAAGATATAATCGCCCGCGCATTTTAAAACTCATAAAAGGCAAAACAGGCATAAAGATTTCCCATGATCATGCTGCAAACTGATCCTGGGAATTTTTATTTTCTTTTCTCGGCAGCGTTCTGTTCAATGTCAAGATACAGCTGCTGCCATTCTTTGGGTCATGACCTATCCAACTCTGCCATAGCCTTGCGGAACTGTGTAAAAAACAGGATCGCCGTAAATGTTACGGCCAGCACGTCCGCCACCGGTTCCGCCATATAGACAGCATGGGTCTTATTTTCTATAAACTGCGGAAGAAGATAGATCAGCGGAATCAGCAAAATGAACTTTCGCATAACTGCGACGATTACAGAACATCCTGCTTTGCCCAAAGACACGAAGGTCATCTGGCAGGCGATTTGGATGCCGAACACGCAAAGTGCCCCCAAATAGATCCGAAGGGCCTGCTCCGTGAAATCCAACAGAGCAGGGTCCGGCGTAAAGATGCCGGCAAAGGTCCGAGGCGTGATCATTACCGCAGCCCACAGCGCTACAGAGTAAGTCAAACTGCAAATAAGCAAGAGCCTAAATACCTGTTTGACGCGGCGGGTATTTTTTGCGCCATAATTATAGCTGGAAATCGGCTGTGCACCTTGGGCAAGGCCTTGCAGCGGCAGCATTGCAAATTGCATGACGCTGGTTAAGATGGTCATAGCACCTACAGCGATATCTCCGCCATATTCCAGAAGTGAGGAATTGAAACAAACGGAAATGATACTCTCACTTCCCTGCATAATAAAGGGTGCTACGCCAAGGGCAAGGCAGGGCAAAAAGTATTTCGGCCGGAATTTGATGGAATTCTTTGTCAGACGCAGTGTGGATCGCTTGCTGACCAAGAAACTAATAACCCACACGCAGGAGATGCCCTGAGAAATAATTGTGGCAAGGGCAGCGCCCTTCACGCCCATATCAAATGCAAAAATGAAGATAGGGTCAAGAATGATGTTGCAGACAGCGCCGATCAAGACCGTGAGCATACCGGTTTTGGCGAAGCCCTGGGCTGTGATATAGGCATTCATGCCCAAGGTCAACTGTACAAAGATGGTTCCGATTGCGTAAATGGACATATAGTCGGAAGCAAACCCAATGGTATTATCACTGGCCCCGAAGGAGAGGAGCAACTCCTCGTGCCAAAGCAAAAGCACTGCGGTGATCAGCAAGGATACCACCACCTGGGCAGAAAAACAGCTGCCCATGGTTTTTTCCGCAGAGTCTGCTTGTTGTTTACCTAAAAATATTGAGGCACGGGGTGCGCCGCTGGAACTGATGAGTGCGGCGAATGCGGATACAAACAGGATGATGGGCATACAAACGCCGACTCCTGTCAGGGCCAAGTCGCCGTTTCCCGGCATATGTCCGATATAAATACGGTCTACGATATTATACAGCATATTGATCAGCTGTGCGGCGATTGTAGGGATAGAAAGCCGCATCAAAAGCCTGCCTACCGGCGCTGTACCAAGAAAGTCCTGATTCTTATTGGTTGCCACGATGATTCTCCTTTAACATGTCTTGTGCGTTTTTTGTCATCCGATCCATAAAGCGGAACACCATTGCCAGTTCTTCCTCCGAAAACCCCCTCGTCAACACAGCGCCATACTGCTGCTGAACGGCTTGGATCTGTGCAACGATTGGCTCCGCCGGTTCTGTCAAAAGCAAATGAACGCGTCTCCGGTCACCTTCATCACGCTGTGCAACAAGCAGTCCCTTTTGACACAGAGAATCCACCGTCTTGGAAATGCTGGCTTTAGGGATCATTCGATACTGCGCGATTTGCACAGATGTATTCATATCAGGATTATTGCTCAAAAAGCCGAGAATATCGATTTCAGTCTGGCTGAGCTCTACATCTGCTTGGAAATCTGAAAACAGCGCTTCATACAGCTTTCGGCCATATAACATATGTGTCAGGATCGGATATGTTTGCATAAGCACCCTCCAATAGTTTCTTTAGGAATTGTTTCTATGGGAACTATTATATGCGCTTTATTCCTAAATGTCAACACGCAGGAGGCAGGAATTCATTTACACCATTTTCCCAACTATTTGCAAAGGTGGAACGCACGATAAAAGTTTCGTAAGTTTGGTAAGAATGGCAAAATTCACATAAAAAAGCCTCGAAAACTTTCGTTTTCAAGGCTTTCTATGGCTCCCCTTGTTGGACTCGAACCAACGACCTGCGGATTAACAGAACATGAAACGCCACCCAAAAAGGCGAGGTAAGCGATCAAGAAACGGGGTTGGTGTTTCGTTTTTGGCGACCATTCGGCGACCCGGTCTCAAAAACAAGCATTCGCAAAGATGATGTCTTTCCCCTCTCCCATCCCAGTTCCCCCTAATTCCCCGGGAGATTTCTCCCCACCGGGATACCAGCCGGGAAGTCCCCATTCCCGAACCGATAAGACAAGGAACAACAGCGCAATACTTCTGTGCGAAAACTCCCAAACTCCCATCAAAATTGGTGCTGGTCTATAAAAATAAATAATTCCCGGTAAAACTAACAAAAACCAATCATACAACAGGTAGGGTAAACCGCAGATCAAAATACTACCTCCCAGCCTCACCGCATTTGTCCAAGTCACAAATAAATATAATTAACATGACCTCTATGGCACTAGGCTTTCCTTGCCATGGAGGATTACTGTTTTGGGAGAATTACAGCATGGACAAACACAAGGACTTTGGGATTAGACTTGAGAAATCGAATTTGGTAGAATTTTCCAAAGAGGTGATGCAGATGGCTGAACCGGATTCTGAACTGCTGAATGCGGTCTATAAGGAAGTCAGTGAAAAACTGGGAATGGACACAGCAATGGAAATCTACCAAATGTTCAAGGGGCAACAGATTAACTTCCCCGTGCGTTTCTTTAATCCCACAAGGATCCAGCAAATCATCGTTAAAGAATACGACGGTACCAATATTCGTACACTCGCAATTAAGTATAATTACTCCGAAAAAACCATACGGAGAATTATAAAAGACTCACTAGAGGATTAAAAGGTAGGTGACTAAAATGAAATGTCCTAAATGCGGATGCTCAATGCAAGTCGATTTCGAGCTTGTAGATCCAAAGATGATCGTATATGTGTGCCCTAATTGTGGTAATAAAGAATCAAAATAAAGCAAGGAGTGGTTAAATGGGATTTTGGGACTTACTTTTAGGAGCTGCTGAAATCATTGATGCTTTCACAGACCATGATACACATTTCAAAGTAACTTGTAATATACTTGAACTTTTCGAAATTGGAACATCCTGGAAGGGTACAGCTCGGGTGCATGGAGCTGGTGCTCACATACGAACAGAAAACGTTAACTACACAACAACAGTAACTATGCCATATGAAGATAATCACAACCGCACAAAACGCAGTATCTTGCGCGACCAACTCAGAAAATGGGCAAGTGAAACATTTGCCGATGGTTCTACGCTCCCTAAAGAAGCAATCGTACTTAATGATGCAGAAAATTGTTTGAGTTGTGAAGGCTTTGTAAAACATGTAGGCGGCCAATGGATCATTACAACCAACATGAAAGAAGCTCAATATTATGGTGCTTACAAGCTTTTCTTTGAAAAAGGTGGAGAATGTGTTGGCTACGAAGAACTAGAGTATTTATTTAAAGCACCCACTGTAGGCTATGTCTCCAGTGTTGATGTCCACGACGGTTTTTGAAACAGTAAAAGGGGGTAATAAACATGGCAACTGTAATCACCACAGGATCGACTGTTCAGCTTTCCGGTATTTACCGGTGCACCAAATGCAAGAATGAAATTACTTGCGTAAAAGGAGATCGGTGTCCACCTTGTGTTAAGTGCAGTAATACCGCTTTTGTTCTGGTACGGGCAGCAAAATAACTTGGTTTACTAAAGTAGTCTTGTTCAAAGCTAAACCGCTTTCCCTGTTTTCAATTCACTTGGAGGAAACATGTACAACACCGAAGCTTTATTAACTGCATATAAAGAACGCTCCAGCTATTATTGTGGCTTAGGTGATTACGAAAATCACTTTCCAGGTTCTATTGGCTTTATCACGCCTGATACTGAGATTTTTGTTGTGAGAGAAAACTTCATTCACAGGCTGTTCTTCCCACGCTTTTTTCTGTACAATCACAAAACCAATACCACACAAGCATTTTTGTTCAAAGAGATTGATAAAGGGGACCAATGTCTACTGGATTTTCTCAACACTGTAAGAGATTATAGCCTTGACCGTGAGCGTTGGCCTCTCATACGAACATATTACGATGATCTAATTTCAGAATGGGAAATTAATAACAAAAGGTGTTTTCCTAGAAAATATATGTGTAAATAAACAAACAGGACCATAAACAAGGATTGCAAGACAAAATTTGCTGTGCTACGACGGTAATAAGAATGGTTATTACTATGTTACACGAAGTAACAAGGAGATTAAATATAATGTTTTATATACCAAATCAATCTGTCGATTCTGTTCCACAAGAAGAGAATCGCAGTTTTCAAGAAAATTTCATGAAGTACCTACATAATAAACCACAGGATCAATTGATATATCGTACGGAAGACAAAGACCATATCGAAATTGCCGAAGAAATACCGGAGAAAAACTGATAACAGATGGATATACCCTTCCAACATCAATATCAATTCTCACAAAACCGTTAAAGTCGCCATACTTACTATGCTTAAAATCATTATTGCACAGGAACATACAAATGCTTTTCTATGTTCCTCACACTAATCTCCCTACCCTTGGCTTAGGGTAGGGAGATTTTTCTTGGTTACGCATTGGATGTTTCTTTTTGGGCAGACTTGCCTTTGGGATTCTTTTTTGCTTCCGGTTCTGCTATTGCCGATACCTCTATCAGCTCGCTGATCTTAAGGGACGATAAATGCCACTCTCTCACTCGTGGAGAAAGGGGATGCTGCAATCTGCTGCTGCCTTTTTCGTCGCACAGGCAATACAGCTTGTCCTCATAAGGCTGCAAAGTCCGCAGCACTTGCTCCTGCACTTCCATAAACAGCTTGTTCTTTGCCTTGCCAGTTCCCGGTGCATATATCACCTTCTCTACCGCAATTACTTCCTGGATAATCATATCCAAATTTTCCACATCTTCACTTTGGGATTGTTTCAATGCAAAATCATTAAGGGTTGCAAACAGATTAACAATTGCTACGCTGCCATAGCCAAGCCTGGATGCATTGTTCAAAACCAACTGCGTGGTAGTGTCCAGTTCCACCGTGCCAGCTGATCCTGCACAAAGCATAATTACCGCTAACTTAGGTAGACCATCATCCCATGTTTTTCTCAACAGGTAACGCTTGCCCCCATCATCGGAATACACAGCCTCGGTGCGTAATTCAGTTGCTACAGTTCTCATAATCAATCCTCCATATTTTCTAAAATATCCTTGTTTGCCAAAGCAACGGGAATGTAAAGCATAACACTAAATTCATTGGAGAGCAAATAAAGAGCAGAGCAAAATCCACTATCCCCCAATTTTGTCGCCCATTCGCAATAATGCCATCGGTCGTCAAATAATTCTCTGGCCTTGCAAAGGTCTTCCTCAGTATCGGCAATCAAGCTAAATCCACCAACATTCAAGTAGTTTCTCCCGGGGCCAAACTCAGAATCGAGTACCGCCAAGCCTCGTAAAACTTCATCATAGACCCTCTGTGGCAATTTGCCTTCCAATTCTTTGCATTCCCTTACAGTGCCTAAACAGCAATACAATGGTTTACACCTCCAATAAAAGAAATTAGCACATAGAGCAAGCCGCCCTATGTGCTTCATTACATGAATAATATATAGGTATAAAACTCATTGTTACGTCACTAATGCAGCATCAAATATCCAAAGGAAACCTTTCCCTATCCGTGTCTGCCAATAGCCGTTCTAGCTGCGCACGCTCCACATAGATACGGCCACCTACATACTTTCTGCTAGAACAATACAACTCTACAAATTTTCTTGCTTTACGCCTGCTGATGGGCAAATACTCACGAACCACACTAGAAATGTCCACCCACTTTGTTTGCTTTTTTTCTGTCATTCTGTTCCTCCTCTTCTGTATTCACTTCAACACTAGAAAATAGTTTTGGGATCTGCACACAGCACTTGCCAAGGCCAGACTTACAAATAGCCCTCCCCACAGCTATAGCAGCTCCCCTACCGGGAGAGGGCGAGACTTCGTAGTATCTCTCACATACCACTACGGAAACATCCTCTACATCCTTCATTGCTGCCATAACAGCAGCTACAATCACATCCTCATAATCCCTTAAATCAACATTCTCTTTGTGTTCCTGTGACGCTAAGGCATACCTACGCATCCCAACGCCTCCCTTTCGCATCCATATAAGAATTAAAGGAGCAAACGAGCTACATTCGTAGCCGGTTGCTCCTATATTTTTTTGTTTGCAGAAATCGAACTTTTTTCGATTTTTTTGTGAAAAATGACGACAAAAACCAAAAATCAACCTCCAAGGCGATTGAGATCAAGAGCCTTGCGTCCCTGTTTTGTCCAGTAAATCCATCGCCCGTTTTTCTAACAAAATGTTCTGTTTTCTCCGTTTTCACCGTCATTATCCCATCTTTTCTTTTCTATTTATTTGTAATATAATAATGTTACACCCTAGCACCCCAAAAGAATAACAATAAAAAGGAGATCATTAAAATGGCTATTACTACTAATGCTGACATCCAGTGCTGCTCATACGGCTACTGGAAACCCGGCAAGAATTCATCCACCTTCGTTCCTCTGGGTAATGCAGTTACAATCGACCACATTACCGACAACATCGAGACAAAAGATGCACGCTTGCACCTAAGTTTCAAATACATGGGTGAACAACGTCACATCACCATCAACCGTTCAGATTTTGGCGATCCCAAATTGGTACAAACCTTGGCTGGTAAAGGTGCAGATGTTACAAAAAAGCATTTCGACTGTTTTGTCGACACGCTACGCATCCAAGAAGATGCCTTGCAGCAATCCGGCACAAACGTAGAAAAAGTGTTCACCAATCTTGGCTGGACGCCCATTCCGATATTAAATGGTGAGGGTCAAAAGATTGGTGTAAAGTACTGCTACCGAGCATCCATCTTGCTTGGCGGATATAAAGCTATCTACACAGGTCCATACTCAGTGACTCCCATAGGTAACTTTGATACTTGGAAAGCTATGGTCCAGAAGGACGTTGTTGGACAAACACCCTTAGAGATTGTTCTCCTTGCCGGTCTGTCTGCTGTGGTAAATGGTCTCATTGGTCCCATCACAACCGGCGAAAACCCAATCTACCATGTTTGCGGTTGCTCCAGTTCCGGAAAGAGCACAGGATTGTGTCTATGCGCTAGTGTCTCCGGTGCTCCCTACGATGGTGAGAAGCGTTACTACGACAAAACCGGTGAGATCGTTGTTAAGCGTAGTATCTATAGCAACTGGAGTTCCACCGAGGCTGCAACCACACGGCAATGTGTCGGCAACAAAGGTGCGGTTATTGTTCTAAATGAGCTAGGTAAATACAGAGAAAAGGATCTAACACAGGTCGTCTACGATTTGAGTGATGGTGTGGAAAAATATCGCCTAAACTCCAACATGGAAGTAACTACTGCCGAAAGCTATAGCACGGTGATCGTCAGTTCTGGCGAAATTTCCCTGCTGGAACATTGTCGTTCCAAAGCGGAAGGTCTCCACAACCGGGTTCTCGAAATCACCGACCCTCTAACCATTGATGCAGACCATTCTCGAAGAATCAAGGATATTTGCAGAAGGCACAATGGCTGGGCAGCTCCCGAACTTGCCCAGTACATCATCGATAATGGCGGTACCAAAATGGTTCTGCCAATCTATCAAGGCTATTGCCAATCATTGCTCAATCAGTTACCCAATCATCCAACGACACCTCGCTTTGTGGAAAAATTCCCGGCTCTGCTAATGACAACCGCTGAATTAGCTACCAAAGCCTTAGGTATTTCGTTCGACATCCCCGGCATTCTCAACTTCTTCGTACAACATGAAACAAATCACGGCGCACAGCGCAGCATTGCCAAGAACAGCTACCAGGTAATACTGGATGCTTGCCGAATTAACAAGACATCCTTCTACCGCCCCGGTGAAGAAGAACCTCGAAACCAAATCTTTGGCAGGATCACATACCCTCACACGTTTCTGCCTAATGGCCAATGCATCGTAGAACAGTACGAAATCCGGCGAAGCTATCTCGAAAAAATTCTTGATAGCAACAATTTCCCCAACATTACCACCTGCGCACGTGAATGGAAATCTATGGGGGTGCTGGATCACGAAGCAGGTCGATTAACACGTTCCCGTAAAATCGACAAAAGTGCTACCAGTCCCGAGGATGTTTTCGTTTTCCGTGTCTTTGGTGACGCTCCCACTCCCCCGGTTACAAAACCAAAAAGCAAGCTAATCAAACGTCCTGCTTCACAGATAAAAGCACTACTGGATACTAGCGGCGAAGAGGATGCAGATCATGACTGAGTTACTCACCATCTACGAGGTCGCAGAAATTTTGCGAGTTT
Organism: Faecousia sp.; assembly: GCA_045647425.1. Taxonomy (GTDB): domain Bacteria; phylum Bacillota; class Clostridia; order Oscillospirales; family Oscillospiraceae; genus Faecousia. Next base: position 23,300 of record JAZRMH010000019.1, read on the forward strand.
CCTACGAAACTGCATTGATGTATGTCAAGCAGCATAATCTGACTATCAAAATTGGTCGGCAGTACCGTGTCCCCAAAGATAAACTGGCTGCACATCTCAACAAGCAGCCACCAACACCCATGCATCTAACCCGGAGGCGTTAATCGCCTCTAGGTAGATATATATAATAATTATGTAAACCAAGAAAGGAGATTGTTAAAAATGGCAATCAGAAAAAGACAAGGTAAAGATGGTAAAATCACATGGCAGGTAACTGTCGAAGGTGTCCGTGGTCCCAACGGAGAACGTAAGCGTTTCTCCAAAACCGTGCGCACCAAGCAAGAGGCTAAGGAGGTTGAACTAAAAATGTTCAACCAGCTAGCCAAAGGTGGTATACAAAAAGTTACCCCTATGACAACAGAAACATGGATCAAAACATGGCTCGCCGTCCATAAGCCCGACATCGCAGAAACAACCAAAAACGGCTATCGAGAGAAAATTAAAAACTACATCATTCCGGCTATGGGTCATATCCCAATCAACCAAATTACCGGCACATACGTACAAGCTTGGGTTAAAGATCTAAGCGATCGTGGAAAATCTCCTAGAACTATAAAAAGTGCTCATCAATGTCTGTACAGCGCCATGAAGACCGCTACACAGTTGCAAATGATACCTCACAACCCCTGCCAATATACCATCCTCCCTAAAGCAGATGCGTACAGTGCAGAGGTATATGACGATTCAGAAATACAAGCAGCCATCGATGCAGCTAAAGGTTCAGATATCTTTCTGCTGGTGTTCCTTGGTTTGTGCGTTGGTTTGCGTCGTGGTGAGCTAGGAGCGCTTAAGTGGCAACACATAGACCTAGACAATCGTAAAATCCATATAACAGAGAATCGTGTAGCAGTTAAAGGTAACGTCATTACAAAGAACCCTAAAAGCAAATCCAGTAAGCGCACAATTACCATTGGTCACAATACCTGTAATATTCTGCGAACAGCAAAAGCTGAATACGATGCTAAACGAGAAGCCTATGGTCCTGGATTTTCCAAGGAGGACTATGTGATCCACCTCAAAGACGGCTCTCCATACCATCCGGACTCACTGACTCAAAAGTGGGACCGTTTCATGGCTAAGCATGGTCTAAAGCATATCCGTCTACACGATCTTCGCCATAGTTGTGCCACATCTATGGTTGCCAACCATGTGGATGGTAAGACAGTTCAACAGAGACTTGGTCACGCCAGCTATAAAACAACATATGACCTCTATGTCCACCGAACTCAAGCCATGGACGATCACGCTGCTGAAATCATGGATAAAGTGATCTGCAAATAATAAACTACCATATACTACACGTGCTGCTTCGGCAGCACATTCTTTTTTCCTTAGGGCGGCAAATGGACGGCAAAAGAAAATCCTTGCCTTGGGATAAGCTCCAAAGCTAAGGAAGAACAGACAATGACCATGGGACAACTATCCAGGCAATACTGGATGGAACTTTCCGTAATACGGGGTCACTAGGAAAAATTACGGGAATTAGGGAATATTCGAGCCGATCATCTGATCCTCCCTTGCTCGCCTACCCAACACCAACCTCCAAGTCTCCCGTTCCGGTTCCCGTAGGTAAGCTTATCTCCCGGTAGAATATGAGCATCTTGGGTCATTGAGGTCGCCGTGCCGCCCATTTGGCGTCCTGTTTTGACCGGAAATGTCTTTTGCCGCCCATTTGCCGCCCAAAAAGATACGAATACTTCCCAATAGTTCCGAATAGATTTCACTTGTTACGAATGCAAAAAACGACAAAAAAAGACTGCCAACCGTAAGATTAGCAGTCTTTCCTTTGGCTCCCCTTGTTGGACTCGAACCAACGACCTGCGGATTAACAGTCCGTCGCTCTACCGACTGAGCTAAAGAGGAATATTTGTGTTGGCATTACCTATCTTCCCGGGCAGTCACCCGCCAAGTATTGTCGGCGTACATGAGCTTAACTTCTGTGTTCGGGATGGGAACAGGTGGACCCTCATGACAATCAATACCAACTATGCAGATGGCTTTTACCATCGTTGTAAGCTTTGACAGTTTAGCATATTTCTATACAAAAGTCAATAGCTATTTTAAAAATTTGGTGACCCATACCGGATTCGAACCGATGTTAACGGCGTGAGAGGCCGCTGTCTTAACCACTTGACCAATGGGCCATTTGGTGCACCCTCAGGGACTCGAACCCGGGACCCACTGATTAAGAGTCAGTTGCTCTACCAACTGAGCTAA
>JAZRMH010000020.1:0-10573 GCA_045647425.1 Faecousia sp.
ATTACTTTATTATTATATTACTTTATTACTTTTGTAATCAGTTATCTTTCATCTTCTTATTGAACCGCTCCTGTATTTCCTTCGGCCACTTGCTGGTATCTACTGTCGGGTTGGCGGCCTTGTACTGTTGCCAGAATTCCGGAGTCTTCATCGCCTCTCTCATCTGCTCCTTCAGTATAGGGATCATCGGTTCCGGTATTCCCATAGTACGCATGATCTCATCTATTGAAACCTCGGAGAAGTTGATGAGGTCAGCCAGATCATCGCCGGTCTTCCTGATGGTCTCTTCTGACTGCCTGTCATATCCGTCCGTATTCTGCATGACAAGATCTGCGGCTTTCCTGTCTGCCAGGTATCCTCTATTGTATCCAGCTCCGATATCATGAAGCTCAGAAGACTCCCTATCATGCAGCTCATATCCCCCGACAAGTTTCCTTCTATCCTCGAGCAGCTTCATTCTTCTTTCATTCTCCTGCTCGATTGTCTCCTCTGTAGCGTCCCACCACTTCATGACGGTCGGCTTGGAAATTCCAAGCTCCTTTGCACAGGCATACTTCGAACCTCCCGGATTATTCTTTCTCCACTCGTAGATATCGACGAGCTTTGTCTTCTTGACTCCACTCTCATCCCATATTCTTCCTTCCCTCTTCTGTCGGACATCACGTACAGCCCTGGCTTCCTCAAGATGTATATTCTGCTTCTTGAACTTGCGGGTCTTATTCCTTTCTATATCCACGCCTGTAATATCTCTCAAGTCTTCCAGAGGGAAGGTACAGTAACACTCACGGTAAGCAGCTGCAGCGTCCAGAGCGTCCTCAATAGTAAAGCGGTCTTCCGGACGCTTAGTATATGAGATGCCATCGAACGGCTCTACAAAGCTCTTTAGGTCCCTCATGAACTCCTCTTCCTCGATATTGCACTTCGCCGCATACACAGCGAGGGCCATAAGGCAGAAGTATCTATGTCCTACAGACACCTTCACCGATATCTTCTGTTTCCACCAGTCGTACAGATCTCTCTTCACATACCAGCGCCCCGGCCTATGTCCCTGAATAATCCTTCTCTCATACCACTCCGGATACAGTTCCCTCGCCTGTTTCAGAGAAATTCGCTTCGGATTATAAATACCTTTTCTGAGCAGCTCCTGTTCTTGATCAGACAAGAATCCTCCACCGTTCGCCATAAGTTCTGTAATCTTATAGAATGGCTTTCCTGCCGGGTTTATGCTCTGGAAGGCCGTTACCTTCTGCCTGGTCTTCGTCTGTGTTCCCGGGAGTCGGAAGCCCTGACAGTTACCCTGGAACTGAGGGTGCTTAGGATCCTCATGAGTGGTACCGATGTTCCATACACGGCGGGTCAGCTCCTTCTTGATCTTATTCAGAATCGGATAGACATCATTGAACATCGGGTGCGGCGTCTCGAGCAGGAAATAGATATGAATACCTGAGCCGGAATTAACGATGATCTGCGGGCGAGGAAAGGTAAGCGGCACCGTTCTGGTCGGATCCGACTGATAGAGCAGATTGTCCACGTGCTTTGCCTCCACGCGGTCGATATCGATTGCAATCGCATAAAGATATCGGGCGTTCGATTTTGTGCGCCTCTTGCCGGTATATGATACCGGAGACATGATCACGAACGGGTGCTGCATAATCTCGTTCAGCTGCTCAATCTTATTTGTAATAACAAATGTCTTGTTCTTCTGATCTGCCTCCCTTTTTCTTTTTCCATAGATTGCCTGGGCGATTCCATTGTAAACGTACGGATGTTCCGGCGGCCTCTTGGCTGATCTCGGATGCCTGGCCCACCAATCGTAAGCCTCACACCATTGTTCCTCGAACGGAAGCATCTCATCGTCATCCCTGCAGAAAAGCAGATGCAGAAAGTCGGTGGTGCTTATCTCCCTCAGCTCCGGACAGCTCCTCATAAATTCATTCTTCTGATGGTACCACTCAAGTCCTCTCTGATCATGAAAAGACAGTGACTTGATATACTCCTTATCATCCCCCTCTTGAAAAGGCGTACCTTCTCCATATCTTTCGATAGTCCTGTCATATTTTACGTCACCATACCAGATGTCATCAGGAATATCACCGATATCATCACTCATATTTTCCTTATTCAAATCTTCACTCATACACACAGATTTTTTTTGAGAGAGCTCCTCGTTACACTCGTCGCTTGTGAAAGGGGGCGTTATATTATCAATATGCTATTTTGACCTATTCGCAAAGGTATGAAATCTAACCTAAAATCCAACCATTTTTAGAGATAGTTCGTCACTTCGCTCCTCACATTCTTCAGGGGCGTTATATTATCAATATGCTATTTTTACCTATTTTCAGGGGGGGGCATTATATTATCAATGAGATATTTTTACCTATACTGTTCTATTTTTCTAGTTCACTTCCCCATTCATCCAGTATTGTCCATTGAAAAATAATTCATATCTTCGCATAAAGTAATAAAGTAATAAATATGAAAGCTAAGATCATAGCCGTAGCCAACCATAAAGGCGGTGTCGGAAAGACAGCTTCAGTAGCCACTATTGGAGCTATTTTGGCCGCTAAAGGCAAGAAGGTTCTTCTCATGGACCTCGATACCCAGGCGAACCTCACACGTCACTTCTTCGCAGAGATTCCTTCGCGAATAGTATACCATGCGATCAGGGAAAGAAAGGATCTTCCGATCTATCCGGTGCGTCAGAACCTTGACCTTACTCCTTCCGGACTTGAGATGGCCGGTATCGAGATCGAGATGACCAACATGAGGAGAAGAGAAGATGTTCTCAAAGATCTTCTCGAGCCTCAGAAGAGCCGCTATGATTTCATCCTTCTGGACTGTCCCCCATCCCTCGGTCTCATCACGATGAACGCCCTTGCTGCAGCCAACAAGCTCATCGTTCCGATGAAGACAGACCTGATGTCGTCTTATGGTCTGAACATGATGGATACATTCTGTGCCGAGATGCAGGATCTTAATCCTGGCATCCATATCGACTTCATCTTCTTCAATATCTACGAGAAGGGACAGACCATGACTGATATCGTCGAGGCTGACGTAAGAGCTAAGTATGGAGATCGAGTTCTTGATACTGTTGTTCGCAAGAATAACGATGTTGCGAAAGCAGCATTCGAATATACCGATGTGGTAACCGCTTACCCTGGCTCAAATGGATCCGCAGACTTCCAGACTCTTGTAGACGAGCTGTTGGAGAAATTGTAATAAAGTAATAATATAATAAAGTAATATCGTAATATGGCAAAGAAGACCTTGACCATGCCACAGTCCGGCACTACTCCTCCCCCTTCACCACTCAAGGCTATGACCCATCCGGCCGAACCAGTTGTGGAGACAAAGAAGGTTTCGTCAGAGCAGGAGAATAAGCGCACTACTATTGTGATCAATCCTGACACATACCGCAAGTTTAAGGCATATGCTGCTGAAAGCGGACAGACTGTCACTGCCCTCATAAACGAATTCATGGAGCAGACGCTTGCTGCTGCCGGCAAGTAATAAATATTACAAATAATAAAGTAATAATTATTAATCCTCTGATAATCATTCTAAAGTCTCATTTCAAAGTATCACTGTGAGACTTTGAACACAATACATATGTAACGCAGATCCATCACAGGACTGCGTTATTTTTTTTGACAGAAGATCGAGCAGCCGTCAAATTTCAGCGATTTTTGACAGATAATACTTTCTTACATTCTTGTCCCCATAATCCTCTTTATAAAATAAGTGTTGCGTATAACCAACAATTTTCGCGAAATATGTTGCTTACGCGCAACACTTTTATTATCTTTGACTCATTAAACTTGATGATATGGACGCTTTATTCAGAAAACATGACAGGCTTTTGGCTAACACCTCAATGAACATTATCCGTGAAAAGATGGATCAGATTCATTGGAACGCACAAATCGTAAGCATTATGGGCCCTAAAGGAGTAGGAAAATCCACTCTTATCAAGCAGCACATAAAGCAGAACTATAAGCCAGGAGACCGTAGAGTTCTTTATTGCTCGGCTGATACCGTTGACTTCTCTACAAGAACACTGGTAGGGCTTGCTGAGGAGTTCCACGTTAACGGAGGCGAGCTGCTTGTCATTGATGAGATCCACAAGTACAAGCCTGGAACCATGGACTGGAGCAGGGAAGTCAAAGAGATCTACGAACTCTTTCCATCACTCAAGCTCATTGTAAGCGGTTCATCCCTTCTTCAGCTGAGAGAGGGTGATGCAGACCTTTCTCGTCGCGCCATCAAGTATACCATGCCGGGACTTTCTTTCCGTGAAGCCCTGAAGTTCTATCACGGACTGGATTTTCCAAAATGGACACTGGAGGATATCCTGTCACGTCCATACGAACTATGGGAAATGGTGACATCCAAGTGCAAGCCGGTTGTCCTCTTCAAGGAATATCTGGAAAAGGGCTACTATCCTTTCCTGCTTGAGGGCAAGGACGAATACTACACCCGTATAGAACAGGTCGTAAACTATATCATCGAGACTGAGCTGCCACAGATCTGCAACGTCGATGTCTCGAACATCAGAAAGATCCAGGCCTTGGTAAAGCTTATAGCCGAGGAAGTTCCTTTTGAACTGAACGCAAACAAGCTGGCCGGCTCGCTTGAAATCGGTCGAGACACAGTGGTGGAATATCTGAAGTACCTTGGAGATGCCAAGGTGTTCAACCTTCTTTATTCTGATAAGAAGAAGATGGGCAAGCTGTCTAAACCGGACAAGGTATACATGGAGAATCCAAACCTTCTCCATGCTCTAGCCCCTGGCAAGGTAGATATCGGAACAGCTAGAGAATGTTTTGCCATCAACAGTCTGGCTGAATGCCATCACGTTGAATACGGAAAGACACAGGGCGACTTCAAGATAGACAATAGGTATACTTTTGAAATTGGCGGAAGAAGCAAGGACTTCTCACAGATTGCCGGGCTCAAGGACTCATACGTATTCGCCGATGACTGGGACATGCCTGATGGTGCCAAACTTCCGCTTTGGATGCTTGGATTCGTTTACTAGGAGTTTCTGTATTGAGGCCCAAACTGTATTCAGATAAATCGTGGTATTTTCTTGAATAACGACTATATTTGTACTCAGGTTAATCAAAGTAAAAACAGAATTTAATTTATAACTCTATATCATTTATTTCATGAAAAAAAACAAGATTATTTTATCAGTTTCAATTGTCATTTTATTGTGTTTAACTATCATTTCATTAAAGCAATTTTCGCACAAGTCAATAGCGAACAAGAGTAAATCAGAGCTAAACAGTCAGGTTATCAGCGATTCTATTTCTAAGATTGCATCCGAATATCCAGGAGAAATCGGAGTTGCTGTAATCATAAACAATCAGGACACAGTAACAGTAAACAACAAAAGTATTTATCCAATGATGAGCGTATTTAAGGTTCATCAGGCATTAGCTCTTTGCAATGACTTTGACAAAAAAGGTATTTCCCTTGACACATTGGTAAAGATAAATAGGGAAAAACTTGATCCAAAAACGTGGAGCCCTATGATGAAAGATTATTCAACATCTGTCATATCATTAACAGTGAGAGATTTATTACGTTATACTCTTATTCAAAGCGACAATAATGCAAGCAATATCATGTTTAAGAATATACTCAATACTGCACAAACAGACAGTTTTATAGCGAAACTCATTCCACGTTCGAGCTTTCAAATAGCTTACACGGAAGAGGAAATGTCAGCTGACCATGACAAAGCTTACTCTAATTATACATCCCCTCTTGGTGCCGCAATATTGATGAATCGTTTGTTTACAGAAAGCCTTATTAGTAACGAGAAACAAAATTTCATTAAGAATACATTGACAGAATGTAAAACAGGTGTGGACAGGATAGTAGCTCCGCTTCTTGATAAAGACGGGGTTGTTATAGCACATAAGACAGGCTCAGGTTATGTCAATGAAAATGGTATTCTTGCAGCTCACAATGATGTAGCCTTTATACGTTTACCTAATAACAAATACTATACATTGGCTGTATTCGTAAAGGATTTTAAGGGTAATGAAAAACAAGCTGCAAAAATCATAGCCCGCATATCCGGCACTGTATATTCATTATTGATTCAATTTTAGGGAAACAAAAAAAGCTTTTCCAAGAACTAGTTGTTAATTCCCTTACCCTGCATATCAAGGTAAGGGAATTAACAAGCCCTAACACAAGTGGTATGTATATGTAGAATCACATACCCATTCCAAACCCCCGGCTTCTTTTCCTGGGCTGGTCGAGTTCTTCCTCCTGTTGCTTCTTCCGCTGCGGTACCTGGTTGATTTCCGGAACTTGGGAAATACTGTTTCCCTGTTGTTGGCTCTCTTCACGGCCTTGTTCCTGGTGCGGTTCCTGAAGATCCCGGTTCCATTCGGCTTTCATCTTCTCAAGCCGTTCATGGTTCACACGTTCCGCCCACTCCTTTTTCTGGAATATTTCTTTCGGGCTTCCGTTCTTCATGGTATTGAGATAGTCGAAGGTCTGTTCCGGGGCCCGGTCATACCCTGTGCGCTTGTCAAATGAGGTTTCACACTTTCGGAAAAAATCTGTCCTGTCGAAACCTCCCTTCACGTTTCCGCAGTTCTTCTTCCCGGTGTGGTTGGTCTTTGGGCTTAGCTTCCTGGTGTTGCTCCTGTCCTTCCGGCTGACGATGATATGTGCGTGCATGTCGTACCGGTCGGCTCCCTTCCTCTCAAAATGGATCTTTCCGTAATACTCGATATCCTCTTTGTTCAGGCCTTTTCCGAACCCTTCCGCATAGTGCTGCATCACATCATCACGGACATACTTTCTCATGGCTTCAGCCTGTTCCTTCTCTGTCTTGCCCATTTTCTCCAGCTCCCGGCTGGAAGGGCTTACCGTGATCACATAGAACTTCGCATCGTTCCGGCTTAATTTTGCCTTGTTGTTGTCTATTTTGAAGGTTACTTCCTGTGCGCTTATGTAGTCACGAGAATTATTGAAAAACGGCTGCACTTCCCGGCCGTTGGATCTGAACCTTTCAACCATTGATGAGAGGGGAGAGGAGAACCCGGTCGCAAAGATGGTCCTTACTGTTCTGGCACTCGGAGCAGAGATGGAACGTAAGCTCATACTAGGACGTCTGAATTCCGGTCGTGCCCTGGCCAAGAGTAAAGGCGTAAAGATGGGCCGACCAAAGGGGAGTGCCCTAACTAAAGAAGATCTTCAGGCCAAGTATCCGGAAGTGGTCAGACATATCAAAAAGGGCAAGAATTCAATTAGGGAAATAGCTAAACTTACTGGTGTATCAGTATCAACCATTCAAAGAGTTAAGGCTAGTATAGAATAAAATAGCGTGCCGCATACAGGTAGCACGCCACTAATAATAAAGTAACATTTATTACTTTATTACATACCTAATTTAGGTCCTTGACTCTTTCGAGGCTCAGGTAAAACTCTTATTCCCAATTCCCTCTTTGCCTCTTTCCAACTTGGATATGTCGTCAGATCCAAACCAGCTTCTTCAAGTGTCTTATGACCGAATTTTTGGATAAGTTCCTTTGCCGTAAGAACAGCTTGCTCCGTATGGTCAGATTGCGACTGTGCAAGTTCTTCTTTTGTCTCTGCAAGTTCTTTTTTTAATTCTTTATTCTCTGCAACAACAGGATCATATGATTTAACCTTCCATTCAACCCACTCTTTATGTCTCTCTCGTCGGCCTTCCATTTTGGCTTCATCAAGATGAGTCTTTCGTAGGTCTTCTGCTTCCTTTTGCTTTTTCTCTGCCTTCTCTTTGTCATATAATGCAGATCGCATTTCGTGTAAAGCATTATCTCGTGCCTGATTAGCAGCTTTGACTGCTGCATTCGCCTCTTCTACCTTTTGCTTCATCTCCTGTACGCTCTCAATCTCCTCGATTTGGGATTTAGGAACAAGCAGCTTCAAGGCACCGGTCTTGAGCATTTCAGCACTTCGAGCTCTCTTAGCAGACTCAGCAATACCAACAATCTTCTCAGACATCTTTTTTATAACAGGAGAGAATTTGTCTATAAGTAGATTCAAGTTGTAGTTATGCGTGCGAAGACCTTTCATATCCATTTCTGATCGATCCTTTCCACACTCTGCCTTCAGGTTATCCCTTACTGTCTTTTCTGCTTTTGTAGGCTCTACTATTTTAGCCATATGATCGAATTGAACTACCAGGTTATTACCAGATACCCTCAAGGTACTACTACTCTCCTTCAAGACCTTTACCAGCTCATCCTTGACAGTCTTCATCTCACTCTCCATTTTAGTCTGTCGCTGCTTCTTCTCCACTATATCTTGATCGATATCAGCTGAGACCTGCACCTTAGCAGCATAGTCTGAGGTTAGTTCTGCAATCAGTCTTTCTTTCTCGGCTGCCTCTTGAGCCAACATTCGATTGTACTCAATCGATGATGTGTGCTTTTTATAAGAGCCTAGTTCAGCTCTGACTCCTCTCGATAGTCCATATTTCTCACCTACAGTCTCGGCGTATGAAGTATGATATCCATAGAGTAGAGGCTTTGTATAAACCTCATTTGCACAGAGCCTGTTCCTGGTAGTATCGGTCTTGTATTTCTTGGTATCCATGCCTTTCGCCGCATCCAGTCTTTCCTTAGATGCTGATCTGCGGCTCTGTCCTTGTACGATAGGCACTACGATTACATGCATATGAGGAGTCTTCTCATCGCAGTGAAGTGTTGCTGAAACCACATTATCATATCCCCATCGACCTCGAGCCCAGGCGAGAGTGTCGTTCGCCCAGTTGTTCACCTGTTCCTGAGACATGGCGCACATGGTCTCCGGTGATCCGCTGAAGATGACTTCTATACACGTATTCTGATTACTGCGAACTTTTGTAATTCCAGCTTCCTCAATTCTGCGATTAACCACCTGTTGTATCGTCAGTGTTTTTGCTTTTCCTGTTGACGGATCTGTAATTGTCCTGGAAACGAGCTCTTTATTCAGATGTACTCTTGATTCATCTGCATTATCAGGAACCCAGACGGTTTCCACGCGAACGCCATCGACATACTGGACTTCCTGTCGAACGATATGTCTTTCTAGAATTGAGGAGACCTCTGCTCTGGACTCCATGTGTAGAACGCAAAACTGTCCCATGTGTATTTTATATTTATGTGGTCGGTGTTTTCTTGCCAAGAAAGGAAAAATCCGGGGTTGGGTCCCGGGGTTTTTACGCATCTCTGGCGGGATTCCAAAGGGCTTGCCCTTGGTCGGAGATGACAGGAAGGTAAGGGCAGCGAACGCTGCGGGTCCCTTACTTTCTGGAGTCGCCGAGGGTTTCAAGGGGCACCCTTGACGAAGTGGGCAAACTTGCCCTACTGAGTTAGTTAGGGCAAATATTGACCCTTTCCCGAAGCAAATGTACGAATTTATTTCGGACTTGCAAGGGGAAGGGGAAATGTTTGTCCGTTGGATTCTCGCTGAAGAGAAGATCTCGAGCTGGTTCATCAGGGCGAGATAGTGTCCTGGGCATGCCCAGGCTCGAAATCCGGGGGATTGAGAGAACGGTTTCGATGAAGTGAGAATCCCGGGGAATCCGAACGGCCGTCACCGGTGGTGACTCCGGCTTGCCGGACCGGACGCTGAAGGATTCGGAGGGCGGAAAATAGGTAGTATAATTTTTCGGAAATCAGTAGTATAATTCTTTAAATCGGTAGTATAATTTTTTCGAGGTCAGCAGTGTTCTTGATATTAGCTAATGGCGGTAGATTTGTTTTTCAGATATTAGTTAATATTTGTATTTTTGCATACGTAAACATTAACTAATAATTATGGCCAGGACTAAAGATCTATATAAGCCATCCAGGCGCAAAAACGGTGAGGGAGTGGGCAAGTTCTGCACTGTCAATCTGAAGGAAGACATTGCCATCGAATTCAAGCTTCTTGTGAAAGCATACTCCGAGGTTTACGGTCAGAAGATGACTCCGACACAGGTCATCAAGCGTCTCATGGATGCCGGTGTCAAGCGATGTGATCCGGATGTGCATGCGGTCTTCTCCAGGCTGAAAGAGGCAGGGACTCCTGAACCTGTCCTCGAGTCTGATCCGACCCAGGGAGATGTATGGGAGAGGCGTTACTTTGCGGTGAAGGACGGAGATAAGGTCGAGCTGCAGGTCGGAGACAAGCAGCCGTTCTACGGCAAGTTCAACGGCAAGGATGTCGGTCTCTGGAAATTCATTCAGGAGGGCTATACGTTCATGAATGATGCCGGCATCGAGATCAACGAGGACCAGGCGAAGATCATCGCTCAGACAATAAAGACACACCATAAAAAATAGTATCTTTGCATAGTACGACCTCGAGGCTTCTGGACAAGGCAAGTAACTGTACATACAAGTAAATCACGCAAGCAGGCACCCCGTCAAAAGGTGCCTGCATTTTTATTACTTTATTATTATATTACTTTATTACTTTTGTAATCAGTTATCTTTCATCTTCTTATTGAACCGCTCCTGTATTTCCTTCGGCCACTTGCTGGTATCTACTGTCGGGTTGGCGGCCTTGTACTGTTGCCAGAATTCCG
>JAZRMH010000021.1:0-2542 GCA_045647425.1 Faecousia sp.
CACAATGGTACCAATTGGTACAGCAACAGCACTATGCTGTATGAAGGTGAAAATAAACAAAAGATTTGTGCTTTGAGCCCTTATGTTGATGGTGCTTCAGCCGAAGGCGTAACCATCACTGCCGATGGTGTGACCGACTATTTGGTGGCTTCGCAAACTCTCATCACAAGCAACCCTGTTAACATTTGCATGTCACACGCCCTTGCAAAGCTGGTGCTTAATCCTACTTTAGGTACTGAGGTGACAGGTGATAACATTGCTACCGTAGAGGTGCAGAATATGTATACTCAAGGTACTTTGAATGTTGAGGAAAACAATTGGACCAATTGCACAGGCACTACTGCTTTTACCATGACCAACAATGAGGTTCTTGTTGTTCCCATGGAAGAATGCCAGTCATTCCCTATTGTGATTACAATGGAGAGCGGCCGTGCATTCAGCGCCAACATCAGCCTTGCTAACGTTGACAACAAGTTAGAAGGTGGCACCCAGTACACCATCAAGCTTCAGATTGGTCATGATACTGTGACAATTGGTGACATCACTGCTGCATCTTGGGGAACACCGATTTCAGGCGGTAATCTTGAAACAGAGTAATGAATCCTTTGGTGAAACAAACAAATCATTAGAACAATGAAGACATCAAATAAATATATCGTCCTTGCAGCCATGGCACTGACCTTCGCTGCCTGTACACATGAGGAAGATTTTACTCCGCAGATGGATAGCGATGCTGTGAAGATCAACGCTACCATCGGTGCGATGCAAACTCGTGTAGCATACGAAGACGATGGTGCTACCAACTTTATCAACGGCGACGAGATCTGCGTGCAGAACATTCTGCGTGAGACCAAGAATGTCGCTACCTATACCTTTGATGGAACCACTTGGACCACTACCGATGCTCTTGTATGGAATGGCGGTACAGCAGAGAGCCAATTCCAGGCATGGTATCCTGCTACGGCATCGTTCGACAAGTTCACCTTGCCCACAGATCAGAATTCTATAGAAGAGTTACCAGCTGCCGACTGGATGACAGCTTCCACCAGCGCAATGGTGAAGCCTGATAACAAGACCATCAATCTTGCGTTTGAGCACAAGCTGGCAAAGGTTACGGTTCAGATTACGGAGTTCACTTCGCAGTTCGGCGATGAACCACGCCTTATGGCTGCTACCATCTATTCTCTCAGCGATGAGTACGTTACTGTCAATGGAGGAATCAAACCAGTTCTTGGAGGTAATGCTGCAACAGCTATCGTTTGCCCAGGCAAATATACTCCTGAAACAAACTTGATGGAGGTAACAATATCCGACGACGGCCGTCAGACCAATCTGAATGTACCTGTCAACGCCTTCTTGACGAATACCGGTCTTGAAGCAGGCAAGCATTACAAATTCTCGTTGAAAGTTGGTAAAGATGCCATTTCTATCACTAAAGTGAACGTTGAACCTTGGACAACAAAGGAGATTGATGGTGGCGTGGCAGAGGAAGTTGTGAATCTCAACATTATAAATGCTACTGCAATGAGTACCGATGAGTTGAATGCCGCAGTTACAAGAGCATTAACAGCAGGATATACCGATATAAAAGTGACTCTTGCTCCTGATGCTGGAGTGGATATGTTCCAAGCTATCGCTGCACCTATTGCCGCCACCGTAGATCCATCCCTCGAATCTTGGGAACTTGTTGGAATTGGAACTATTGATCTGACCATCAGCGGGGCAAAGACGGTTCCAGAATATGTATTTTACGGTGTAGACTATGGCTACACTGAAAACTGGGCAGCAGGCCCAGTGTTGCGGTCTGTCACACTTCCAGATGTTACGGAAATTAAAAATAGTGCCTTCTGTTCTTGTATTAACTTGATTTCTGTGTCTGCACCGAAATGCGAAGTTATTGGAACGAATGCTTTTCTGTACGATGAATCTATGTCCTCTATCTATTTCCCGGTTGCAAAGATAATCGGTGATGGAGCATTCGGTTGGTGCGAAAGTTTGACTGAAATATCCCTGCCAGAAGCGACAACGCTTGGGAATTCAGCACTTGGTATTTGCTCGAATCTGAAAACAGCATATCTTCCAAAGGTAACACATATTAATGGTCCTGATGCATTTTTTGATTGTAAAAGCCTTGTAAAGATTACCCTTGGCGCTATTGCTACTGTGAATGACAGCAACATAGGTACTTTCAAAGATACACCAACGGAAAACATCGACCTCGTATTGTCTCCGGAGCAGAAAGCGATGACTTATGATAGCAGTACGAAGATCTATACTGCCGGAACGGAGGCTTTCGATTTCGGAAATACCAACGAGTTTGTAGGCTATACATTCAAGTCCATCACATTTGTGGGAGAATAATCATTTAGGGCAGGATGGCTTGACCGCCTACCTGCTCACCAAGAGATCCACGGTCGGAGCCGGGGATGACAGAGTAGATGGCCGATCAGGTCGGTCATGACGGGAAATAATAAAAGAAATTAACGATATGAGAAACAGAAAATTTATCTATGCGGTCTTAGCCCTACTGACATTGGGCTTC
>JAZRMH010000022.1:0-22707 GCA_045647425.1 Faecousia sp.
AGCATGGTATTACACCTCCAAAACTTCGATATAATCTTCGTAATCTTCCCGCAGGTTGAGCAGGGTCAGCAGCAGGCCGGAAAGGACTGCCTGGACAGTCTCCTCTTCGTCGCAGGAAGTGGGGAGGGTCAGAGTGATGCGTGCATCTTGCTCTTTGACCCGAACTTTGGCCTTTGCGCCACAGACATCATTGATGATGGCTTCGGCCATGGCAACAGCAGCAGAGATAGCGGCGCAGACAATGTCCGAGCCTGCCTCAGCATAACCGCTGTGTCCGGAAACGGAGAAACCGGTAATCCGGTCCTCATCCATAAAAAACTCGCATCTAGTCATAATTACAGTGCGATCTTGGTGATTTCCACCTTGGTGTAGGGCTGACGATGGCCCTGCTTCTTCTTCTCGTTCTTCTTGGCCTTGTACTTGAAGACGGTAATCTTCTTAGCCTTGCCGTTCTTGATAGCCTTAGCCTCCACAGAAGCGCCTTCCACAACGGGAGCGCCGATCTTGGAGTTTTCGCCGTCCAGAATAGCCAGAACCTGGTCGAACTTCACGGTAGCCTCTGCTTCAACCTCCAACTTTTCGATGTACAAAACATCGCCTTCAGCCACGGTATACTGCTTGCCACCGGTCACGATAACTGCTTTCATTTCTTTTTCACCTACTTTATAATGTGTAGTCTCGCTCTGTAAGGCGCAGGCGTTTTAGGCGCACTGACTTAAAGCCCATTCGATGCGGCTGGTCTATTTTAGCAAACCATTTTGGAAAAGTCAATAGTTTTTTGAAGAAAAATCGTTGATTTCCAGCAGGAATTTTGCTATACTCACCCAAAACGAGGGAAAATGAGATGTAAGGGTATGAAAAAGGTCTTGTGCGCGGTGTTGGCGCTGTGTTTGCTGTATTTTTGCGGCTGTAGCAATGAGGCTCAAACCACAATGTCCTTTTTGGGCGTGACGGCCAAAGTGCAACTTTGGGGCAAACATAGCGAAAAAGTGATGCAGGAATTGGACGGACTGTTTTATCAATTACACGATACTTGGTCTTCTACCGATAATTCCGCCATTTTGGCGGTGAATGTGGGGACTGACGCCAGCGCAGAAATGCAGGCGGTGATGAAAAAAAGCAGAGGAATTGTCCCAGCGGACTTACAATGCCTTTGACCCCAAATTGCAGAGTTTTGTAACCCTTTGGGGTTTTGATACCATGAATTTGCACATCCCCACCCAGCAGGAAATCCAAACTGCCCGTATGCAGAAATTGTGGAATATGGATACCTGCATCCGCGGTTATGTAGCATCTAGAGCGGTGGAAGCCCTTTCCAAGACAGAAATCACCGGCGCCCCTGCAGATACGGGGCTTGCCTCTGTGACGGTGATTGGTAAAGACGGTATGACAGCCGACACTTTGGCTACGGCGCTGTTTGTCCTTGGCTTAGAGCAAGGCTCGGTTTTGTAGCAGGCGAGCGACGATTTTGAAGCGGTATTTGTCACCGCAACCGGTGGCATCTACGCAACCGAGGGCGTTGCCCTCACCGGTTGCGCCTATCAGACCATCCACCGAGAAAAATAAATTTTGCAAAAGAGAAGAAAAGACTTGACAAATACTGTCACTTTGGCTATAATCACTCTTGCCTTTGGACGATTAGCTCAGCTGGCTAGAGCATCCGCTTGACGTGCGGAAGGTCATAGGTTCGAGTCCTATATCGTCCACCATACATGAAAAATCCGAACTACTTCACAATTGGAAGTGCGTTCGGATTTTTTGTTTATATCAAAGACATTACATATTGATGCTAAAGCCCAGAGGATCTAATCATCCTCTGGGCTTTTTCTGGTTTATCCACACATTCGGTACGGAGCATCTTCGTCGGATTGAGAGATTAAGTCTGGTGATATAGAAAAACACGTAAAAAAGGGTGTTTGGGCTTGCTTTTTTATACCAGTTGTAATATAATTTATCACGAATATGTATAGGTGTTATTATGCCCAGCCACGGGAATCACTACATGATACAAATTATATTGATTAGCATCGTAAATGCGATCTGCAAAAGGATGCCACTATGCGTGGCTACCAATGGAGGAACGCATTGTGCGGGAATGACCTAATTTAATAGGAGAGAAATACGGGTTATTATAGCAAGAAGATGGAAAATTCACCTGAAAGCATACTGCGAAGAAAGAAGCGCAGGGCGGCGGCTTGCCTCTGGATGTGAATTTAGACGGGGACAAGCCCCTGTTCTGCGCGTTTTCGCGGAAGCTAAATCAGGTTTTATATAGATGTATGAAAAAGCTATTGTCTATTTCGGAAAGGAGAATGTAAGAAATGACAAAAGGTTTGAAACGGATACTGTCAATGGTCATAGCCATAGTTATGGTTGTCGGTATGCTGCCTACAAACGTATTGGCTGCGGCAGTCACGGATGCGACAGCTGCCGTTGTTGGCGATACCTTCGTGGTATCCGGCAGCAACGCTGCGCCTGCGGATTCTTCAGTTGCAGGCACACATTGGGAAAACCCGGTCAAGTCTGCAGATACCATCTGCGGCAAGATCGAGCATAGCCACGTGGATGCATGCTACGATAAGGTGCTTTCCTGCGACCATACCCACGTGAAGGACTGCTATACTGGCTATGCGCGCTGCTATACCGCTGGTATTGGCTGCTCCCATGCGTTCCACTACTCGGAAGGCAGCTGGAGCAAGAAGTACTACGGTTCCAGCACGCTGGTCTGCTCCCATACCCACGTGGATAGCTGCTATTCTGTGGGCACCGAGCTGGGCGAGGGCTGCCCTACCAGAAGCTGGAGAAATGGTAATGTTCTCGAGGGAGATCTTGGTGGCTGGCAGTTCTATGAGCACACCCATACCGAGCCCGACTGCTACAGCTACACCTGGACTCTGGCTTGGGATGTGTTGGACGTGAACGTCACCATCTCCGGCAACGACAACGTGAAGGCTTCCGAGGTGCCTGCTAAGGTTACTTACGGTACTGATCTGACCTTCAAGCTGTCTGCTACCAGCGATGCTTACAACGCTTGGTCTGCTACCATTAACGGCACGCAGGTCGTGGCTCTGTCTGCCGACAGCACTACCACCGTTACTGTCAAGAATGTTACTGACGGTAACATCACAGTGGAACTGTCCAGCGCACCTCTGACCACCTACGCCATCACCGTGGTGGAGGAGGGCAAGATCGACGGCTGCAGCTACACCATCACCGGTGCTACTGAAAACCTGCTGCCCGGTGCAACTGTCAATGTGGATACCACTATGCCTGCAAACAGCTCCAATGCCTTCTATAAGGCAGAGGTCAGCGTTTCCGGTAATGGCGCAACCTACGATGACGGCGTTGTCACTGTGGGCGACGGCGATGTGACCATCACTATTACCTACACCGCTAAGGTGCTGGGTCAGCAGCAGACCATCGGCGAAGTGGAATACAACACCTTGATGGAGCTGAGCCAGGTCAAGCAGAACATCTTTGCGGCTCTGGTCGACAGCGGTGCTTCCATTCCTGCCGGTGTGCAGTGGAATGACCTGGAGTATGTCTACTTCCCATGGGTGGAAGTGAAGATTGCTGGTTTTACCTCCTCCTCTGAGTACATCGATGAGGCATTTGCTCTGGATCAGGCCAAGGCTGATGACACCGATGGTGCAAGAACCCACGATTACTTCGCTTTCTCTGAGCGCAATACGCAGAAGGTTCGTGTGACTCTGCCTGGCGATCCCGCTCTGTACATCGAGGCCGAGATCAAGCTGGTGGATAAGCGCCAGGCTGCGCAGATTATCCTGGATAAGCTGAGCTACTCCACCGATACCTTCG
Organism: Faecousia sp.; assembly: GCA_045647425.1. GTDB lineage: Bacteria > Bacillota > Clostridia > Oscillospirales > Oscillospiraceae > Faecousia. The sequence continues at coordinate 3,820 of JAZRMH010000022.1, forward strand.
AGCAGTTCAAGACTGCTGTGAAGAACAACGTAGTTGTTACTGACAATAAGGGCCAAGCTGTGCCTTTCGAGGTGGCTTTTGCTCCCAACGATCAGTTCCCCGGCACTTACACCGTGACCGTGACGGTTGCTGCTGACGGCGCAAGCTATCTGGCAGCTTCCGCAGAGTTTACTGTGGTGGCCGAGGCCAATACATACGAAGTCAAGTGGGATATTGACGGCGACGGCAACGTGGACACCACCACTGAGGTGGCCTACGGCACCATTCCCACACCTCCCGCTGCAGCGCAGAAGGACGGCTGGTCCTTCGCTGGCTGGACTCCCGCACTGGCGGCTGTAGACGGTACCCCCGTGACTTACACGGCTACCTACTCCATGGACACTGTTTACACCGTGACCTACACCGTGGACGGTGAGGTTTACGCTACTCAGAACGTAAATGTGACCAAGGGTGAGAAGATCAATGCAGTTGCTGACCCCGACAAGGACTTTGCTGTCTTTGCTGGCTGGACCAATGCTGACGTGATCGGCAAGGTTCCCTCCGCTGATGTGGAGCTGGTGGCTCAGTGGCATGCTGATACCAATAATAATAATGTAAAGGATGCCGACGAGACTGTCACTGTCGTGGTGGGCGAGGGCGGTAGCCTGACCATCGATGGCGCAGCTGTCACTTCCGGCAGCCTCGTGTTCGACAGCACTGCAGCTACCCACACCATCGTGGCTACTCCCGCCGACATCGACGGCTCTGACGGCAGTGCAAATTACGTTGCCAGCTTGACCGCAGGCGGCGCAGCTGTTGGCACTTATGCTGACTTCGTGCTGTCCGGCAATGCTACACTGGCAAATGGTGCAGTTGTGGAAGTTACTTTTGGCACTGTGAAGGTGGCTGCCAAGAATAACACCGTTTATATCAACGGCTGGCAGAGCAATCTGACTGACTATGATGACCGTCTGGCTGGTTATAAAGCCAACCTGACAGCCGAAAACTTCCTGGATACTGCCAATACTGCTGTGGCTGACGGCGCATACAGCGTGCAGATGAACACTGCTACCGGCTGGAAGACTGTTAGCGAGCTGACGACTTGGAACTTCTCCTATCTGGATATGGCTGACAGAGATCTGCGGATCCTTTGGACCCCTGCCGATGGCGCCAAGTATCCTGCGCTGACCTCCAACACTGCGAAGGCAGATATTGAGGAATCCCGTAAGGCTCCCACTATCGCTCTGAATAAGACAGAGTACAACGTGGACACCATGGATCAGCTGATCGAGGAAATCAAGCAGAATACCGCAACCGTTGACGGGGCTGCTTTGAAGGTTACCGTGGAAGGCTTCCCCGGCGCAGGCAAGGCAAGCATCACCGTCACCAACGACGGCGCTACCTGGGTCAAGAGCACCGAAGCTTCCATCTTCGATGTGAACGTGACCCTCAACAAGTACACCGTTACCTGGGATGCTGCCAACGGTACCGCACCTGTTACCCAGCAGGTCGCTTACGGCACTGTTCCCACTGCACCTGCTGCTCCTGTGAAGGCAGCCGATGCTCAGTATACATATACTTTCGCCGGCTGGGATAAGGAAATCGTTGCCGTTACCGGAACCGTGACCTACACCGCCCAGTACGACAAGACTGTCAATTCCTACACTGTGACCTGGAAGAACTTCGATGGCACTGTGCTGGGTACTGACACAGTCGATTACGGCACTATCCCTGTTTATACCCACGCAACCCCCGTCAAGACGGATGCTTCCTGGGACGGCTGGGACAAGGAACTGACTGCTGTTACCGGTCCTGTGACCTACACTGCAGTATTCACTGACGACATTGTTTACACTGTGACCTTCAAGAACGGCGATGTTGTGGCCTTTACTGACTACATCAATGTCACCGACGGTGAAGTCACTGCTCCCTACGCACTGGCTGACGAAGCAAACAAGATCTTCAATGCATGGTATCTGGATGGCGCTGCCTTTACCTTCGGCGGCACCTTGACCGACAATATCGTGCTGAACGCTAACTGGATCTACGACAGCAATGACAACAATGTTCTCGATGATGACGAGACCGTGCAGATCACCACCAACGTGGTCGGTGAAGGCTTCATCATCGTTTCCGGCGCTGTGAGCACCGCTGACGGCTATGTTTACGATTCTACCCAGACTGACAAACTGACCATCACCGTCACCGTGGCTGACACGGAAGGCTCTGATGGCAAGGTCGGCTACATCCAGAGCGTCAGCGACAATCTGACCGCTACCGGTGAGGCTGGCGTGTACAGCCTGGCTGTCAGCGGCAGCAACACCTACGAGGTGAGCGCTGTCATCGCTGAGCACACACTGGTTCTGCTGGCAAACCCCACTGCCTACGTGAATTTGCACAGCTCCAAGCTGACGGAAATGGGTAACGGCGCTGCTGTCAAGGCTATGGTTCTGGCGGCTGTGCTGGGCGAGACCGAGTACAATCCTGCTGATTACATCGTAGAGAAGGATGTCAGCGGCAGCTTCATCAATGTGGAGATCACCGCCAGCGAGAACATCCTGGATTACGGCAAGCTGCTGGCTGCACTGGCAAACGACGTCCGCGACGGCAACTTCAGTGATACCTTCCGCGTGACGCTGAAGGCAAATGGCAATAAGCCCGCTGTCAGCAAGACTGTCTTTATCAATGTGCTGGATAGCCGTAACCCTGCTGAAGCTACCCACAACGGCAACAGCTACACCGCTTCTGTTCTGGACGAGACCCTGCTGAACGCTATCAAGGCAGACATCACTGTTCCTGCCGGCGTCAGCTACACCGTGGCATGGGCAGAGAATGTTCCCACTACTCTGACTGAGGGTGAGACCTACGCCATCGATGTGGTAGTCACCACCATTGAGAGTGTGAATTATCTGGGCAAGACACAGACCATCACCGTCACGGTAAACGTACCCATCGTTACCGGCGGTATCGTCATTGCGTCCGAGTCCGAAATGAACTATAACACCGGTATGACCGACGCCAACAAGGTGGAGATGGTCATGACCGCTGTGAATCCCCAGTTCACGCCTGCTGAGCTGGCAAGCGCACAGACCACCGTCTGGTACAAGGCTTCTACTGCCCGTATGGTGCCTCTGACCATCAATCTGGCCGCTATGGACCTGGGCTTGTTCGGTTCTCTGCTGCCCGACAGCACCACCATTCAGATTCCCGTGAGCGATCTGTGGTGGAACATCGGTACCGAGTTCCCCGTGGTAGAAGCTCCTTCTACTGAGCTGATCGAAAAGATCCTGCTGGAGGACCTGATCCCCAACCACGGTACGGATTACGCTCTGGGCCGTCTGACCAACGATCAGCTGAAGCAGATCCTGGCTGACACCCTGCTGAAGTACCCTGAGGTGAATGCTTACTACCAGTATCTGGGCGCTCACGCCTTCGGCGAGAACGATGTTCTGGATGCTGACGGCAACGTTCTGGAAACTGTTATGCTGACCCAGGAGGACAACGGTTACGGTGCTCTGAAGAGTAACGAAGGCGTGATCACCCTGAAGGACCTGCGTGCTGCTTCTACCGTGAAGCTAAACGAGGGCATCACTGTTACTTACAAGGCTTACACCACCGAGGCTCTGCTGGCCGCTCTAGTGGAAGGCGTCTATGACGCAGAGGGCAACCGCATCGGCGGTGCTGAGCTGGTTCAGTTCGTCACCGATGTGTCCAACCTGCCTGCTTCCGAGGGCACCGACATCACCGTCAGGTTCCCCGGTAACATCGATTACAAGGCAAGCACTGCTACTGCTACTGTGGTGATCAACAAGGCCATTGTGGATGTGCAGGTTGACAACCGCCTGATCAAGTGGCAGTCCGACCTGAGCTACCCCATGCCCGTGGTCACTGACCCCGCCGGCGTGGATACCATCAACTTTATCGTTGGCCTGGACGTTTCCGATGTGAACGTGCAGGGCAAGGAAATCAAGGGCATCGTTGGTAATATCCAGCTGATGCTGCCCGAGGAGCTGCAGAAGCTGCTTTGCACTCTGGACAGCACCGTCAATAGCACCCTGGGCACCAACATCAGTTTTGCTGATGGCGCTTCCATGAAACTGTCTGACCTGCAGAAGAGCATGACCGCTATTGGTGAGCTTCTGAAGGATACTCAGTACTCCGCTTATACTGATGTGCTGCTGAATATGCTCTCCAGTCTGCCCACTGACACCGCTGACGTGATGATTACCATTGGCGGCGACCTGCCCACCAACATCGGTGTGTACCTGGTCGGTGCTGTCAGCGCTGACAACAACTACGAGACCAACTTCGGCGTGGGCGTTATCGCCATCTACCCCGATGGTACCAAGGTCGATCTGGCCTGGAACCAGAATGATGAGAACTACATCATTACTAACACTCTGCTGAGCAGTGGTGCTTTCGACACCGGTGCCCATGCAATCAATGTCTATGATGATCGTTACACCCTCGAACAGGCCACTGCACAGGTTGGCGAGATTTTCCTGGGTGTGGACATCGATGGCAACATTACCCTCGAAATGGATCAGACCAAGCTGAATGTTGGCGCTTATATTGAGATCGCAATGATCGTCAATTTTGGCAACGAAATGTTCTACTCTGAGCCTCTGGTCCGTCCCGTCGTTGTCGTGGCTGAGACCTTGGATGTTGACTTCGTCGATGCAAGCGGTGCTGTAAATAACGAGCGTCACTACGAATTCTTCAACATTCCTCAGAACGGAATGGAAGGTAACCTGCTGGTTACCTACAAGAAGGATGGTAACAGTTATAAGGCAGGCGACAAAGTCAACGATTACATCGTCAAGTACTTCTATGTGGGCGTTCAGACCAATGGTGTTCCTTATGCAAGCCAGGTGGCTCCTGTCCACGCTGGTGCGTACACCATCACTGCAGTTGTCGTTGTTCGGGATAACACCGGTTACATCACCCACGCTGGCCAAGGCATTGGCGCTCTGGTGATTGAGCCTTCCAAGTCTACCACCAATGTGGAGAATGAAGCTATCAAGTGGGATGGCAACGAGCATACTGTTGATGAGTTTGTAGCCGTTGGCTCTGTCAATGTCCCTGCTTTGACTCCTGACAAGACCGTTATCTCTGCAGGTATCTCCGCAGATCTTGATGCGAACATTGGTCTGGATGCCATTAAGGGCAATGTCAATGTGGATATGCCTAGCTGGATGGATGTCCTGCTGAAAAAGCTGGGCATCCTGGAAGCTGGCTACACCGATACCGGTATCACCTCTGAAACCTTCCTGTCCTATGTGGAGAAGGTAGAAGCCGAGTTGACTGAGCTGGGTATTGAAATTGGCGCATTCAACAAAATCGTTGATGTGATCAAGCAGCTGCCCGGTAAGACTGTGCTGACCTTCCATGATAACATTGGTTACAAGGATGTTGGCGTATACCTGGTCGTTGGTATCGTCACCGACTCTGACCATTATCCCTCTGCTGATGCAGGCATTATCGTCATCTATCCTGATGCACAGAAGGTCGACCTGCAGTTTAACAAGACCTGGGACGACAACAATGTTTTCACCTGGCACTATCTGCAGTCTTATGATTTGAATGCCAAAGCCTATGAGCTGGGTACCAATGTCGAGATCCCCGCAGCTACCGACAAGGTGATCAACCTGTTTGTTGGCTTCACGGATCACGGTGAGTTGGAATTTACCTCTGATAAGGCTGAGCTGGATAACGGCGTTTACGCACAGGTCGCATTCATCCTGAATCTAAGCAACAATCCTTACTACGCAGAGCCTATTTCTCGTGAAGTCATCATCGTGCCCAACAATGCCGATGTGGACTTTGTGGATGAAAATGGCAATGTCAATAATGGCCGTCACTTCGAATTCAACAACCAGCCCCACGCTATGGATACCATTCGAGTGACCCTTGTGGATGGCACTGTCTTGAACCTGTCTGTGAAAGACAGCCGCGTAAATATCTTCTATACAGGTGTGCAATCCAACGGTGTGCCTTATGCCAGCACGGAGGCTCCTGTCCATGCCGGTGTATATGAGGTTACTGCACAGTTTACTAGTCGTGACGATCAGAACCGCGTGACTGACCTGGGCGTCGGTGTTGGCGCACTGGTGATCGAACCGTCTAAGTCTAATACCACTGTGGACAATAAGTCCGACAAGTGGAATGGCGAGGAACACAAGATCGCTGATATGATCCACGCATCCTCTGTCAATGTTCCCGGACTAACTCCTGACACAACTGTTATCTCTGCTGGCCTCCACGCCAATCTGGATCAGCTGTCCGGCCTAGGCGCTATCAATGGCACGGTTAATATTGACCTGCCGATCTGGATGGATGAACTCATGGCGCGGCTGAACATCCTGGAAGCCGGGTATACCGACGGCATTTCCCTGGAAGTTTTCTTAAACTATGCGGATCGCATCCGTAAAACTTTGGTCAAACTGGAAGTGGACACTGAACACGTCGATGAAGTTATTTCTATTGTGGAGCAGCTGCCCATTACCACTAACCTGACCTTCAAGGACGATATCGGTTACACCAACCCCGGCGCATACTTGGTGTTGGCAGTAGTTACCGATTCTGATCACTATCCCTCTGTCGGCGCTGGCATCATGGTGATTCCCCCCAATGCAACCAAGGTAGAACTGCAGTTCGAGGAAGACTGGAACGGCAATGATATCTACACCTGGTATGCTTTGAAGAACATGAATCTGGATGCAAAGGCCTATCTGAACGGTGCGTACTGTGAGGAAGCTGACAAGAAGGTCATCAATCTGTACTTTGGCTTCACTGATAATGGCCAGTTTCTGCTGGAAGCTGTGGCTTACGGCGAACACATCAAGGATGTGCCTGAATTTGACAACGGCCTGTACACGCAGCTGGCTCTGGTCAATGACTTCGGCAACATCATGTACTATGCAGAACCCATCTCCCGCACCTTTGCTATCGTTCCCACTCCCGCAATCATTGAGTTTGTGGATGAAACTGGCAATGTGAACGCTGACCGTCATTTCGTGTTCAACAACAAGCCCCATGCGATGGATGTTCGCATTACCGTCGCCGGTGTTGAACTGACTGATCTGACCGGTCTAACCCTTAACTATGTTGGCGTTCAGACCAATGGCGAGCTGTACAACAGCACCCTGGCACCTACTCATGCCGGTGTTTACACCGTGACCGCTACCTATACTGATCGTGACGAGCAGAATCGTCTGGTGACTCTGGGTGTGGCTGTCGGTGCAATGGTCATCGAGCCTGCTAAGGCCGAGATCACTGTGGATAATGTGAACCGCGAGTATGATGGCAATGCCATCAATATCGGTGGTATGGTCCATCCCTGGTCTCCTGCTGGTGTAAATCCTGACACCACCGTTATCACCGCTGGTATCAAGACCAATGGTACCTTCAGTGAAAACCTGCTGGATGCAATCGAAAATAGCGTTAATATCGACCTGCCAGCTTGGGCGGATAAGCTGCTGGCAAAGGTTGACGGTGTTCAGGACGGTATCACTGTCCAGGGCCTGATCAATGCAATCGAGAAAGCAGAGGCAAAACTGGAGCAGTTGGCTGAAGAAGTCGGCGTAGACTATAAGACCGGCGCCCTTGACGCGCTGATTGGCGCGCTGAAGCAGCTGCCCGCAAACTACACGGTTACCTTCAATGATGCCCCCGCTTATATGGAGGTCGGTGCTTATCTGGTAATCGGCGTTGTTACTGATTCCGACCACTATCCCGCACTGGATGCCGGTATCCTGGTCATCTATCCTGACGTGGATAAGGCTGACCTGCACTGGATCTATGAGGATAGCAACAACATCTTCACCCTCGACACTCTGGCTGCCATCGACCTGGGCGCTTATGCCACCGTCAATGGTACTCAGAATGACAATGTTCCCTTCCAACTGCTGTATCTGGGCGTGAACGCCGAGACCATGGAGATTGTCCTGACCCGTGATCAGAAGGATCTGGACCTGGGCGTCTATACCGAGGTTGCTTATGTTCTGGATATCGACAGCCATATGTATGTGGCTGAGCCCATCGTCCGTAATGTGATGATCGTGCCCAACATCTATGATGTACAGGCTGAAAACGAGACTCACACCTATGATGCCACCGCAAAGCCCATTGATGTTACAGTCCTGAATCAGTTTGGTGAAGACATCACTGCCAAGGGAACTCTGTATGTGACCTACGCCGGAGTCACCGGCGGTCTGGATGCTTATCTGGGCAAGCAGGCTCCTGTCAACGCAGGCACATACACTGTTGTGATTACCTTCGTGACCTATGACGAGCAGGGTAATCCCACGGGTGCTGGTTCCAAGATCGTTACCATGGTCATCGAGAAGGCCGATCCTGTCTTCGATCTTGTGGATACCACTGCCGATTACAATGGTAACAAACACTTCGTGGATGTTGTCAATACCAACAATGTGGATTACGTTGCTGTTATCCGCACCGAGGATGGTATCAACCTGTTTATGACCGCTGGTCTGCAGCCTCTGGCTGACTTCCTGGGCGACGACATCTATGACCTGACCAGCCTGAAGACTGCAATCGAGAAGGCTATCGCAGCTGTTGAAGGTCTGAAACTCGACTCTGAGTTTGTCAATGAGCTGCTGGCTGTTATTGAGAAGGTCAATGACTCCCTGATCTACGAGATTTCCGTTAATGGTGGAAAGCCCGTGGATGCCGGTACCTACAAGGCTTACGCTGTCACAGTTCCCAACACGAACTATGGTGTCGATGTCTCTGAGGGTACTTTGGTTATCGACAAGCTGGATGTGACTGTCACCGTTTCCTCCAATGCACAGATCTGTGTCAACGGCACGGTTCCCACATTTACTGTTGAGGTTGAGGGCGACTTGGCCATCAATCCTGTTACCACAACCGTCAACACTGCCAAGGTGGACATTACCACCGCTGGTAACTATGCTGTCACTGCTGATGTTGTCTACGACGTGGATAACTATAATGTGACCATCGTCGATGCAACCCTAACCGTCAAGGACCACTCCGCAGGTCAGACTGTTGTCGAGAATAAGGTCGATCCCACTTGCACCGATGATGGCAGCTATGACGAGGTTGTCTACTGTACTGCCTGCGATGCAGAGATCAGCCGTGAAACAATTACTGTTCCCGCAACCGATCACGACTGGAGCGTCAGCTACAGTTGGAGCGCAGACGGTAAGACCTGCACCGCAACCCATATCTGCAGCAACAACGCAACTCATAACGAGACTGCATCCGCAGTGATCACCTCCAAGCAGACTAAGGATCCCACCTGCACCGAAAAGGGCGAGACCACTTACACTGCTACCTTCGAGGCTGCATGGGCAACCACTCAGACCAAGGTACTGGAGGATGTTCCCGCAACCGATCACATTGATATTAATGAAGACTACAAGTGTGATAACTGTGGTATCAGCATGGGTCAAATCAAAGATCCTGTTATTGGAATTCCCGTGTTGAATGGTGACAATATTTATGGCTTTGCGGTAGACTATGAGAACAAGCGCATCTATATTGACACCGTTAAGACCGGTCTGACCATTGATCAGTTTGTAGAGCAGCTTGACGTTATTGTCTCCAATGATGCAGATAATAGGGCTGAAATTGTTGTTTCTTATCAAAATGAAGCTTTGGCAGGAACAGAATTGATTTGTACAGAAGCACAGGTTTCCTTGACTGCAGAAAATGACAACGGTAAGGTCACAGTAAAGTACGATGTTGTTGTAATCGGTGATGTTAACCGTAATGGTGAGGTTGACTCTGGTGATGCCTCCTTGATCCAGCGCTACTTCTTCAAGGAAATCGAACTTACAGATCTGCAAGCTGATGCAGCGGATACAAACCGTAGCGGTGAGATTGAATCCGGCGATGCAGTAAAGAACCAGGTTAAGTACAACGATGTTGCCAATTATCAAAGCAACCTGCACAGCTACACCGAGTGTTCTTCCAACGGAGATGCTACCTGTGAAAAGGATGGTACTATGACCTTAAAATGCACGGCTAACCATAATTGTAGCGCTAAGTCTATTACGGTACCTGAGGTCGGCAGCGCAAAGGGACACAAATATGTATTCAAGGAAGACGTATATGTGTGTAAAGTCTGTGGGAAGAAACAGGCCCCTAATGTTTGATGGAGGAAAGTAAATCATGAAAAGATACTCTAAAATTTTAGCAATCATCCTTGCGTTAACCCTAATTCTAGCATCCGTACCTGCCGCTTTTGCGGCAGGTACGGAGCCGGGGAAAACGGCTTCTGTAAGATTTACATTCAAGGGCATTTACGGCATTGACGGAACATTTTCTTACAGTAATGTTTCTATTTTTAGCGGCATTTCCTACAGCAATAGCGGAAATATGGCAGGTAAGGTCAATAATGATGTTGCTTACTTTTATAACAGTGAAGCTACCGATTTCACTATTACAGTCAACGCAAAGGTAGTGTCTTCCGCCAAAAACGGCGATACCTGCAAGATTACTTTTACTTACCGTACTTCCGATGCGAATGGTAATATGACCGGTTGGCAGACAATGACCAAAACGGTTACGGTAGAGGTACATACTTGCAGCGACAGCAACAAGGACCATAAATGCGACAGCTGTGGCGCAAAGCTGACATCCTGCAATGATGGCAACAAGGATCATAAGTGTGATGTATGCGGAACAATCTTAACCTCTTGCGTGAATAGCAATAATGATCTGAAGTGTGATATCTGTGGTGGAGAAGTGGAACCTCCCATTGATTACACTGAGTTGGATCGTCAGCTGAAAATTGCCGGTGAACTAAAGAAGAGCGAGTACACCGAGGATAGTTGGAACGCATTTACAGAAGTGCTTGAAAAGGCAAAGGATGCCCGCAAAAATGGAAAACAGGCAGATGTGGATGCAGCTGCCAAGGATCTGGCAGAAGCAATCAGCAAGCTGGTTAAAATGGATTACAGCAAGCTGTTGGCTGCTTTGGATAGTGCGAAGAATGTGGGTAATGAAGCAATTGCAGGCTTGATTGAGCGTCTGATTGCGGCAATAGAAGCTGCTAACGCTGCACTAAATAGTAATGATCAGGCTGCTGTTGATGCTGCAGCTGCTGAATTGGAAACTGTTATTGCAGAACTTGAAAAGGCTTTGGATGAAATGAAGGAAACTGTCACGGTTGAGGAGGTTCCTGTCGAAGTGGAACCGACATCTCCTTTCTGCAATATCTCTTGGCACAATATCTTTTTGGTGTTGCTGATCATCAGTGCGATTCTTAATGTGGTGCTTATTATCATTGTTGTGCCTACAATCAAAAAGAAAAAGCAGAGACAATAAGAAGACCAAAAATAACTCTATTAAGCAACAAATTCCCAGCCGTTAACGCGGCTGGGAATTTTTGTTGTCTCAAGGAGGGGGCTTAATTACAAGGTGTTTTGCTTTTGGCCTTAATGATATAAAGGAGGAACTGCAATATGCCATTAAAGCAGATGAAAGAAAAGCACCGAATGCCCTCTCTTCTTCATGCCGTTTCATACCGAATTCCATTACCGGTAACGGAGGTCGTACTGTTTCGCAGTGGGGACAGTTACACCGTTTGCCCACGCTGCGACAGTCTCCTAGATGGGGAATATATGAGATATTGTGACTGCTGTGGGCAGTGCCTTGCGTGGGAACTGCTGGACTACGCAAAAGTGAGCTATGCCCCTGTGAAGAAATCGTGGAATGGATCAGCAAGTACAAGTACGGTAATATTAACGATCTCGACTACAGAAAGGAAATCATCGATACTTTTGTAAATTCCGTCTTCGTATATGAGGACAAATTGGTCCTCACCTATAACTACAAGGATGGAACCGAGACCCTGACCCTGCAAGAAATTGAATCTGTTTTAAGTTCGAATTTAACTAGTATGTGTCCACCATGAAAACACCGTAATTGTGATACCACAATTACGGTGTTTTCAGCTATATTCGCCTTCGGCGAGCTAAATTTGCTCCGCAAGCTAAATTGGCTATCGCCAGCTAAATTGCCTGCGGGCAGCTAGTGGGCTAATATAATTTAGCTGTTGCAAAGCAACAATTTAGCTATGAAATAATTTCGCTACCGCCGTAAGGCGGCAATTTAGCTAATGACAAACACCGAAATTTGTGCTATCCTTGAATAAAAGGAGTTGATCTAATGGCAGAAAGCATCATGTTAGAAAAAGCAAAAGATTTTGCAGTAAATATTGTGAATCTTTGCAGACATATCAAGGAAACAAAAAGAGAATCCGTATTAACGAATCAACTCCTGCGTTCCGGCACATCCATCGGCGCAAACATTCACGAGTCCAAATATGCTCACGGAACTGCAGACTTTATTGCCAAGATGCAAATTGCCTTAAAGGAATGTTACGAATCAGAATACTGGCTCGAATTGCTAAATCGTACCGGCTATATTCCTACCGAACAATATAAGCCCCTCCAAAATGATTGCGGTTCTATCCGCCGGATGCTGATTGCCTCTATCAACACAGTAAAAGAAAAACAATAATTACTGAACAATGCCCAGCCCGGATCACTTTCCGGACTGGGCATTTTGCGTTTTCAGGGGTGTTTTTCTTATACCTTTTGTTAAATTTATGGGGTTTTATTAAATTTGTGGGGGCTTTTGTTAAACTTATGCCCTTTCGTTAAACTTGTGGGCTTTTGTTAAATTATTACAATCCTAACACTTTTTGTATTTACATAGGCTCAAATATGCATTATAATGATTATGCCAAACCAACTAAATAACGCAGAAGGTGTATTTGCTTTATAGGGATATTATACCTTTTTATACCCATAGAATGAATTTGATAAAAATGCAAATTCCGATTCTGTGGGTAATTGGATGCTGGAGGAAGATTTGGTTGAGGCGATTATTGCCCTGCCTTCTCAGCTGTTCTACAACACTGATATCGGCATTTATGCCTTCATTCTTTCCAAAAAGAAAGACCACCCAATCGGGTGGTCTTTTCTTTTTGGTTTGATGATGGACTCGAACTATTGGATTTTTATATGCAAGCAAAAAAGGTAGCCAAATATCGAAAACTGTGATATGATAGCCTCGCAAGGGGGATTCCCTATGAAAAAATAATTTGTTTGATTTTATGCGCTGCGCTGATGGCCGTGTGCTTTGCCGGCTGCAACGCCAGCGATACCCCTGAGACCACTACCCAGGCAACCGAGGACAGCACCCGTGAGGCGCTCTGCCCTATTTGTAACGTGACGGTGATCTGGATGGGTCTGACCCAGGCCTACGTGGATACCATGGAGGAAAACTGGTTTGCCATCGACACCTCTGAAACTGCCAAATTTTACCGGGTCGAAGTCTATGACGAGACAAACGGTGTAATTGTTGCCATTGGCAACCCGATTTGGAATCGATGAAAGGATGAAGAAAATGAAAAGAGCAATTTGCATGCTCCTGGCCGTCATCATGATGCTCGGCCTGTTCACCGCCTGCGGTGACACCACCAGCGACGTTCAGGAAACCACCTCCGCCCCTGCACTGGATGTCACCGCATCTGATGCTGACAAGCAGCAGCTGCTGGCACTGTATGAAGGCTGCACCCCCTACCATGGCGAAGCCCACGACCATGCCGATACCGGCCGCCACGGCGACGGCAAAGTGACCCTTCCGGAGTGGAAGGAAGGTATGGCAGAGTTGGGCATGGACTTTGCCGCCATTGTGGACCATCGTCAAACCGATCACATGTACCTTGAGGATTGGGATGACACCATGTTCATCGGCGGCAGCGAGGCTATGACCTACATCCCCGATCTTGGCATTAAGGATAACATGCTCCACTACAATATGATCTTTGCCGATGTGGAAAGCTTTGAAGAAGTGCTCCGGGAATTCCCTTACGAATTTGCCTTTGCGGACGGAAGGTTTGAGTACTTGCCCTTCTCTACGCCTCAGTTCCAGGCGCTGATTGCTTCCATCAAAGAGCATGGCGGTATGTTTGTGCAGGTGCATCCCAAGTCCAGCGGCTATATCAATTCCGAAGATCCTCTGAAGTATTGGTTCGCTGATTGGACGGGTATCGAAGTTTGGTATTCCTACAATGACTGTGATATGAACAACGGCGACAACCCCAAAAACTACAAGCTGTGGACGGATCTTTTGGCTGCCGGCAAGTATGTTTGGGCAACTGCCGGACATGATCAGCACAGAAACCCCTCCACCACTTCCCTGACTACCCTCTACGCTGAAGAGAAAAACGCTGCTTCCTTCCTGTCCCATATGCGTGTTGGCGACACCACCTGCGGTGCTATCGGCATCCGCATGGCCGTAGGTGATACCAAAACCGGCGGACAGACAGATTTCACAGGAAAGCGCCTTTCCATCTGCATTGGCGACTTCCACAAAAGCGTTGACCCTTCCCACAGTTATCGTATGGATCTGTACGATGACACCGGTGTGATCGGCAGCCACCCTATCTCCTCCACGGAGGAAAACTGGTTTGCCATCGACACCTCTGAAACTGCCAAATTTTACCGGGTCGAAGTCTATGACGAGACAAACGGTGTAATTGTTGCCATTGGCAACCCCATCTGGAACGACTAATATACAAGAGCCTGTTGTCTTTCGATAACAGGCTCTTTTTTACTCTGTGGGATATGCCAATTTCAGTTCTTCCTGCAATATCTGCAAAAAACGCTTGCCCTCTGCCGGCAAGGGGGTTTGGGGGTTGGTTACGGACAGGAAATAGTAATTGTCCCCCGGCAGAGCCGGGGGTTGCCTTTGGTCCTACCAAAGCGGATTTCATCTGCATAGCAGATTTCATCCTTGCGAAAGCAAGGATTTCATTAAAAGATGCCCAACCGAGATCCATTTCCCGGCTGGGCATTTTGCATTTTTAGGGCGATTTTTCACTACAAATCGTTGGAATTATGGGGTTATCGTTGGATTTGTGGGGTAATCGTTAGACTTATGGTGCTATCGTTGGATTTATGGGTTATCGTTAGAATTGTGGGGAATCGTTGGATTTATGAGAAACAATCGGCAAATTAAGGCAAGACGAAAGGGCTTACCACCTGCATTACACAGACAGCAAGCCCTTTCGGCAGCTTAAACAATTTGAACTAGAAATATTTGTCTAACTTTTTGGGGTCACTTCAAAATTCGCTCCGGCACTTTTGTTTTGTTTATCGGTTTGATTTTCGGTACTGCAACGGGGTTATCCCATAAACCCCCTGAAAAACAGAAGTAAATTTGCTTTGGCTGGAATAGCCGACCTTGGCAGAAATTTCTTGCACAGAAAGGGTGGTTTGGGTTAACAGTTCCCCTGCCCGTTCCATCCTGTGGGTTTGCATATGCTCGGCGATGGAATGTCCGTAGGCCTGCTTAAACTTCAAATTCAGCGTTGTGGGATTGATAGAAAATTCCCGACAGATGGTGTCAATGGTGATCCGCTTATCCAAATTTTCCAAAAGATAGTCGTGGATAGTTTGCATATAGGTATCCGACGGCGCGGGATGGTCCTCCCGTTCTACCATCGGGCAGGCAGATTGCATCACCTTTTCAAGGGTACGGTGCAAAAGTTTGGAAAGTTCGCTGTCAGATGCCCGATAATAGACTTCCTTTCCCTCTTTGCGCGTGGTGAGCAAGCCGTCGTCTTTTAATAGTTTGATATGATGGGAAACCGCAGGGCTGGATATGTGCAAAATATCCGCTAATTGGCATATGCAGGCTTCCATATGGCACAAAATCCAAAAAATTTCCAACCGTGTCCCGTCCCCCAAGAGTTTAAACAGATTGGCAACCGTCCCGAAACGGTCGCTATCGGGCATACGGCTTAAAATCCTTTTTTCCATTACTTTGTTCCTTTCCAAAATATTTTTATCCCATTTGGCAACATTCGACCAAACGGGGTTGTTTTTTACCCTTGAGCGAATTATACTACAAGCGTAACGATTAAACAAGCATTTAATTGTAGGAAAGGAAATTGCTATGACAAAAACATATAAAATTGAAGTAGATTGTGCTAATTGCGCCAATTTGTGCGAAATCGCGGTAAATAAAATTACCAGTGTCAAAAATGCAACCGTTAACTTTATGATGCAGAAGATGGTTGTGGAATTTGAAGAAGGCGCAGATATTGCATCCGTGTGCAAAGCCATCGTTAAGGCTTGCCGAAAAATTGAACCGGACTTTGAGATGGAACTATGACAAAAAAACAGAAAAAGAACTTAGGCAGAATGATTCTTGCCTCGGTGTGGCTTGTCCTTTGGAACCTTCTGCCCCTTACCGGAATTTTTCGAGCCGTTGGGTTTCTCGGTTGCTATCTTTTTATCGGCTACGATATTTTGCGAAAAGCGGGATTGGGTATTCTTAACAGAAATGTCTTTAATGAGAATTTTCTAATGGCTGTTGCCACCATCGGCACCCTTGTGTTATCCTTTCTAGGAAAAACCGGCGATTATAACGAAGCCATCCTTGTTATGCTTCTCTATCAAATCGGTGAGTGGTTTCAAAGTTATGCCGTGGGAAAAAGCCGAAAAAGTATTGCGTCTTTAATGGATATTCGTCCGGAATATGCCAACATGGAAAAAAACGGTGTTTTGGTGCAAGTTTCGCCGGAAGGAATTCAACCGGGGGATTGTATCCTCATCCATCCCGGTGAAAAAATCCCCTTGGACGCCACGGTTCTCAAAGGCAATTCCAGCCTAGATACCTCCGCCCTCACCGGCGAGAGTCTTCCTCGAGAAGTCGCCCCCGGCGACGAAATCATCAGCGGTTGCATCAATTTAAACGGCGTGCTGACCGCCAAGGTCACCAAATCCTACCACAATTCCACCGTTGCGAAAATTTTGGAACTGGTGGAAATTGCAAGCGCTCGCAAGTCCAAATCGGAACAGTATATATCCCGCTTCGCCAGAGTGTATACCCCCTTCGTCTGCATCAGCGCCCTTTGTTTGGCGGTATTTCCGCCTTTGCTGGGCTTGGGACAATGGGGACAGTGGGTCTATCGGGCGCTGACCTTCTTGGTTATCAGTTGTCCCTGCGCGCTGGTCATCAGTGTGCCACTGAGTTTTTTTGCCGGCATTGGCGGTGCAGGCCGTAAAGGCATTCTAATTAAGGGCTCTAATTATCTAGAAACACTTTCCCAAGTCCAATCCGTTGTTTTTGATAAAACCGGCACATTGACAAAAGGGGAATTTTCGCTGACAGATATTGTCAGCGACACTTGGGACAAAGAAACACTTTTGGAATACGGCGCCTATGCAGAAAGCGCCAGTACCCACCCCATTGCAAAATCCATTTGCCGAGGATACCCCAACCCCATTCACAGGGAACGAATAGACGCCATTGAAGAGCGTAGCGGTTGCGGTGTGGTGGCCGTAATTGACGGCCATACCGTGGCGGTAGGCAATGCCCGCCTGATGAAACAATTTGCCATAGAACCGGCGGAAAAGGGCATCCACATTGCCATAGACGGGGTTTATGCCGGATATTTTGTGGTATCCGACACCCTAAAATCCCAATCCGCGGACGCCATCCGGATGCTGAAAAAGCAAGGGGTCGTAAACACCGTAATGCTCACCGGCGACCATCAAGAAATCGCCAAGGATACTGCCGAAAGTTTGGGCCTCGACGCCTACTTTGCCGAACTGCTTCCCGCCGGAAAGGTGGAAAAATTGGAAGATATCCTTACCCAAAGCCGTGGGAAGGTGGCTTTCGTGGGGGATGGCATCAACGATGCGCCGGTGTTGACCCGGGCAGATGTGGGAATTGCTATGGGCGTACTGGGTAGCGACGCGGCTATCGAGGCGGCGGATGTGGTGCTTATGGACGACGACCCTCAAAAAATTGCCGTGGCAATCCGCGGAGCAAAACACGCCATGACCATAGTCCGGCAAAATATCATATTTGCCGTCGGGGTGAAATTTCTCTGTCTTGCTTTGGGGGCTGTGGGCATTGCAGATATGTCCTTGGCAATCTTTGCCGATGTGGGCGTGATGGTACTGGCAGTACTCAACGCCATGCGGGCTATGAGCATTCCCAAATAAACGACAACAACCCCGCCTTGGAATATCCAAGGCGGGGTTGTTTTTGAAATTAGAAACGGCACTTTTCGGCAATATATGCCTTCAGTTCGCTAATGGGGATACGGACCTGCTCCATGGTATCACGGTCACGGACAGTGACGCAATCGTCGGCAGGGGTGTTCTCGTCGCCGATGGTTTGGAAGTCCACAGTGATACACAAGGGGGTACCGATTTCGTCCTCACGGCGGTAACGCTTACCCATCGAGCCTGCTTCGTCGTAATCGCAGGGGAAGAATTTGTTAAGCTCGTTTGCAAGCTCGTGTGCCTTTTCGCCAAGCTTCTTCGAAAGGGGAAGAACAGCCGCCTTAAAGGGTGCGAGTGCAGGGTGGAAGCGAAGCACTGTACGGATATCTTCCGCACCGTCCTTGCCGATGTTTTCTTCGTCGTAAGCATCAACGAGGAAAGCAAGAACCGAACGTTCAACGCCGAGCGAGGGCTCGACAACGTAAGGAATATATCTTTCGTTCTTTTCCTGATCGAAATAGGTAAGGTCGTTACCCGAAACGTGTTGGTGCTGAGTAAGGTCGTAATCGGTTCTGTCCGCAACGCCCCAAAGCTCGCCCCATCCGAAGGGGAACAGGAATTCAAAGTCGGTGGTTGCCTTGGAATAGAAGCAAAGCTCCTCGGGGTCGTGGTCGCGCAGGCGGAGATTTTCCTCCTTCATACCAAGGGAAAGGAGCCAATCGCGGCAGAAGCCTCTCCAATATGCAAACCATTCAAGGTCGGTACCGGGCTCGCAGAAGAATTCAAGCTCCATCTGTTCGAATTCGCGAACACGGAAAATGAAGTTACCGGGAGTGATCTCGTTACGGAAGCTCTTACCGATCTGACCGATACCGAAGGGGAGCTT
>JAZRMH010000023.1:0-12658 GCA_045647425.1 Faecousia sp.
GGTGCCGCTGTCGAGGCTAAGGTCGTCAAGAACGGCAAGGCTAAGAAGATCACCGTCTTCCGTTACAAGTCCAAGAAGAACGAGAAGAAGAAGATGGGCCATCGTCAGCCCTACACCAAGGTGGAAATCACCAAGATCGCACTGTAATTATGACTAGATGCGAGTTTTTTATGGAAGATGACAGAATCAAAGGATTCTCCATCTCCGGTCACAGCGGCTATGCTGAAGCAGGCGCCGATATCGTGTGCGCTGCCATCTCCGCTGTAACCGCCATGGCCGAGGCCACCATCAATGATGTCTGTGGCGCAAAGGCCAAGGTTCGGGTCAAAGAGCAAGATGCCCGCATCACTCTGACCCCCCCCACTTCCTGCGACGAAGAGGATACTGTGCAAGCGGTTTTGTCCGGCTTGATGGTTTATCTCATCGGCTTAAAGGAAGATTATGAAGATTATATCGAAGTTTTGGAGGTGTAACACCATGCTGAAAATTGGTATTCAGTTTTTCGCTCACCATAAGGGTGGCGGTTCTACCAAGAACGGTCGTGATTCTGAGGCTAAGCGCTTGGGCGTAAAGCGTGCTGACGGTCAGTTTGTACTGGCTGGCAACATTCTGGTTCGCCAGAGAGGCACTCACATCCATCCCGGTGTCAATGTCGGTAAGGGCAGCGATGACACTCTGTTCGCTTTGATTGACGGTACTGTCAAGTTCGAGCGCAAGGGCAAGGATCGTCGTCAGTGCTCCGTTTACGCTATCGAGCAGTAATCACGATTATCGTTTGCTGGCTAATGGGCTGCTGCATACTTCGCAGCAGCCTTTTTTCTTATGAAAGATTGAAAAGAAATCATTTTGGAAATGCTTTCTTTTGAGTGTTCCATTTTGCTATGCGAATTGGAGGTTTTTTATGTTTGTAGATAAAGTGCGAATTACCGTGTGTGGCGGTCGTGGCGGTGACGGAGCAGTTGCCTTCCACAGAGAAAAATATGTGGCATCCGGCGGACCTGACGGCGGTGACGGCGGTCACGGTGGCAGTGTCATTTTGCGGGTGAACGACAACCTGACCACCCTTTTGGATTTCCGCTACAAGCGGAAGTATGCCGCCCAAGCCGGTGAAAACGGTCAGGGCAGAAAAATGAGCGGTAAGCGTGGTGAACCGCTGATTATCCAAGTACCCCGTGGCACGGTAGTTCGGGATGCCGAGACCAATCGAATTATTGTGGATATGTCCACCGGCGAAGACCATATCATTGCCAAAGGCGGTCGCGGCGGTTGGGGCAATGCCCACTATGCCACCCCCACCCGTCAAGTTCCCCGCTTTGCCAAATCCGGCATTAAGGGACAAGAGCGGGATGTGATTATGGAATTGAAACTGTTGGCGGATGTAGGTCTGGTTGGCTTCCCCAATGTGGGCAAGTCCACCCTGCTGTCTGTCACTTCCAACGCCCGTCCCAAAATCGCCAACTACCACTTTACCACCTTGTTCCCCAACTTGGGCGTAATTTATGTGGAAGAAGGCGTATCCTTTGTAATGGCTGATATCCCCGGCATCATTGAAGGCGCCGCGGATGGCGCAGGCTTGGGTCACGATTTCCTACGGCACATTGACCGTTGCAGACTCCTAGTGCATGTGGTAGATGTTTCCGGTTGTGAAGGCCGTGACCCCGTAGAGGATTTTGACGCCATCTGCGAGGAACTACGGGGCTACAGCGTAGATTTGGGCGACCGTCCGATGATTGTTGCCGCCAATAAGTGCGACTTGCTTCCTCCCGACAGTGACAATTTACAGCGGTTGCGTCGGCATGTGGAGCAAGCCGGTTGTGAACTGCACGAAATTTCTGCAGGTACCACCCTTGGCACCAAAAAGTTGATGCAAGTCATCGCCGAAAAACTGCGCACCCTGCCCCCTGTTACCATTTATGAACCGGAATATGTGGAAGTCATCGCCGAGGCAGGCGACCCCAAAGAACTGGAAATCGAGCATTTGGGCAACACTTGGGTGGTCACCGGCATTTGGCTGGAACGATTGGTTTCCAACATCAATTTCGACGATTATGAGTCCCGCAACTACTTTGATTTGCAACTGCGCAAGTGCGGTCTGTTTGCCCGCTTGGAAGAAATGGGCATCCAAGACGGAGATGTTGTGGATATTTACGATATGGAATTTGAATATCAACGATAACGATTGCATTTTTAAAGAAAAATCGATATAATGGAGCTACAAACAGTGGCTCCATTTTTTATTGGGAGGATTTTTATGGATTTTAAGGTTTTGGCGGTGAGCGATGTGGTTGGCGGTCCGGGTATGGATCGGATTTGCCGCAGCCTGCGGTATCTCAAACGGCAGACAAATGCGGATTTTGTCATTGTCAACGGAGAGAACGCCTCTGTGGTGGGTATGACCCCACAGCAGGCTGAGGATATTTTGGATGCCGGTGCCGATGTGATTACCATGGGTAACCACACCTTTGGCAAGCGGGAACTGGTGGACTATATGGAAGACAGCCCCCGCATTCTCCGCCCTGCCAACTATGCCCCGCAAACCCCCGGTCGGGGTTGGGGGGTGTACGACTCTCGCCTTGGTCCGGTGGCTGTGATTGACCTGCAAGGTCGTTGCAATATGGACTACACACCGGACAATCCTTTTTTGGCGGTGGAAAAAATTCTGCCCCAAATCGATGCCAAATTTATTTTTGTGGAACTGCACGCAGAAGCCACTTCGGAAAAATTGGCTATGGGTTATATGCTGGACGGTCGGATTTCCGCCCTTTGGGGCACCCACACCCACGTCCCCACCGCCGATGCCCAAGTACTTCCCAAGGGCACGGGCTATGTGACGGATTTGGGTATGACCGGTCCGAAGCACTCGGTTTTGGGCATCCGCCCGGACTTGTCCATTGCTAAATTCCGCGGGGATTTGACCGAGCGCTACCGTTGGGCTGACGGACCCACCAAACTAGAAGCGGTTCTGTTTACCATCGATACCGACACCGGTCTTTGCAAAAAAGCGGAAAGGGCGGATTTGAATGATTAAAATATTACACAGCGCGGATTGGCATTTGGATGCCCCCCTTCTGTTTTCTGCCCCCGCTCAGCGGGAACATCTTCGGAAAGAACTGGCAAAATTGCCCCAAAAAATCGGGGAAGTTTGCAAGCAAAAGCAGTGCGATATTTTGTTGCTGTCCGGCGACTTATTTGACGGTGCTTACGCCACCGCCACCCTGCAGGGCTTCAAAAATATGTTGCAATCTCTGGAAATCCCCGTGTTTATCGCTCCGGGCAACCACGATTTTGTAGGCTCGGGCAGTCCGTGGCTGGGGGAAGTTTTTCCGGAAAATGTCCATATTTTTACCCACGCCACCGTCGAATCCGTGTCGTTACCCCATTTGGATTGCCGTGTATACGGCGCAGGCTTTACCGCCATGGATTGCCCAGCCTTGCTGGCGAACTTTTCTGCAAACCAAGAAGAAACCTATGCCATCGGCGTATTCCACGGTGACCCCACCCAAGTCACTTCCCCCTACAGCCCCATCACCAAAGAGCAGGTGAAAAATTCCGGTCTGCACTACCTGGCTCTGGGGCATATCCACAAAGGAGATATGTTCCGCGCCGGCAACACCTTATGCGCGTGGCCCGGCTGTCCCATGGGACACGGCTACGACGAGACCGGTGAAAAGGGCGTGTTATTTGTCACCTTGGAAGATACTGCCACTGCAGAATTTCTCCCCTTGGACACCCCTCGGTTCTACGATTTGGAAGTGAATGCAGAAAAAGGCTTAGACAGCGTGTTGCCCCCCGTGGGAAACGAAAACTTTTACCGCATCACCCTCACTGGCCCATCCGAACCTTTAGACTTATCCGCCCTCAAGACGCAGTACGCCCATTTCCCCAATTTGGTCTTGCGGGACAATACCTCCTTGCCGGTGGATATTTGGGGCAGTGCCGGTTTGGACACCCTAGAGGGAATGTATTTTCAACTTTTAAAAGAGCAGGGGGATGAAATCGCCACCTTGTCTGCGAAAATTTCCCGCCAACTTTTAGATAATCAGGAGGTGGTTTTGCCGTGAAAATCCTGTCAATGACCGCCACCTTCGGCAAACTTGCCAACCAAACCCTCACATTACAATCCGGCATGAATGTGATAAACGCCCCCAACGAATGGGGTAAAAGCACTTGGTGCGCCTTTATGATTGCCATGCTCTACGGCGTGGACACCAAGGAGCGCACCACCAAGGACTTCTTAGCTGTCAAGGAACGCTATAAGCCTTGGTCCGGCAGTGAAATGTCCGGCAGAATGGAAATTTTGTGGGATGACCGCAAAATCACCATCGAGCGCAGCAGCAAAGGACGCACCCCCATGGGGCAGTTCCGTGCCTACGAAACAGACACTGGCTTGGAAATCCCCCAACTCACCGCCGACAACTGTGGCGAGGTTCTGTTGGGGGTAGAAAAAAATGTATTTACCCACGCCGGTTTTATTCTGCTCAACGACCTACCGGTGAAGCAGGACGAAGCCCTTCGCCGTCGGCTCAATGCGCTGGTCACCACCGGCGACGAAAGCGGTGCGGGGGATGCTTTGATGCAGAAGTTGAAGGATTTAAAAAACCGCTGCCGCCACAACCGCACCGGTGAAATCCCCAAAGCAGAAGTTCTGCGGGATCATTTGGAAACGAAATTGACCCAACTGCAGGATTTGCAAACCCAGTTTGGACGCATCGCCCAGCGTCAGGAAGAAGTGAAGGGGCAAATCGCCCTGCTGGAAAACCACTTGACCGCGCTGGAATTTGAAAGCGCAAAAGAAACTGCCAATCGGGTTGCCCAAGCGGAAAAATCCTGCGAGGATGCCCGAGGTATTTTGACGGAATTAGAAGCAGTTTGCAACAGTCTGCCCACCGCCACCCAAACCCAAGAAAATCTCCGCCAATTGGAGCAACTAACGGCGCAACGAAGCGCCCTTTACCAAGAAGCGCCCCCCGAGGCGGTATCTGCTCCCGATGCACCGGCTATTTTTGCCGATCTTTCCCCCGAGGAGGCTTGCCATCGGGCAAAGGTCGACAAAGAAGCCTACGACAAGTTATGTAAACCAGCCAATCCCCTATTGCTAATACTTTCCGCAGTTTTGGCGCTCTCGGGCATCGCCCTTTTGTTTGTGAGCCTGCCTATAGCCATTCCCCTTTTGGTGGTGGGGGTTGTGTTGTTGCCCCTTTATTTCCGAAACAAATCTCTCAGGCAGCAAGAAAAACAAGCCCTTGCCGACAAATACTTGGGGGTAGACAGCACCCTTTGGGTGGCGCAGGCAGTGCAGTATCAGCTGGATACGCAATCATATATTCAAAAAAGTCAAGTGCAGGTTGCCCTGAATGAAAAACTCAGCCGGCGTAAGCAGGACTTGGATGCCCAACTCATTACCCTGCTGGGTAACCGTTCTTTGGAAGAGGCTACCGCCCAATTTTCTAACATTCTTGCCAAACATCAAGAACTGTCCCAAGCACAGCAAACCTATCATCAGGCGCAAAACCGTGCCCAAGAACTCAAAAGCCTTGTCCGCCCAGTGGCCCCCCCCGCCTTTGCGGACAATTTGACCCTTACCCAAACCCAAACCCAGCAGGCGCTGACCGGCGCATTGGCAGAAGCGCAACAACTGCAAAAAAATCTGGGTCTGTGTCAAGGACAGATGGAATCTTTGGGACAAGGGGACGCCTTACGGCGGGAACTGGCGCAAGTCAACCATCGAATTTCCCAACTGGAAACCTACGAGCAGGCAGTGATGCTTGCCATTTCCACCTTGGAAAAAGCCACCCAAGCCCTACAACGACGGTTTGCCCCCCAAATTTCCGGTCGGGCGCAGGAACTGCTTACCCAACTCACCGGCGGGCGGTACAACCGTCTGCAACTGACCCAAGAATTGACCTTGCAAGCAAGCACCGCCGACGAGCCTACCTTATTTGACGCCCAAGTGCGTAGCGCCGGCACCATTGACCAGTTATATCTGGCTTTGCGTTTGGCGGTTGCCGAGGCGCTGACCCCGAAAGCACCCCTTGTTTTGGACGATGCGCTGGTGCGTTTTGACGATACCCGATTGGCATTAGCGATGCAAATTTTGCAAAAAGAAGCCGAAGAAAAACAAGTAATTGTCTTCACCTGCCAAGGTCGGGAAGAAAAATTACAATAACCCTCTCATAGAATAAAAAGGAGGTATGCTTATGGAATTACGAGAAATTACTTATTTGGCAGTAATCCTGCGGATTGTGTTGTCCGTACTCATTGGCGGATTGATTGGTCTGGAACGGGAACTGAAAAACCGCCCCGCCGGTCTGCGGACTTATATGGTGGTGTGTCTGGGCGCTTGCTTGGTGATGCTCACCAACCAGTATGTTTGCCAAGTCTTTAGCACTGGTGATCCGGTGCGTATGGGCGCGCAAGTGGTTAGCGGTATTGGCTTTTTAGGCGCAGGTACGATTCTGGTCACAAAGCGAAACCAAATCAAAGGTCTGACCACTGCCGCCGGTCTTTGGACCGCCGCGGGTGTGGGTCTTGCCATTGGTGTAGGCTTTTACGAAGCCGCCATCGTCAGTGGTTTGGCGGTGTATGTGATTATGACTTTGATGCAGATTATTGACAACAATGTTCAGCGGAAAAGCAAGTCCTTAGAAATCTACGCCGAACTGTCCAAGGAATGTTCTTTGGGGGATTTCCTGCGGGAAATCCGCAATCGGGAAATCGATATTCAAGACATTCAGCACGAAAACAACGATGCCAGCGAAAACGGCACACGGGCCTATATTTTCTATTTGAAGCAGAAAAAACGCCAAGGCTATTTGGAACTGTTGGAAGAACTGCGTTCCATCGCCGGCGTTTCCTACTTAGAAAAACTATAAGAAACCCCCCTTGGTTTTATTTACCAAGGGGGGTAATTGTTTTAAGCCTTTTCTAGTGCCAAGGTGCGGGTGGTTATATCGCAGACCTCGCTGGGTCCGAAGTACTGAATAGCACCGGGGTAAACATAGCAGGTTTCCACTGCCCAAGTCTCACGGTTTGCCTCAAAGAACTTGAAGGGCTTGCCGTCCAACTCTACAAGAGCCTTGCGGATAACCGGCTTGTCGTGACCGTGACGGCGTTCCATATTCATCATCTTGGTGATGGGCATACCGCCGGCAACCCACTCTTCTGCGGGCTTAGACAAGTTGGAAACTTTAGACAAGTAGCCGTTAAAGCCGTACTGAATCAGCATAAAGGCATTGTAGCCCAAACTGTAGCAGTAGTCAGCATCGAAGTTAGAGGGGAAAGCGCAACGGCCTTCGTAACCCAAGAAGTGATGTAAGGGGGAGAACTTTCCGGTGTAGGTACCGGCGGCCTTCCGAGCAGCCAAGTTTTCCTTCACCAAGGTAGAGAACAACTTCTCGGACTCAATGAGGGACACCTGCACGTTGCCGTGGGGGTCACGCTCTAAGAACAACTGTTGCTGAATGGCTTCCGGCAGGAATGCGAACACAGCCATAGATTCCTTGGTCAGACCAGCCTCAATAAAGGCATACTTTTCTTTCCAAGTGGGCAGGGCGTTGAACGCATCAGCCTTTTCCCCAGCCAACAGTTCGTTGATTTCCGCAATCAACACAGAGAATTCGGGGACGAATTCCACGATACCTTCGGGGATGATGGCAACGCCAAAGTTCCAACCCTTCGCGGCACGGTTTGCCACGGAATCGGCAATGTAATCGGTAATCTGTGCCAAGGACATCTTCTTTTGGGCCACTTCTTCGCCGATGAGGCAGATGTTAGGCTGGGTCTCCAACGCAGTTTCCAAGGCAACATGGGAAGCAGAACGGCCCATGACCTTGACAAAGTGCCAGTACTTCTTGGCAGAGTTGGCATCGCGCTCAATGTTGCCTACGATTTCAGAGTAGGTCTTGGTGGCGGTGTCAAAGCCGAAGGAACACTCGATGTCTTCGTTCTTCAGGTCGCCGTCAATGGTCTTGGGACAGCCGATGACCTGCACACCGGTGTTGTGGGCGGCAAAGTACTCTGCCAAAACAGCGGCGTTGGTGTTGGAGTCGTCACCGCCGATAATCACGATGGCGGTAATGCCGTGCTTCTTGCAGACTTCTGCCACGATGGCAAACTGCTCTTCGGTTTCCAACTTGGTACGGCCGGAGCCGATGATGTCAAATCCGCCGGTGTTGCGGTACTCATTGATATAAGCGTCGTCGAAAATCACATAGTCATCTTCAATCAAACCGCTGGGGCCGCCCTTGAAACCGTACAGCACATTGTCCTTATCGGTTGCCTTCAAAGCATCGTACAAACCGCAGATAACATTGTGACCGCCGGGGGCCTGACCGCCGGACAAAATCACGCCGACCACCTGCTTTTTGGCGGCAGAGGTGTTGGCGCCTTTTTGGAAGGTGATTTCATTTTTGCCGTAAGTATTGGGGAACAAAGCCTTAATCTTCTCTTGGTCCGCCACGCTCTGGGTGGGGTTGCCGTTGCTGACGCAAATCTCGGAAATGCCGTTACGAAGCATACCGGGAAGTTTGGGCTGATACTGGTATCTTGCCAGTTGCAAAGGGGACTTTTTCATATTCTAACACTCCTTTGTTTTGTTTTCTGTAAACAAATCTAAAGCATATTATACTCTATTTTTTTCCAAAGGTAAATAGATATTTCCCAAATTTTCTTCCAAAAAGCAAATAATTCCCAAAGGGAAAATTGTGGATTTCCTATAGAATTTTGAATATGCAAATATTTATATTGAAACTGGGATTTTTTGTGCTATAATGAGATCGTAGAATAATGCGGTATACCGCTTAACTCAGAAAGGATTGAAAATTATGGCTCTGGTAACTACTACCGAAATGTTCAAGAAGGCCTATGACGGCGGCTACGCCATCGGCGCTTTCAATGTCAACAACATGGAGATTGTTCAGGCAATCACCGAGGCTTGTAAGGAAGAAAACGCTCCCGTTATCCTGCAGGTTTCCAAGGGTGCTCGTGCCTACGCAAACCATACTTACCTTGTAAAGTTGGTTGAGGCTGCTGTGTTGGAGTGCCCCGAAATTCCCATCGCTCTGCACTTGGACCACGGCGACAGTTTTGAAACTTGTAAGAGTTGTATCGACGGCGGTTTCACCTCCGTTATGATCGACGCTTCTTCCAAGTCTTTCGAGGAAAACATCGAAATCACCAAGAAGGTGGTTGAGTACGCCCACGACCACGGCGTTGTGGTTGAGGCTGAGTTGGGTTCTTTGGCAGGCATCGAAGACGAAGTCAATGTCTCCGCTGAGGCTGCTTCCTACACCCGTCCCGAAGAAGTGGAAGAATTCGTAACCCGCACCGGTTGTGACTCCTTGGCTATCGCTATCGGCACTTCCCACGGCGCTTACAAGTTCACCCCCGAGCAGTGCACCCGCAACGAGCAGGGCATCTTGGTTCCCCCCGCTCTGCGTTTCGACGTTTTGGAAGAAGTCACCAAGCGTTTGCCCGGCTTCCCCATCGTTCTTCACGGCTCTTCTTCCGTGCCTCAGGAATATGTTGCTATGGTTAACGCCAACGGCGGTAAAATGCCCAACGCTATCGGTGTTCCCGAAGAGCAGTTGCGCAAGGCTGCCGGTCTGTCCGTATGTAAAATCAACATCGACTCCGACCTGCGCTTGGCTATGACCGGTACCATCCGTAAGTTCTTCAACGACGAGCCCTCTAAGTTCGACCCCCGTGAGTACTTGAAGCCCGCTCGTGCCAACATCAAGGAAATCGTTCGCCACAAGTTGGTTAACGTTCTGGGTTGCGCAGGCAAGGCCTAATTGCATAAAACATTTGGGACACCCATTTGGGTGTCCCAATTTTATTTTAGGTGTATCACCTCTTACGATACTTCTCCGGAATTCCCAACAGATAATCGGCTGACACGCCAAAGAAGTGACAAAACGATACGATATCTGCAATGCTGGGTTCAAATTTTCCACACTCAATATAGGAAATTTTTCGCTGTGTCATATTTAAAGCAGTTCCCAACTGTGTTTGATTTAAATCTCGGTCTTCCCGAAGATTGCGAAGCTTTTCACCCAATGACAGTTCCATAATTATCACCTCGTTCTCATTTTATCCTAGACGGAAAATTTCTATTGACTTTTAGATATTAAATGTCTATACTGTTCCTAAGCGAAGGTCTTACCTTCCAGTAAATGAGAAAGAGGTATTTCTATGAAAAAAATTATTTCCTTTATTTTGTCCTGCGTTCTTTTGCTTAGCTTGTGTGCTTGCAGTAGCGAACCTTCTCTTGTTGGCACAAGCCCTGCTGACAATGATACCCTCACAGAAGCACCTACTACTGTCAGCAATAAAACTTTTACCCTTGGCGATTCTGTGGAACTTGACGATGTAGTTGTCAGCTTTATAGATTTGATCGAAAGCAAGGGCACCAAGTTCTTTAAGCCCGCTGACGGCAATGTATTTTTGGCTTGCGAGTTTGAAATCTCCAACAATTCTAATGAAGACTTGTCTGTTTCGTCCATGCTGAGTTTTGAGGCTTATTGTGATGACTATACATGCGAATACAGCATCACTGCATTAAGTGCAAACAATGATAAAAAACAACTGGACGGAACTGTTGCCGCTGGAAAGAAGATGAAGGGCATTGTTGCTTATGAAGTTCCCTCAAATTGGAAGGAACTGGAAGTCCACTATACAGTAGATATTCTCGACAACAGTGAAATCGTGTTTGTCGCTACTAACAAGTAATATCAAAAATACGATACGCTAATTCCGTAAAATTGGACACCTTCACAAGAAGGTGTCCTCTTCTTTTGCTAGGGACTTGTAAATGGAAGAAAAATGTGGTAAACTAAATTGATTTATTATGAACTTTGGAGTTATGCTATGTCGAATTTAGTTGAAGAAATTTCCCGCCGTCGGACTTTTGCCATTATTTCCCACCCCGACGCCGGTAAAACCACCTTAACCGAAAAGTTTTTGCTTTACGGCGGTGCCATTGCCCAAGCCGGTGTGGTTAAGGGTAAGAAAAATTCCCGCGCTGCCACCTCTGACTGGATGGAAATTGAAAAACAGCGTGGTATTTCCGTCACTTCCTCTGTAATGCAGTTTCAGTACAACGGCTTCTGCATTAACATTTTGGACACCCCCGGTCACCAAGACTTCTCCGAAGATACCTACCGTACCTTGATGGCGGCGGATGCGGCGGTGATGGTCATTGACGGTGCCAAGGGCGTGGAACCTCAGACGAGAAAACTGTTTAAAGTCTGCGCTATGCGCCATATTCCCATTTTCACCTTCATCAACAAGATGGACCGGGAAACCCAAGACCCCTTTGACCTTTTGGACGAAGTGGAACGGGAACTGGGCATTGAAACTTACGCCATGAACTGGCCCATTGGCTGTGGCAAGGATTTCCAAGGCGTGTATGACCGAGAAAACAGCCAACTTCTGTTCTTTTCCGGCGTTAATGGCAAAGCCAAGGCAGACAAACTGGTTGTTGACTTGTACGACAGCCAAGTGGCCACCCTTTTGGACAGCGAAGAAAAGCATCAGCACCTCATTGACGATGTGGAACTGCTGTCCGCCGGTCGGGAAATGGATATGGAAGCCGTCCGTCAAGGCACACTATCCCCCGTGTTCTTCGGCTCGGCACTGACCAACTTCGGCATTGAGCCGTTCTTGGAAAACTTCCTCAAACTCACACCGCCCCCGCTGTCCCGCACGGCAGATTGCGGTGAGATTGACGCCTTTAGTCCGGATTTTTCCGCTTTTGTGTTTAAAATCCAAGCCAATATGAACAAGGCCCACCGTGACCGACTGGCATTTATGCGGATTTGTTCCGGTAAATTCCAACGAGATTCCGAATACTACCATATGCAGGGCGGCAAGAAAATGCGTCTGTCCCAGCCCCAACAACTGATGGCGGCAGAGCGAGAAATCGTGGAAGAAGCCTATGCCGGCGACGTCATCGGCGTGTTTGACCCGGGTATTTTCTCTATTGGTGACACCATTACCGTGCCTTCCAAGAAGTTCCTATATTCCGGCATCCCCACCTTTGCCCCCGAGCATTTCAGCCGGGTTTCCGCCAAGGATTCTATGAAACGGAAGCAGTTTGTCAAGGGTACGGAACAGATTGCCCAAGAGGGTGCCATCCAAATTTTCAAAGTTCCTAATTCCGGTATGGAAGAGGTCATCGTAGGCGTTGTGGGTACACTGCAATTCGATGTGTTCCAGTACCGTATGAAAAATGAGTACGGCGTGGATTTGCGAATGGAAGGTCTTCCCTATGAGGAAATCCGGCTCATTGACGGTTATCCCGGGGATTTGAGCGACTTGAACCTCGGCTCGGATGCCGAACTTTTGGAAGATTACCGTGGCAGAAGTCTGTTGGTATTCAGCAGTTACTGGGCCATTGATTTCACCATCAAGCGCAATCCCGGTCTAACCTTAAAGGAAATTGTCGTAGAGAATTAATAGCGGGGGCGTAAAGAAACGCAGATCGCATAAAATATAGAAAAATAAACGCACCACTGATCTGAACCGAACCAGTAAAATTGGACAATAGACAAAACACCCCCTAATGTAGGATAATAACTACATTAGGGGGTATCGTTATGTCCAAACGAAATTACACGCATATCAAGGAATTGCTGCCGACAATACAAGCCATGGTGGC
>JAZRMH010000024.1:0-3201 GCA_045647425.1 Faecousia sp.
TGCGGCTTTTTCTGCGCCTATTCTGTAAGACAATCTGACTGGACTATCATAAGCACGGAGGAAAACGAATGGAAAGAAGATTATATATATTAATATTGCTCAGCTTCCTGCTGAGCGGGTGCTACGGCTACGTCGGCGGTCTTGACGACAGCAACTTCAAATTCACTGAACTTGTGTTCATAAACAGGAGCCAGCACGACATAGAGCTCAGATTCCCTTCTTCACAATGGAGCGAGGAACCTGACACCATCAGACTGGAAAAAGGAAACGGGCTCTGGAAAAAGGACTTTGAGTTTGATTATTCCTACTCCAATGACTTCTACGATGAGGTGGAGATGGTAGTAGACGGCAAGGAGAAGTTCTATTTTGACGATTACTCCCTGAGCATTCCATATAATCCCTGCACAACCCAGTATATGCATAATCTCAATGACAACAAGGGACTCTACTATGTCTATGAGTTCAATGAGACTGCGTACAAGGTCTGCAAAAGCTATTTAGATCAGCTGAGGATTTTCAAGATGACAGATGTTCCTCCGTCATATATAGCCAAGGACACACTGATCACAGACGGGTCTACAGAAGCTCTGTTCAATGAATTCTATCCGGTCGCTTCACTAAGGGGACACATAAGTCTTGGCTCTGTCATCGGAAAGGAAGCAGAAAGTCTGGACAAGATCACAGTTTATCCAGAGTACGGTGTTGCTCCCGGCAATATAGAGTACATCGACAAAGATTACATTTCAGGCAGACAGGACAAGCCGTGTGTCGAATATTACGACATCGACCAGCTCAGAAAGACAGGTCTGGCCCACTTCGGCTGCGATTTTGCAGAATTGACCGGAAGGGATAAGATGGAAAAATTCTGCGGATGTCTCTACTCCACAGCCCATATAAAGTACCTTGAACATCTTCTGGACACCAAGGAAACTACAGACTTTGCGAGCTTCATCAACTTGGATAAAGGCATCATTTCCTACATCGGCTATGGAAACCTCAAGATTCTTCTGGCAGAGGCAGACTGTTACAGCGGCAGACTGAGCAATTACCTTCGCTCAGAGTATTTGACAGACTACGGATACACATCAGATCATATAGAAGACATAGACTTCTACCTTATCGACCTTGATGAGAACGGGGAGTTCCGTTGCAGAAAAGGAGGTCCGGAGATCATAGACCTGTTCCTTACTCCATCTGCTGAAGAACCATCCTTTCCAGTCTTCGCCACAATAAGAAACTACGAAGGAGTCCACATCCATAACATATCCCTTTGATATAGATATAAAAAAAGATCGGTTAAGTTTCCTTAGCCGATCTTTTATATTTGTGCGCTGATGATTACTCAGCTACGATCTCGTACTTGAAAGTACCCTTGATGTCGCGGTAGCACTTAACAGTAGCCTCGTATGTACCGAGCTCCTTAGCTGCCTCAACAGTGATGTCCTTCTTGTCAACCTCGATTCCTGCTGCTGCGAGAGCCTCAGAAAGCTGAGCTGTAGTTACTGAACCGTAGATCTTGCCTGACTCGCTTACCTTTACAGCAACCTGTACTGTAGTCTCAGCAAGCTTAGCAGCAAGTGCCTCTGCATCACCTACGAACTTAGCGATCTTATGAGCGCGCTGACGAAGATTCTCAGCGTGTACCTTCTTTGCAGAAGGAGTTGCCATAATAGCGAAGCCCTGTGGGATAAGGTAGTTGACAGCGTATCCTGTCTTTACATTGACGATGTCGTCTGCGTGGCCAAGGTTTGCCACATCCTTCTTAAGAATAATCTCCATATTGCTGTCCTCCTTATTATTTCAAAAGGTCTGTTACGTATGGGAGAAGTGCAAGGTGTCTTGCTCTCTTCACTGCCTGAGCTACCTTTCTCTGGAACTTGAGTGAAGTACCGGTGAGACGACGAGGAAGGATCTTACCCTGCTCGTTAAGGAATCTCTTGAGGAACTCAGCATCCTTGTAATCAACATACTTGATACCTGCCTTCTTGAAACGGCAGTACTTCTTCTTTCTAACCTCTACTGTAGGAGGGTTGAGATAACGGATTTCATTGTTCTGTGCCATAATTCTTGTCCTCCTAAATTATTTAGCCTGTTTGTTAGCTCTTCTTCTCTCAGCGTATGCTACTGCATGCTTGTCCATTGCGAAAGTGAGGAATCGCATGATTCTCTCGTCGCGACGATACTGAGTCTCGAGTCTTGCGATCACCTGAGTGTCAGCCTTGAACTCGATGAGATAATAGAATCCTGTTGTCTTCTTCTGGATAGGGTAAGCGAGCTGCTTGAGACCCCAGTCCTCCTCGTACACGATCTCACCGCCCTTAGCAACGATGTAGTCGATGTACTTCTTTACCGTTTCCTTCATCTGAGCCTCAGACAAAACGGGAGTAGCAATGAAAACGGTTTCGTACTGTTTGATCATTTTGTTTTGTAATTAATTGTTTAATAATAAATTGCGCCCATCTGTAAGCACAAAATCTCACAAATGGGCTGCAAATATATGAATAATAATCGGTTCTACCAAATTATTTCTCAGCTTCCGCCTTAAGTTTTTTCCTCATCTTCAATCTTTTGACGCCTTCGACACCAATTATGGCCAGACCCGTATATTGCGTAAGCTTAGCCATGCCAAAAAGCCAAAACCATAATGTACCCTTGAGAGCCGCGCTGATAGGAAGAAGCATCTGGGCAAAAGACAATATATAGAAAAGCACACAGAAACCCAGTACTATGAGTCCTGTGCGGAATGAAAATCCGGCAAGCCATCTTTTGGTCTTCCGGAGAAATATTCTGAATCTCAACTTTAATCTCGACATGTCATGTGCAATTCCGAAGAAGGTTCAGCAAATATCATGCTAAACAACTTTAACTGTCAGCAATGTCACATTTTGGTCTCAAAACGAAATATATAAAACATTTTTTCTATCTTCGTTGATTATTTAGTACAACAAACCTATTCCAAATGTCACACAAAACCGGAAAATTCAAGAAGGCAATGCGCCCTATTGATGTTTGGGGACTCGCTTTGGGAGCCATCATCGGTTGGGGCTGCTTCGTGCTTCCCGGCAACGCATTCCTGCCAAAGGCAGGTCCTGCCGGCACTGCGGCTGGCATGATGATCGGAGCCCTTCTCATCATCGTGATTGCAGTCAGCTACGGATACCTTATCAAGAAGTACCCTGTCAGCGGCGGAGAATTCGTCTA
>JAZRMH010000025.1:0-21884 GCA_045647425.1 Faecousia sp.
GACTACATCGACTTTTACAACCACGAGCGCATCCAAACAAAAACGGGAGTGGCGCCGCTAACGCTACGCCACTCCGCTTGAATTAAATATTTCCTACATAGGGGTGTTTTTGTGCTGTCCGTACAAACTGGGGCAGTTCAGCTACACAGGGGGTGTTTTCTATTCGGTTTTATCCGATCTGCACCATACTGCTCAGGGAAACCTTTATTTCGTCAATAGGACCTTTTATAACGCCCTCTTCCATCCGATTGCCCATACAGTCGAAGGTTTTATACCGCTTCCCCTCTGCGCCCTTAATGATCAGCCAGGGGTATCTCGTCGCGTTCACGGCAACGATCTTTGCATAAGCAGCGCAATCAACGATCGCGTCGGTATAGGCTGTAAGGATTGCTTTGCCGTCTTTTTCAGCACAAACCATACTGTAAGCGCTTTCAGGATTGGCGGCAAGCAGTTTTCCGTTGATCAACGTCTCCCGGTTCTCTCTCCAAAACGCCAGATAGAAGGCAAGCATTTTTTTATGTTCTTCAGAAAGCTTTGCAAGTTTAACAGACACCTGCGGAACACTGTAAAGAACACTGACAAACTGAAGCGCTGCCGTTTCAACCGGATCACTATCATTCCACATAAGCATATCCGAATGTACTGCGGTATTTCCGGAGGTTAATCGTAAATTTACTACGTCTTGTCTGTTACGTATGGCATCATTGGGACAGTCCTTAACGCGCAACATATTTCCGTATTTTCTGATGGCAGGACCCACATATCTTTGTCTGAACTCGATCAGCACCTCAGGGTTAATTCCCCGAAGGGTATCAGCAGTTTCCGCCATAAGCGCATCAACGGCATCTTTCAGGGAATGGTAATCCCGTCTTTCGTCAAATTCCAGTGATTTTCCCATCAGTTTGAATGCGTCAATGAAGTCAAGCTTCAGACCATCAAAACCCCATTGCGCCACTGCCTTTGCGTAAACACCGACAAGGAACTCTCTGACTTCCTTATATCTGGGATCAAGGCAGAAATATTTTCCGTTTTTCCCCGTGCCGTCCAAAAGCATATCGGAGAAATGCTGGAAATTCTTGGCGCCGGTGCCGATAAACGGAACGGAAAACCAAAGCATCACTTTCATTCCCGTTTCGTGAACGCGCTTCACAAAATCCTTCATATCGGGAACTTTTGACGGTGCGACTTCCCAATCACCGCAGAATTGATATCCCCGGTTCTGATCCTCCGTCTGCCAACCATCGTCAACGATCAGGGTATCCATTCCCATTTTTTTGGAAAGCTCGCATTCTTTGATAATCTCCTCCACATCCAGCTGCTGATGATAGCTGTACCAAAGAGAATTCATCGGGAGTTTGGCATATTCGGGCACATAGGCAGGCTGATAGCCACAGTCATTCTCCCACCACGCTACGGCATCGTATATCGCGTCATAATACGCAATATCTCTCGTGTCGATCCGGATCGTTGCCTTATAGCGCTTGATGGGCGCAATCGGAACGGTAAAGAATTTTATGACCCACTGTATGTTTGCATCTTCCTCACACACCCGTAGCTATGGATAGGGGTGTATGGGCATCGGACACAGCAACAAGCATTCTGTTTTTACCTGCAGAGGAAACCAGTCCATGCAAGGGCATCCAGGACGCAAGACGCGATTCCGTTTTACGTTTCGACCAATTGGGTCCCAAGCTTCTGTCATAGCCTATACTGGGGCTCCATACAGAATAAATGTCAACATCTTTTATGCTGAAGGAAAGGCTGACTTCCTCGGGAATCACCTCGTTTTCCAGGAGCAAATTGAGGTCAAAAAAACAGATCCCGTTGTTCTCCCGTTGGTTGTCGATATAGATTTTTGCCCCGCTGTTGCCTCCGGCAATGCTAAATTCCATAATCATCAAACTCCTCATACGAAAACAAACTTCCCATACCCACCGGAAAGGATCGCATAAAATATATTTTGCTTATGTTATTAAAGACGCCAAATCATTCACAAGAAAGCGATTTGGCGTCTTTGTTAACAAGTCTGTTATTCCCACTCAATGTCGTATACACCGAAACCCACCAAAAAGTTCTCGTTTTCGACGATAATAGGAACTCTTTGTATACGAATTATCTCTATTATCTGTATTATCAAAGGTTTTTGCTGTCAAAACCTGCTGTCACTATTTTTCTGACAGCAAAATAATCGTGATGCGGGAATTACGGTTCGTTTGACCTATTATAACACAAAACAGTTCTCATTACAACCGTTTTCTAAAAAGTGTCACATAAAGTTGCTCTGATATTCTTTAATTCTCTGTGGCAATATGATATAATAAAAGGAAATAAGCATGATTTTAATAACACACAAAGGTGGTGCTATATGAATAAGCATAACACTTTCGTTCCTGATGAACATCTTCCTTGTTATGATTTTCTGACATACAGTCAAAATGTAATTATAGATATTTTGAAGTATGCAGACAAACATAAACTATCGAATGTAAAAATTGATTTCAACGAAACTGATTTTGAAGAGTTTAAGAAAATCTCCGAACAAGAAGACAAAGAATATATATGTGACTGGATATTGAAAAGTGAATATAAAGATGTTTTTTTAGAATATCATAAAAAGCATCTATTTTTCTCCTTGCTCCGAGACTTCTATAACTATTATTCTGCTTCATTGGATAACATCACAAAACTCAACATCTCTGTTGCTTGGAGCCTTTTAAGAAGGCCTCTGCAAGAGACTTTGGCATATATAGAATGGCTTGCCGTTGATGGAGATGAGCTTATAAATCTAATGTTGCAAAGTACAGAGGCGAAAGAGTACGATATATCTAACCGAAACAAGTTCGGCCAAAAGGTTGAAGATAACATAACAAAATTATTGGGCGAATCGTTTGTGGCATCTTCTGCAATAAATATTTATGACTTCCGATATAGCAAGACAAGCGAAACTTCTTTGAACGGCATACTCAATGGTGCCAATCATTTAGTGGTTGACCGCAGCAAATCTTTTAAAACTTCACCCTCTGGATTAAATTTTGTTTTTTTAGACGGACAAGAGTTCGAAAATGGTTTAGGACTATATTACACAGCACTGCCTTATGTAATGTTTTATGCTATAAATATTATTACAAGCATCACAGTATTTTGCTTTGAGCATCATTGCATAAGCAGTTGGCAGCGAATTCTGATTCCTTGTATAGAAGAACTTATTTAATGCCCATCTCATATTCTTCTGGTCTGTGGTCAGTTCTTTTTCTTTGGATTGTTTTGGTGCTAATACTGCCACATCCTGATAGACCAGATAAGAGCATAAGAAGGAGCGAATGCTTTGCTTGCTCATACCGAACTGCTTAGAGGATTTTTCAATCATCAGGTTTCGCTTGGGAACATCATCTACAACAGAAACAGCACCGGCAATCATCGTGTATCTTTCCTGTGCAGTCTTACGGTCGGCAGGAGACAGGTCTTCCATAGCAGGAAAATCGGCAGGTATGCAGTCAATGAGTTCTCCACTGCCAAAAGAAGAAACAGGATAGAATTTAGGCATCGTTTTCTTTATGCAATCAATAGCAAGAACTCTGTCCGCTTCAATGCTAAGAATACGGTAGATACCGTATTCTGTTTTTATCAGGTCATTCTTCTTCATCTGCTGATTCACCTTCTTCCACAACAATTGCCCAGTCTGTGATACCTCGTCTTGCCCAATATTTTCTGCTTGCATCAAGCAGTTTGCAGGTTCGGGGCAGAGAGAGTTTCTTACGAAAAACACACTCACGAACCATTAAGTCACCGTTAGTTTTGGTGCAGAGAAAATCAGTGGTAAATTCTCCATCTTCCAGATTTTCAAGAAGCACATTACATTTGATGACTTCAATATTCTTGTCTTTGTCCAGAATATCAGCATAAGCAGTCTGGATTTTGTCGTAGGTACGAGCAACCTCTTCACACTTTTTGAGTTTCTTTTTTGTGCAACGGTCTTTGATTTTTAACGGTCTCATACTTTTCTCCTTTTCCGAAAAATCTCCCGAAAAACACATTTTTCGGGGAACGACTTCCCGAATTTATATTTTTTCGGGGAAATCAACCTGTCGCTACAATAAAAAACCACACTTCGCACCGATAATACCTGCCATTTTGTTTCTTTTTGGACTTTGCAATTCCCGAAAAACTTGTTTTTCGGGAATAACTATATCTCGCCATTTTCCTTTTAGTTTCATCAAGGCAAAACTTTTTATCCTTTTCCTTTCCGCATTTCCTCTGCATTTTTAGCGAGGATGATGCCACTTTTGGCAAGGATATTTCTCGTCCAAACCCTTCTTTTTTTCTTTCATTCATACCCGAAAAAATCAAGAAAATTAAAGCGATTGGCAAAGATTCTTCTTCACGAAAAGAGAAGAAAAAGGGGAAAATATGCTGAAAAATAAAGGTTTTTGGCAAGGATAGGTCTAATCTTGCAAAAGGTTTGTGGTCAAGGTCTCTCCTGCGACAAAAAAAGAAGACCTTGGTCATCGTTTCCGATGACACAAGGTCTTCAAAATTACTATATTGTTTGCTTTTGCAGTGAAATATCTAATCGGGAAAGGATAAAGAAAATTGCCCCGAAGAGGATAAATCATTTTTGCTAAAACACTTATGCTTATTCCCACTCGATGGGAGATTTTTGGCTTTGTAGATATGTGGTGGTTGCTGGTATATTAGCATTCGAAATGTAGTGCTATTATACCAGTTATTTTCTTTTACCAGACTTTTGTTGGTCAAAAGTTGGTCACTCCTTAGGGACCAAACTGCTCATATCTTGCGTCGTTATGCATCGGTGATTTTACCGCTTCCTAACGTTGCTTTTGCCTATTCTATACCACAAAGTACGCATATGTCAAGCGTCAACGCAAAGGTGCTAGGGAACAGAGAAAAATCTTCGGTATCCCCCAAGGACGAAAATTGAGTATGATAAATAACGTATGCACTTTCGTTCGGTGATATACTATCAAGGAAACGCATAATTATCAGTGAAAACAGATCGGTATTCTGTAATAGATATTATCGGAAGGATTGTGGTTATACACAGCGACCTGGATAGCTTTCACTCTCAGCCTGCCGGTAATGCCGGAAAGAAGGTCGCCTGCGGTGTGATTTGCAGAGGGCGGTAATAGTAACAGCACCATCCTGCTCGGATGGTGCTGTTTGTGTAAAGTCGTATTCTTTGTTTATTGTGTATTGCTTTTTACTTAGCAGAGACTGCCAACAATCCCAAAGGAATTTCAATTGTTTGCTTGTATTGTTAGCTGTCGTCCCCCGGCAACATATCCCAATGCCTAGCGGTATAAGACAATTTCTAAATGTGATTGATGAATAAATGCAAATCCTAAGACAACATTACTCAAGCCAGGGAGATAGTGCATAATATAGGAGATTTAAATAAATATCCTATAAGGTAATTATGTGTTAGCTTAAATTGCCGTTGGGATCACAGGAAATAGAGATAGTATAAGTATCTTTGTCAACAGTAATGCCTAAAACTTTGCGTCCCATTGTAAAAGTTGCTGTGGCAGTGTTGCCACTTTTGGTAGCGGATTCTGAAACAGTGTACCAATTGCTTTTATAGACTGTGATAGAACAGTCAGAAGAAGTACAGGTGGCGGAACTGCCAGTGTATGAAAAACTTGCGGTTAAGGTTGCGTCCCAGCACACCACGCCATTACTTGCGGTATAAGTATAAGTTCTTTGTGCGGTTTTGCTTCCGGAGGAACGACTTGCAAATTCTTCAGTAGTAACTATGATGTAGCTACCATCTTCGAGATATATAATAGATTCCTCCTGAACTTCATCAACAGCAAAAACCTGTACGGGGATCAGCAAAATTAAAACGAATAGAAGAGAAGCGATTCTTTTAAACATAATTTTTCCTTTCTTTAAGTTGATATTTCAACAATGCCGGAATCTGTAATGTCACCATTAGAATCATAATACTCCGTAATAGCAGACCAACCAACTACACCCAGCCATAGAACCAAAATAATCGCAACTGCACTAATTATGATAGTGAGAATTCTCTTGCGAATATGGAACTTTTTGAGCAGTTCAGGTGTCTCCAATTCGTCTATATACGAAGCTGCAATTTGCTTTGGTGCACCAAATCTTGCTTCAATGGATGCAATATCTGCAGAAGGATTCTCAAGCAGGTATGCATTAATATTGCTCTCAATTTCTGCCAATACTTTTGCTTTTAACTTATGAGAACTGGGGAGGCAGTTGCGAATGCTGCGATAATACCGCTTAAGGGCGACATTACGATTGCCCAATGGAATCATCCTCTTTCTCTATAATTTGGAAAATGCCTAGGGTTACCTCTTTGTACTCTTGGATTAACTCTGCTAGTCTATCCTCACCAGCTGGTTCTAAATGGTAGTAAATGCGGGTCATCCGCTTGCCTACCTGAACCTTTCGGTCAGATATCAGTCCCTGATCCAAAAGACGGTACAATACAGGGTACAGAGACCCTTCTTGTGTTGTTAGTCTGCCACCGCTAGTACGGGAAGTCTCTTGTACTAATTGGTAGCCATACATATCCTCTTTTTTTAACAGAGCTAGAATCACCAGAGACATTACACCCCTGCGGAAACTGCTTTGAGCGTTGTCTGCAGCCACGCTCGATCACCTCCGTTTTGTGGAGCTTAATTGTTTTATAACACAGGTGCTGTTGAAAATCAATACCTAGAATAGAAAAGTATTGTTGACAAAAAGCAATCTGTGTGAGAAAATGAAAATAGACAAGGTCAAAAAGGGTGCTGTTTATACACAGAATAGTCAGATAATTACAGTTAGTGTTGTGCTTTGCCTGTTTTGTAAAAATGATGCAGGATGACACCAAATAAACTTAGTGGTTATTAGTCAAATACTCAAATTATTCTTTGTAAAAATTGTTTTGTATTTGTACTAATGGGCTTGGCTTTTTGGAGGAATTGCGAAATGCGCTTGAAAACAGCGATAGTAAAGCGGCGTAAGGTTACTAGGGTTGCAGCAGTTTTGTATAGAATACTACTACCGGTTAGCAAAGTGTTACTATTTGATAGTGGACGCTGCTATCCAATTTGCCCTCGCTGTTAACTGTATATTTGATAGAGAATGTATGCACTTTTGTGACCCTTATGGTCAAAGGCCCGGTTGGGAATTGTTTACTATTGCACATATAGTATGGGAACCGCGCAAAAACTAGACTCTTTCACATGCGATGACAGACTATTGTTGATTTGCTGTCTGGTTCGAATAATGATGTCAAACAGCTTTGCGGTAAAGGTGTGAGATAGGCGAAGATATTGTATAGGCGGATATAGTGTTAATGCAGTAAGAATAAATCGCATAAATTAGGGCGAAATGCCTGAACAAATACATGCTAGAAGCTTTATGCTTTTTATATTTATTTATATATAACAGTACGGAAAGATAAACAAAGGAGGAAATAAAATATGTGGAGCAAACCAAATTACATTGAGCTAGACAGAAAAACAGTTATGGAAAGAATTAATGCCAAAGCATGGACAATAGGAGATGCTATGGACTATGGTGCCTTATGTGATCAAGGTGTGGGGGCCACAGGCGTTATCCAGTTGCCAGACGGAGTAATTGAGGAAGCGGTTGTGGAATCTTTTAATTTTATTTTGGGGATTTTTAAGATACGAACAAAAAGTGGTTGGGTTTACCACTACGATCCGAAAACGGGTATATTATTCTAATGATAAATTTCTTTCCGTACTGTTATTTACTAAGGTGAAAAATATGCTCAATAATTTGAAACATTTATTTAGGGCAAACAAAACTTTTCTATGCTCTATGTTGAAGTGTGGAAAACTATGCGTTGTAACACAGATTATTTCTATTTTTATAGGAATTCCGTTAAACTTACTGCAATTATATATGCCCAAGTATTTTATTGAAGAAGTAACAAATAATACCGCGCCCTTTTTGGCAATAAGATGGATACTTTTTTTATTGCTTAGTCAAATTTTGTATACTATTTATTCTCATATTTCAAATGTCATTAGAGATAATTCTTGCTTAAAAGCAAAGTTGATTGTAAAAGAAAAGACTTTAAATCATTTTCTATCGTTGTATATTTCTTATTTTGACGATCCGGAACGACTTAATAAAATTCAAAGAGCATTGGCATACGGTGAAACCGGAGGAACATCGTTTTTTATGTTCCTTTTTTCGATTATAAATTCTATAGCTTCTTTTACAACTATTACATATGTATCATTCAAATTTGAATGGTGGATTTGGTTGATTCTTTTGGCATTATTTGCAATAAAAGTTATGCTTGGGGATAAACTGAAGAAAATAGCTTTTGATTATAATAATAACAAAATTATTTTAGATAGAAAGATGAGCTATTATTCCGGTGTATTATCAAACAAAAATAATTTGCCAGAAATTAGAGTTTTTAATTCCTCACAATTTTTTCTAAACAAATATCGCGACATTTATTTAGATAATAAGCAAAAGTATGTAAAACACCATCTAAAAGTTACCATATATACAGTTCTTGGTCAATTTCCTGAAAAACTGTTTGATATAATTTCCTATTTAATAATTGGTGTCAAATTATACAGCTCCAAAGCTACACTTGGCGATTACACATTATTTTTCTCAATGTTAACGCAAATTAATATGCTTTTAAATAATTTTAAGGGTATCATTAATTCAATAACCGAACATGGATTAGCGGCAAAGAATTACCTGGAATTTATGGAAGATCAGTCTGAGACGATAACAACTACCGTAAATCAAAAAAAGATTCAAAGCATTGAGGAAATTTCTTTTAAAAACGTTAATTTCAGATATAAAAAAAGTAATGAATATGTTCTAAAAAACATAAATTTTACAATTAAGAAGGGAGAAAAAGTCGGCATAGTTGGACTAAATGGAGCGGGCAAATCAACTTTATTAAAACTCCTTTTATTACTATATAGGGTTGAAGAAGGAGAAATATTAGTAAATGGTTTAGATATTAATACTTTAAATATCTTTTCGTTGTATGAACAGGTAGGGGTTGTCTTTCAGAATCATAATATTTATTCTTTGAACTTTGCTGAAAATATTGCGTTAAGCGAATTTTATGATAGCTGCAAAATTAACAACGGCATTGAACTTGTTGGATTAAAAGATAAAGTTGAATCATTTCCGGAAAAAATTGAAAAGCCTATTACTTATAATTTCTTCGCAAACGGAATTGAACTCTCAGGTGGAGAACGACAAAAAGTTGCCATTGCAAGACTTCTTTACAAGAACTGTGATTTATATGTGTTAGACGAAGCATCAAGTGCTCTGGACGCTAGATCTCAAAACGAATTGTGTGAGTTGATCTATAATCTGCCAAAAGATAAAACCGTTGTTTTTATATCTCATAGGTTAACAGATATGAAATTGGCAGATAAAGTTGTTGTTCTGGATGACGGCTCGATAATTGCTGAGGGAACACATACGCAGCTGTTAGATACTTGTCTAAAATACAAAGAACTATACGACATGCAAACAAGTTCAAGTTTTAGCATTAAGGAGACAAAATGAATAAAGATATAGTTTTACAATTTAATCAACGCAATGCGTCTGTTGTTGAAGAGAATTTAGTT
Source organism: Faecousia sp. (assembly GCA_045647425.1). Lineage (GTDB taxonomy): Bacteria > Bacillota > Clostridia > Oscillospirales > Oscillospiraceae > Faecousia. The sequence continues at coordinate 9,624 of JAZRMH010000025.1, forward strand.
ATAAATAAGTTTGATAAAATTTTTATATTTAAAGAATTTGAAGCGGGCTTATTAAGGTTATTTGATGGAGTTTCTTCGTTAAAAACAATATGCGATCATCTTCAGAACATATATGTTAATACATATGTTGAAGCTGAATTTTTGGATTTTGTTTACCAAATGATAGAGAAGGAGATTCTGATTGAAGTTGTATGACCATTGTTATGTTGTATTTCCGCACACAAAAACCTTGTTTGAAATTACTACGGATTGCAATGAATTATATGATAAATTACAAATATATTATGGCGAGATATTCTATCAAAAATTAAGCAACAGATTGAAATATGCAGTTCAAACAATTAATTATTCTAACGGGAAACTGTCAATACCAACAACGACTGTTAGTAAAGCTTTAAATAACACAGACCTGGCATTAAGCGAAATTCTTAGATATATTAGAAACAATCTATATCTTGAAAAGGTATTTAATTCGTACCATGCATCTTGCGTTAAAATTGAAGATAAAACGGTTATGCTTGTAGGTGGAACATCAAGCGGAAAAACAACACTAACAGCATTTTTGTCGTACTGTCCTAATGCAACTATTATATCTGAAGATATAACAATAGTTAACTACAATGATTGCACCGTTTCTCCATTGCACCGGCCGTTATTTCTACGAATAAATTCCTATAAACTATTGTCTAACGACTACAATATACGCTTTCATACACCACGTTTTGTTACCTATAGCGGAAGCGAACGTGTTATGGTAAAAGATGTAGAATGTTGTTTGCTGGACAAAGCAGAGCTTACCGCAATATTGTTTTTAAAGCTTGACAAGGATTTGCAGCGCACAAAAGAAATAAATGGTTTCGAGAGTCTACTAGAAAATTCATACTCTAATTTTGACTTTCACAAAAATGTGTGTAGCGCGTTATCATTATCCTGTAGAGTACCAAGTTTTAGCTTTCATTATTATAATTTAGAGGATGCATATGAGGTTATTAAAAAAATTTAAGTTAATCCTAATCCTCCCTTTCGTATGTGTGCTGTTTGGTGCATGTTTTCTTCTGCGTAGAAATGATATTGAAATTGAGGTCATTCAAGTCCCGCTAAAAGATTATTACCCCACCAGTCCCACAGCGCGTTGCATTTGGGATATGGAGATTTTTGAAAACACGCTATATATAGGCTGCGGCGATTATGATAACAACTCCGGCCCAACACCCCTTCTGTGCTGTGATTTAAATGCGTTGGGTGATTGGGAATGTGAAAGAGTTTTCAACGAGGAACAAATAGGTCGTCTTTTGCTAATAGATGGAAAGCTTACAATACCCGGATTTGATCCGGTCGGCACATCCGATTGTGCAGTCTATCAGTGCAATAACGGCATATGGGAAACATCATCTGTTTTGCAGGATGGTCTTCATTGCTTTGATGTTATAGAGTTCGATGGCAAGCTCTTTGCTGGAGTAGGTGCTCCAAAAGGGTCATCTTCTATTGTGTATTCTGAAGATAATATAAGCTACAAAGAAATTCCAATTTATAAGAACGGAAAGGAAATACATATAAACGACGAACAGCATATTAGAACATACAACTTCTATTGTCTAAATGATGTTTTATTCGCAGAAGTACGAATCGGAAACTTGCAAGAGAATACATTCAGATCAGAGGTCTACAAATTCCAAGATGAAAGCTTTGTTTATTACGATGAATTAACTGAAAAATTAAGTACAGGTTTACTCTGCAAGAATCTTCCACCCATACGCTGCAAGGCAACACTTAATAATACCGTATTCCTAACAACAGGTTTCTTATATGTCACAAAAGATATGCAGAATTTTACGCAAATAAGTTTTCCAAAGGCCGCACTTGTATATGATATTTATCAGCATAAAGACAAACTATATTTTTTAACCGCAACTACAACCGATCAAGGATATAAAGTTGCGGTTTATAGTACAACATCTGAAAATACCAACGATTTTAGAAAAGAGATCTCCATTAATTCGTCAGCACAACCAACTTCTTTTGTAGTCAATAACAAAAATATTTTTATTGCCATCGGCGAGCTGGAAGATAGCAACACATCGTACAATGGCACAATTCTTAATATTAGGAGGAATTAATATGATCAAACTTTATTTCAAAAAACTATTCTTTACACTACTGTTTTTAGGTGGGTTTTACATTTTGGGAGCAATATTTGCGTTTTTTTGGCATCTAATATTTCGGAATTTATTCTCCGAATCAGTTAGCACAGTTGCCTGTTTTGCTTTAGGGAGCATCCTTAATTTTAAGCTTGCATATATGGCTCGTTATGAGCTGTCTTCATATAAGATGGAGTATATTAATGCTTTTACTTCGGATGCTTTTTTGTTTGTTAAAGATTATAAAAATACATTTAAATCAAAAGAAAATATAATACACACTTCTGCTTTTTTGACGATTGAATTAATCTTCAATTTGGCCACAGCTATATCTACAAGTACACCATTTTTGCGATTAGTTATTGTGACTATTCTTTTGCTCTTTGTTGAAGGATTGATTTTCTCAACACTTAACACCCTAATATGGTGCCTAGTCCACAAGAAATGGATGCGTTTTTTAAAATGGAAAGTTTCTTAGAAGATAGTTTTATGTTAGCATTATTTAAAAACAGCATTATGTGTGGAAATGTCGAAACTATAAAAGTTATCGGTTTTAGTATGTTGCCTGCAATTCAGCAAAAGGATATGATTAGGGTTCAACGTTCGGATAAATATTGTGTTGGTGATATCGTTGTATATGAGTATAAAATGCAAGGCCTATTGGTGCACCGGATTATCGCAATAAATGGCAATGAGGTTTGGTGCAGGGGAGATAACGCCGTTAGAATAGAGAAAATTGGTTATGCGGATATCATTGGTAAAGTTGTTGGCATACAGCATAACTAACAAAAATGTTGCTTCAAAATTCTCGCATAAATGAAAAAGATCAGAAATAATTTAACGGAGGAAATATGGGAGCTTTAAATGATATTAAGTTGTATTTGTCTGAAAGATATAAACCGCAGGAAATTCCTAATGTTTTGCTGGAAAACAACTTGTTTTCAGTGTTGCGTAACGGGGATTACGAAATTAATAGCGAATTAAAGGATATGTTATTCCTGAATGAAATTTGGCGAAAAAAGCAATGTAGTACCATATATGAGATTTGTGGCATTTTAGATCGGGCTAGTATTAAATATATAATCTTTAAAGGAGTTATTCTTTCTCAGCTTTTATACGGGGATCCATATAGTCGTGTTAGCAGCGATGTGGATATATTTGTAAATAAAGATGATTTTGACAATGCGTATGAATTGATTGTTAACTCGGGATTTCTGCTCGTTAATGAAAAATATCTCAACAATATGCATCATGTAACACTTGCAAGGGGTGATGTGCTTCTTGAATTACACAGAAATATCCTATGTCCTCTTTTATCTATTGATGAGAGCTATTTGATAAACAACATACAAACAATAAAAGTAAACCAATCTTTGTTATCTACCTTTAATTCAACCGCAACATGGCTTCATCTTATTTATCACTTATATCAAGACACATACTTGTCGCATGATAGTCTCCATTTTGTTTTAAGCAATGTAAAAGTGCCGAAAACAAAGCGTTTTCTTTATGGAGCATATGAAGTTGCATTGTTCTCTGAAAAATATCGCGATGAAATCATATGGGATGATATTATCGAAAATCTAAAATATCAAAGGTTTAGGATATTTTTCAAAAAGATGATTTATGACATTGCCAGCATTTTTCCTAATGCGTTTCCGGACAGATGTATGCAAGTTGTAAACAGCATGGAATACATCGACGATGAGCACGATATCTGGTGCAAACGCCTTTTGTCGCCGGAATATAAACACAAAGATATGGCTGATATTCTTAGTGGGTTTATAGATGAATTCTGGGAAAAACGTTCTGCGAAAAACATTCACATTAGAGTCGGTGAAGGTTTTGCGTTGGACAAACCTTTTGTAAAAGGATTTGGAGGAGAGCAGGAATACATACTAGCTTGTTGTGTTTCTACAAAAAAGGTTGATGAAGGTCTTGAAATAACATTTGTAGTTTCCAACGATGATTTCTGCTTTACTGAGATCGGTAACTATGACACGAATGCTAGCGATGGGGTACACTTAATGTTATTCGGCACAGAAAAATACTCCTATAACAGCATTTATGTATTTCCCAAAATAACAAATGGAGTAGCCACCGCGATTCCAATAGATGTGAGATCCAGTGAACGGGTGGAGTTGGACAAGTCGTTGATAGATACTTCTTGTGTGTATACAGATAGAGATTATACGATTACGCTGCTGCTTAAGGATAAGTTTTTGCAGGAAAATGGATTAAGCAAGTATTTGTATATGGGTTTGGTTATTGTTGACTGTTCACCAGAGACAAGAAAAAGAAAAGCAGAATTAGTATTGGCAGATACTTATAGCGAGTGGTATAACCCTACATATTTTACAAAAGTCGATATTACATAATATAGAGATATTAACCAGGGGATCTAAACTACATATGATAATCAAAGGCGTATATTCTTCTTTGTAATTGGCAACTCTTGGAATGAATAGCTCTACAACAGCTATCACCATAATAGGAACTCAACATAATCAGTTGGACATCGAATTTTAGATATCAACAAAAAGGGTTATATTAGATAGACCCCTTTAATAATTGTAAAATGAAAGGAAGTATCACTATAAAAAGAGCAATAGCCACTTATTAATACCCCGGAAAAGAGATAATAACCCCTTACTAGCAAAGACTAAAGAACATATACAGAGCCTGCACCAGATACATAATAACCGGGCTTCATCTAAAATGGCAAGAGCTGCAACAAGGTGCTATCACAACGATAGCACCTCGTTTTAGTACACCGGCACCCCCTCACCCCTTGGGGGGGATAGCTCCCCGCACAGGTTTGTGGGGGGGATGACAGAATGCAAAATAGCACAGATTGAGAGGGAGTTAGATGATATCAAATTATATCGCACTATTTATGAATTTATTAACTGCTGACATCTCCATACTGCTTGCCGCAAAAGGAATGCAAGTAGATTACAATGAAGATGAGAATTCTAGTCGTTTATCCAAAATCTTATTCTCTGGATATAAGAAGAAAACAAGAATGCAGTTTTTCCCCTCGTTTGCAACCTCCTTCTGACATTTGTTTCGGGGTGTATGGAGATCATTGGTCTTGTTGATGATAATGCCGATTTTGTCCGATTTGTGGAAAGAGTTACTCATATAATAAGCATTGGGTATCACAAAATTCTTTGGGGGCTTTTAGGAGTTGTTATTTTAACTGTTGTATTTATGCTACTTACTTACTTACCGCGCTGTCGGGCTAAAACCACATAAAGATGCAGAAAATGGAAATCGGCACTTAAACGCAAATGAGGTTAACGACGTATATATTTCTTTTTCAACACCAGAAAATATAGATGCCCGTAGTACACTTCTACTGTTAGCAGGTGATCTTACTTTTTTAGGGGATGTTCCGGATCTGGATAGAATTAGCAAAAAAGGTCAACGACAAAAGTGTACAGATATTCTAATAAATAACGAATCGGCTTGCAAATGCCAAACAAAAAAGTGTCCCCTGAAATTAGATAAATGTAATGCAAAATCCAGTCAGTTTAACCAACTTATAGATTTGCACAACTGCGGAGTCAAATTGAGAATTATTTGTAAAAAGCCCAAAGCTAATGGTGACGTCGTTTATAAGCGTCGTCTTGGACGGTTAAAGAAGATTTTTAGGGATGATCTGGAGTTTCGTTTCCTGTCTGACCAATCTGTAGCACATGATATATGCGTTTTAGGTCGCATAAAACAAAATGGCGGAATTGACGAATTGCTCTGGCACTGGAAAAGTACGCACAAGAAAAGAACATATACGGTCCCAAACATCAAAAGAAGTGATACCAGCGAGAATAAAACTCTGATTTGCTTGTTGAGTAAGGTTTTATGGGAAGTTGCGGAAATTGCATCTGAAGATATGGTTAATGAGTATGTTGAGGAATATGAAGGAGCTTTTCAGCAGGTTCAGAAAACCTCATAAAACCGTTGAGAACGACTGTCAAGTACGATTTCACAGTTTTTCTTTCCTTAAAAAGATTGGAGTGATGTTATGAAAAATCTAAAAGACTATCGAGATAAGGAGCTGAAATGGTTTTTATTTGCAAACATTCTCCTTATGATTATTAGTTCTGGCCTTTTGGTGTTTGGTGAAACGGTTGACTCATGGATTAAAGGAGTATCTTCTGTGCTTAATGTTACTGTATTTTCATCTGCCATATACATACTGACATTCGTTTTTGATTCCGTTGTGCCATCTCGCGTAAAGGTATTTCTGGTTTTCTTGTGGAGGAAGCAACCAAGTGCCACGATTTTTACTGATTTAGAACGTAAATTTAGCGACAATCGTTTTACCTTGGATGATGCCAAGAAAAAGTATACTGACATATATAAAACCATAAAGGGCAAACCCAAAAAGTATGATCAAACGGCACTATGGTATGAGATATATAATAGGAACAGGGACAACACAATTGTTTTTGGCTCCAATAGAGATTATTTGTTGCTGCGTGATATGCATGCCCAAACGATTATGTTAATCATAGTATATATCTCACTTTTACACATAACTGACATAATATCCTTCTCCAAGGAATACATAATCTACTTAACATTGATGACTATTCTGCTAAATATCAGTGCTAGAGTGCAGGGTAAACGACTTATGTATAATGTTTTGTCTGTAGATATAAATAAAACAGGATGTGCAGAAAAAACTGACAGGAAGGGAGAAAAGGATGATAAATAAAATATATGATCCCGACTATGCTGCCGCATGTTTTTTTAGGAGCGCCGTTCAACCGCCCCAAATGAAGGTCATGCTGCAAATTACGGAGAAGTGCAACCTACGATGCGCCCATTGCTTTGCAGAGTCAAATTCTATTGGCAACGAGATGACCTTGCAGTCTATATATGATATAATTATTCCCCAATTTATAAAAAACAACGTGGTAAAAGTAACATTGACCGGAGGAGAACCCCTAGCACATCCGCACGCGAAAGAAATTGCCCAGGTACTGCTAGAACACAAAATAGGGGTCAGTATTTGCACAAACGGAACATTAATAGATCCATCATGGGCAGATCAACTGACCCTCTACGATAATGTTCATTTTAATGTAAGTTTGGATGGAATGACATTGCAATCCCACGGGAAATTCCGAGGGATTACATCCAAATCGGTCATTTCCACAATTAAGCATAATATTAGTACACTTGGAGATCTCGGATTGCTAAATGGAATCTTGACAACGCCTAATAAATATGCGACGATTGGAGAGTACATTGAACTATGTCAGTTTGCCAAGCAAGCCGGTGCCAATTATGTCCTTATGAATCCCTTGTCCCCGTTTGGACGTGGCACAAAGACACAGCCACTTGCGTATTCAACTGAAGAGATGATTGCTCTTAGGGAAAGGACTTCCTCACTCATTTCGGAGGATTTTGAAATCGTATACATTCGCTTTCCTAATGCTGAACACAAGCCACTTGGAAAATGCTCATTAGGGTCAATTCCGTATGTTTTTTGCAATGGGGACATTGCAATATGTCCGTATATGGTCTTTGCTTCTAGCGGAAGCGATTTGTATCAGGAAAGTGATTTTATTGTTGGGAATGTTTTTCAAGGTGCGGATATTGGGAAAGAGGTAACGAATTACCATCTTCCCTATGTAACAGGTACGCAACACAAAAAATCGGAATGCCATAACTGCGGAGGAGGCTGTTATGCAATCAAGATAGCAAACAACCTTCCCCTCTCTGGTTGCGATATTGACATGTGTCCTGTAGGAGAGATGTGAGGATATGGCAAAAGGTATTTTTGTTACAATTGACGGCCCCAATGGGGCTGGAAAATCCTCCTTTATTAAGAAATTATCCGATAAAATCTCACAAGCCAGCCCGGTATATCTAACAAGAGAACCCTCTCCAACACAGTTTGGGGACTTTGTAAGAACAAACGAACAACACCTACGCGGTTTGCCGTATGCGCATCTTATATGGAGCGATAGACATTTCCATATTCAGAACTTTGTGTTGCCTGAACTAAACGACGGCAAAATAGTAATAAGCGATCGCTACATAGAATCAAGTCTTGTATTGCAGAGTTTCGATGGTGTACTTATTGAAGATGTGTGGGCCTTAAACCAAGATTTTATTGTACCGGATGTTAGCATTATGCTGTATGCCGACCCTGAAATACTAGCGGATAGATTATCCCAGAGAAATTTTCTGACCAAGTTCGAAGAGCGAATGACACGAGAGCAAGAAGTTGCTGCATATAAGACTGCTGTCGACTTTCTGTCAAGCAGGGGATATCGACATCTAGTTTGCAAAAACAATACTATTGAAGATCTTGAAAGAAATGTTGAAGAGGTCTACAACAAAATATGTTCAATAATGGGGTGACTTGCAATGGGTTTGTTAAAGATAATGACTTTAAATATTGGTAATCCTTCTCTGCAGCGAGCAAAGCGGCAAATCGATTGGCTGGAAAATCGCGAAGAAGACATTTTTGTATTGACGGAAACAAAAGTGAGTGAAGGCTGTTTTTACCTGGAAGAATATTTTGGAGAGGATGGGATCACTCTTTTCAATTATGGTGAGAAAACAAAATTTAATATTTGGTTTCCAAAGTCACGCACTGGTGATTTAGGTGTTATGGTTTTAAGTCGATTCCCAATTGTAAGAACCAATTCTTGTTTTTCTGAAAACGATCCTTTCTTTTCAAGATTGGTAGATATAACTGTTGATTTTAACGGACGAGAATTTGGCATCATGGGCCTCTATGTTCCCTCACGTGATTCTTCTCCAGAAAAGATCAAGAGGAAGAAAGACTTTGTCATCCAATATTTGTTACACCTAAAAAAAACAAGCGCCTCACAACAAACACCTTATGTTATTTGTGGAGATCTGAATATTTTAGAGCGTTCCCATGTTCCGCAATATAAGAACTTTTTAGCATGGGAATACGATTTTTATGACCGTTTCGACCATTTTGGCTATACGGATGCTTTTCGTACGCTGCACCCATCTGCCAATGAATACAGCTGGGTTGGAAGAACAAATGATGGTTATAGGTATGACCATTGCTTTGTTGCAAAGGAGCTCGCTCCACATCTTGTCGAATGTTCGTATGTACATGAAACACGAGAGATACCAATTACTGATCATTCAGCAATGACTATGACGCTAGAATTGTAGCGTTTTTGCGATAGTGGAGAACATCCTGTACTGGAAGCAAATTTCATACTTTACTATAATAATGAACATTCCACCATTACAGGGGCAAACCTCATAATCAAACAGTCTCTTATCTGTAACACGAATACATCTCAGTGTAATGCAGTCATGGATGTTATAGATGGTGTTCCCAACCGGCACGGATCCTTTCATAGTTGTTATCATAAGTACCCGAATAAGAAAGCATCACTTAATGCTACGCTCCTTGCGGAATCCATAATTAAGCTTGATCCGATTGAGGGCAGTTACAACGATTGATGCTTCCAAGATTCCGGTGTGGCAGATAAAGTAATTAACCCCGCTAAGCCGATTAAGGCTTAGCGGGGTTAATTACTTCGAACGCAAATATATTCCTCACAATGTGCAGGGTTCGTATTTGCGTCCCTTTGTGAACTGTTGTTCCTACGAACTGATTGAATTTGCTAGAACTTTTGTCATTCCGTCCTTGTTAGCGGCATTATTTGGAATCAAAATTTTTAGATGCTTTGTCGCGTCCTATTGTTTCTGTAAATGCGCGACGCATAAAGGAGTTCAGGGATTCGCCCATGGCCTCTGCGTGTGCCGTTACAGCTTCTTTTTCTTCAGGTGCGACGCGTGCCTGCAAATATTCATATTTTTGATGGTACTTTTTGCTTGCACGGAGCTGTGCCTCTGTTTGAGCCATTGCGATCACCTCCCAATAAGTATAGCAGATGCATGACCGAAAATAAAGATATGTGCATACACATAAATTGCACAATAAAATAGGCATAAATTTGTGAAAAACGCCATGTTGATATATGCATACACATATGATACAATACAGATAGAAAATAAAACAACGGCAGTGCAAGGGAGCGCCAACTCCCATGCACCTGCGCAGGTGAGTTCAGCACCTACACAACGGGATTACCCCGCACCGCAGGGATATTATATCTGTTTTGCGACTGTTTTGCAAGAGGGAAAGTGTATCTTGGTGAGGCAGTCCTCAGCTATCATATGATGATTTGCACCGTGTAGAGCTATCAGCCCTGCATGGTGTTTTGTTTTCTCTAGAAAAATTAAGGAGGAAACATTATGGAAGACAAAAGATTTTTGACAGCCAGCGATGTGGCAGAGTATATGGGCATTTCGGTGCCTATGGCCTACAAGATCATTCGCCGTCTGAACGACGAGTTGGTGGCCGCCGGATATATCATCGTTTCCGGTCGCATCAGCCGTAGCTACTTTGAAAAGAAGATCTACGGTGGGATCGCATAAGGGGGGGTGAGGATATGCCAACTTATAAAGAAAAGGATAGAAACACCTGGACCGTCAAAATCAAGCACAAAAACTGGAATGGGGAAACCAAGTGGGTTACCAAAAGAGGATTTGCAACGAAGCGGGATGCTCTGCAGTTTGAGCGCGAATTCCTGGCCCGGCAAAGAGGTAATCTGGATATGATCTTTGCCGCCTTTGTCAAGACTTATCGAAAAGAGCGCGGTGCTCGGGTAAAAGAGAGTACCCTGTCCATGAAAGACAACATTATTGACACCAAGCTTGTTCCGTATTTCGGGAAAAAGCCTATGCGGGAAATCACTACAAAGGATGTTATGCTTTGGCAAAATGCGATGCTTGCTTATCGCGATCCAAAGGACGGAACACCCTACTCCAAATCGTATCTGAAAACGATCCACAATCAGCTCAGCGCTATTTTCAACCACGCAGTCCGCTACTACAAGCTGGCAGAAAACCCTGCCAGAACAGTTGGCAATATGGGCAGCGAAAAGAGCATCAAAATGAAGTGCTGGACCCGGGAGGAATACCAGAAATTTGCGGAATATATGATGGACGATCCGGTGGGTTACTACTATTTTCAAATGCTCTATTGGTGCGGTCTTCGTGAGGGAGAGGCGCTGGCTTTGACTATCGACGATTTTGATTTTAAAAAGAAGACGGTCTCTATCACCAAAACCTTTCAGCATTTGAAAGGTAAGGATGTGATTACCGAGCCGAAAACACCAAAGAGCAACCGTGTGGTGGAAATGCCAGAATTTCTGGTGGAGGAGATTCAGTATTATGTAGGTACTCTGTATGATCTGAAGCCCAATGACCGTTTATTCCCGCTATCCAAGAGTTATCTCTACCGCAAGATGGAACAGGGCAGCAAGGCAATGGGATTGCAGCGAATTCGAGTGCACGATTTGCGACATTCTCACGTATCCCTGCTGATTCATATGGGATACAGCGCCGTGGCAATCGCGGAGCGGATGGGACATGAGTCTATCGACATTACTTTCCGGTATGCTCATCTGTTTCCCACTGTGCAACGGCAAATGGCTGCTGATTTAAATGCGTTGCAGGAAGGAGGTGATAAAAATGTCTGCTAAGGCTCGCGACGGGCAGGGACGCTGGCGTTGCAAGACGATCGGTGTTCGGGTATCTCCTGAGGAAAACGCCGAGATCGACGCATTGGCGGCCTTATCCGGGATGTCCAAACAGGATTATTGTATTCGCCGTATGCTGCAACGGGATGTTGTGGTCGTCGGAAATCCAAGAGTGCATAAAGCACTCAAAATCCAAATGGAACAGCTCTGCCGGGAGTTTAGCAGACTGTGTAGCGTAAATGATGTCAGCGCAGAGGCATTGCATGTTCTGGATTATCTTACAAAAATATATAATGGTCTAGAGTACTAACAACAGCGAAATCTCCTCTGTTTGTGTAAACAGAGGAGATTTTTGCAGAAACAAGCAGAAATTAAGTAGCTATTATGAACAATTTGCGAACTTTTGCTCGAATATATTGACAATAGAGTTGATAATCGCTATACTAAAACTAAGTAAATACAGAAATGTGGAGCCGGGGTATCATATGCTTATTTAATACACCCGGGATGTGACGGAGCTGGATCACTCCTTTTGGAGTAGGGAGATCCAGTTGGAGATGATG
>JAZRMH010000026.1:0-59708 GCA_045647425.1 Faecousia sp.
CCCGGGAAGATAGGTAATGCGAACACAGACCTCCACTTAAATGTGGAGGTCTTTTTTATGCCTGCGACAGTCCACCGGACTGTCGCGGACGGCATGACAATACATTGGCCTACCCAGAAAGATAGGTAATGCGAACACAGACCTCCGCTTAAATGTGGGGGTCTTTTTTATGCCTGCGACAGTCCACCGGACTGTCGCGGACGGCATGACAATACATTGGCCTACCCAGAAAGATAGGTAATGCGAACACAGACCTCCACTTAAATGTGGGGGTCTTTTTTATGCCTGCGACAGTCCACCGGACTGTCGCGGACGGCATGACAATACATTGGTCTACCCAGAAAGACAGGTAATGCGAACACAAAACCTCACAACTTCGGTTGTGAGGTTTTTTTATTTGTTAAAGAGTAAAAGAAACGCCACCGATAAATGTCTGAAGTGATAAAATAATGGTAGACACGAAAGTGCCTACCATTATTTTTTATGTTATTATAAAGTTCAGGGGGGTGCATATATGAGACATTACACAATAAGGACAAAAGAAGAAAAACTCAGCATTGTGAAAGAGGTGTTGTCCGGAAAACCTGTGCGGGCATGGGAACCGGAGATACATCATCCGCCCTGTTCGTAAACTAAAAGGAAAACCACCAGTCCTGTTTAGAACAGAACTGGTGGCATAGGAAATTTGTGTCTACTAACTATTGACTACTTCAGATAAATGTCGGTGGCGTTTGCTTATTGTTCGTATTTTCCGACTTTCTTTTTCGGTTTGTAGACACTTAGCGTAAGCCCCAGGAAGACCACAAGGCATGCAAGGCTGATTTTCCAGCCGAGGACGAATGCGGGATTGTGATACACAAAACGCAGGCTATGAGCGCCCTCAGGCAACAATAGGCCTAACATAGCATCGCCAATCTCCACGATTTGCGCTTCTCTGCCATCCACATATGCTTTCCAATTTCCGTTTTGGGGAATAGAAGTGTAAAGTACACCGTTACGGTTACATTGAATATTACCCTCAATCAAAGTGTTTTCAAACTTTGTCACATTCATGGTAGACGCATTCAGAATGTCATAGCCTTTCCAAAATACATCTGCATTTAAAACACCGCATTGTAGACGGATTGTGCCTTTTTCGTCAGCATTGCAGGTCAGATGAACTTCAATAATATCACCGGCAACAACCTGACATACAGATAGGGATTGGGGCACGCTGTAAGTTTCACTATAGAGTTCTGTGCCGTTTTTCCAGAAGGAATACTTATTTTTCTTAGATAGGTCTAAGTCTATGCAGACGAGACCTTCTTGCTGTGCAATATACTTGTAGACGATTTTGCCACCGGCACTTGCTTCTGTTCGGTAAGAACAGTAACCTTTTTTATCTTGCGTGGTCAGCGAGACGGAAGTGCCGGATATTGAAAGGTTTTTGCCGTCAATAAAACTCCAAACATCTTCTTCAAGACCGGTAACGGATTGGAACAGTCGGTTTTGGAACATAAAAGTATCCAGAGCGGTATTGAAGTTTTCTTCAATCAGTTGATTATCCGCGAGAAAACCCAAGGGAAGGTATGCCTTATTCTTCAGAAGGTAAACATCCCCGAAGTTTTGAACTTCTTCAAAGTAATCATTTTCTTCCACTTTTCCTTGACGTTCCAGCATATATTTGAGGTTCAAAAACAAGTTTGAAACTGGGGAACTTTCCTCAAAACAGTAGCGATTGTAGGATTCTTTTGCACCATAGCCCAGCGCCTTGAGAAAAGTTGTGGTGTCCACATCCGCGGAACTGGTAAAGGTGGAAACGCCGTTATATCCGTTTAATGCACCGTCGTTTAGGACTTGGGAGTGGGTTGTTTCCGCACGGTAGAAGGGGGTGTCCGCTTCCAATTCCTGCATATAGTCGATGACGGATTTGGTGTAGACAGTGCCTCTTGGATAGTTAGAAACGGCGGTACCTGCAAAATTCACGCCAAAATTGACTAAATTCAGGGCAAGTTCCATAAACAGAACGATAAGCAACAGTTGTCCCGAAAGGGCACGGCAGGCTTTTCGCTCTGTGATATATTCCCGTTTTTCTGCCCAAGAGGAAGATTTTTTGGGGACTTTGGTTAAATGAGGGTAGATGAGAATGGACAGATACAGCAGTAAAAATACACCGTTATATGCCCAGTAGATGATGTTCGTCAAATCGTTGTTACAGAAGGCAATCCCAATTGCGAGTACGCCGGCAACTAACACCTGCCAAAGTTTGAATTGATTGCGCAAAAGGTAAGCCCGATATGCCATATAAAGCAGAACGAAACTGAATAGAAAACTGAACCGATAGGGGATCATATTGGTAAAGTGAAAACCATGCCACATATAATCCAGTTGCCGAATGATAAAACTCAGCATAAAGAATAAAAGCAGAAACACACTGCAAATTTTATCCCGCAGTTTCACTTTCTTGCAGGTTAGGAATAAAAATGCCAAAATTGTGGAAATAACACCGCAGTAAAGATTGGGCAGACCCTCTTTGAAACTGGGCTTAATTGCGCCGTTCATATTGCCAGCCACTTGGCGCATAGCGTCCAAAAGACCTTTCCAAGTGTTCTCGTCGGCAATATTCAGTTTAAAACCAACGGGGAATTTGTTGACACTGGAATATGTGGTCTGCAGGGCGGCAAAAGCAGGTAATTCCAAAATGGCGGTCATACCGATTGCCAGCACAGAGAAAAGCGCGATGCGACCTAAGTCGAAGAAGAATTTTTTAAAACCGCCCCAACGGCAGATTTCATAACAGAAAAAGCATAGCGCTACAAAAATGCAGGTGAACAATCCAATATAATAATTGGAAAATACGGATAAAAACAGAGAAACGGTATATAAAATGAACTTTTTATCCATTAAAAGGGAAATTGTGCCCAGCGCAACCAAAGGTAGCAAAGCAAAGGTATCCAGCCACATAATGTTCCACTGGTATCCCATAGACCAAGCGCAGAGCGCATAAAAAGCGCCGAAAAGAACAATGGAAATATCATTTTTATTGAAAACCTTTTTTAAGAAAATTGCGAAGAACATTCCGGCCAGACCCAACTTAATGGGCATCAGCAACGAAAAATATTCCAGCAACAGACCTTCCGGAACAAGAACGCTCAAAAGGTTTAAAGGCGATGCCAAATAGTAGGAAATAAGACCCAAATAGTCCATACCCATACCCACATTCCAACTATACAGCAGACTTTCCCCGCTGAACAGTGCCTTTCGGTATGCCACAAAGAAAGGATAATACTGGTGATACATATCGGAATATAGCATAGAGGTTTGACCGAATGGCTCAAAACCTCGAATGATCATCACAATGCACATACCCACAAACGGCGCAAGAAAAGCCAGCAGGGTATAGTTCCATTTTTGTTTTTGCAACTGTGGAAGTTTCATAATGTCCCCCTAATAAGAAACTATTACATAGTGTACCACAATTTTTTCTAAGGGTAAAGATGAAACCCAAAAATAATCCATAAATCTGCAACATTTTGCCATCGAAATCATTGTCACTCTGAGCAATAGAAAAGGAACTTTTGCAAAATATTACAACCCAGAAAGGATTCTTACGACTCACTAAGGTAGCCTTATCTGTATCTTAGGCAGAATGAGAAATAGTTAAGACCTGTCTTGCGCATAAAAATAGAACTGCTTTAGAGCAGTTCTCTAAAGGACAGTTCTGCAAGAATACGGTATATCTCGAAAGAGGTATACCGTATTCTTGTTTTGGTAGGACCAAAGGAGGCGGCAAGTATCAGTACAGTAAGCGTTATATCAATGATCCGCTTTTTAGTTTTTCTGTTCATAATAACCCCCTTCTTTTGTTTTCTACTATTATATCACAGACTTGATACATTTATTTGCTCATAGCAGATCACGGCAAAGAATTGGCAAAGGGTAATCTATTTTTGAAAAAGTGTAGAAATTTTGTGAGAAAAGTGATATAATGTATAGCCGTTGAATAAAGAGTTCAACCATAGGCAGTTTTTTGAGAGCATAGCCAATACCCTCACATTGCTACTGAATGATTCTACTCTGAGTTTTCAAAATCAATATGAAAGAAGGCGTATTTTTCTATGACTCAAACAGCAAGTGTCTTTTTGAGCTTATCTGTCGCGTTGCTTGCAGGTCTGCTTTTGTCAAGACTTGCCAAGCTCGTAAAGCTACCCGCAGTTACCGCTTACTTGATTGCCGGTGTTTTGATTGGACCGTTTGTCCTCGGCTCAGTCGGTATTCCCGGCATCGGATTCACCTCTGAGCAGATCGAAGGCTTTGGCCTTATTGCCGACCTCGCTCTTGGCTTTATTGCATTCTCTATGGGCAACGAGTTCAGACTCTCACAACTCAAAAAGATCGGTAAGCAGGCAACCGTTATCGGCGTACTCCAAGCCTTGATCACCACAGTTGTAGTTGACGTGGTTTTGATTGCACTTCACTTTGTAATGTCCGATACGCTCTCCATTCCGGCGGCAATCGTTCTCGCATCGGTTGCCACCGCAACAGCTCCCGCTGCCACGCTGATGGTCGTCAAACAGTACAAGGCTAAGGGGCCGGTTACAGACGTTCTCCTTCCTGTTGTTGCTCTTGACGATGCAGCCGGTCTGGTTGTTTTTGCAATCTCTTTCGGTATTGCAAGATCTATGGGCGCGGCAGGTGTCAGTCCGCTTGCCATTATCCTTGAACCCCTGCTTGAGATTCTTCTCTCGCTATTGCTTGGTTTTGTGATGGGATTGCTCTTCACCCTTTGTGAAAAGTATTTCCATTCTCGCTCAAAGCGTATGGCGGTTTCGGTCACATTTGTTATGCTCACCGTTGCGCTCTCCAGCTTGAAGTTTGAGGTTGGAGGCATACATATCGGTTTTTCCTCCTTGCTTGCCTGCATGATGCTCGGAACCGTGTTCTGCAATATTTGCGAGGTTTCCGAGGAACTTATGGACAGAGCTGACAGATGGACAACGCCAGTGCTGATTTTATTTTTCGTTATCAGCGGTGCAGAGCTTGACCTTTCGGTATTCACCCAGTGGGCAGTTGTAGTCGTTGGTATTGTTTATATCATTTCCCGTTCTCTCGGCAAATGCTATGGTGCTAATATCAGCGCAAAAATGACGAAATCCGATCCCAACATTGTGAAGTATCTCGGTATTACTTTGCTTCCGCAGGCAGGCGTTGCACTCGGTATGGCGATCAAGGCTGTTGAGCTTGGCCCGGATGGCGCTATTGTCCGTAACATTACGCTGTTTGCCGTCTTAATTTATGAAATCGTCGGTCCGTTCCTCACCAAAATGGCTCTTACTAAAGCAGGAGACATAAAGGAAGAAGACCGCAAGAGTGCCCGCGACGAGCACCTTGCACTGAAGGCGAAAAAAGAACAACAGTAAGAACTTCAATCCATATATAATCGAAGAAGCAACGACAATTTTGCCCGTTGCTTCTTTTCGCATAGGTAGGACCAAAGGCAACCCCCGGCTCTGCCGGGGGACAAAAAATAACTTATAGCGAGAAGTAAAGTAGACAAGAAAAAAGCTCCCCATTATAGTAGAAGTGGTTTGCCGACCACACATCTACAATAGAGAGGGATTCCAACTGACAATTTAGGGAAGTATCGTCTACAGAAATGTTAGAATAGAAAGATACATTGCCCCTTTAGGGGCAATAGTCTGTAAAATGCCCTTCTAGGGCTTAATCAAGCCTCCGGCTTAGCCGGAGGTTTTGACTTATTATGAAAATGTTGAAAAATCTGCAAATCGGTGCTATACTGGCCGTATAGTTCTTGTCTAAGAAAGTCCGATTTTGAGGTGTAGCCGATGCACTACTTAAGTTATGTTGAGCGAAGAACCCACGGTACTGATACATTTCCGTTGGAGTTTTACGCAGTGGATGCGCGCCATCCCCGATACACAATGCCCTATCACTGGCACAGCGAGGCGGAATTGTTATATATTCGAAAAGGGGAGTTCCGTCTTTCTTTAGATGGGGAGGAACTGTATCTTTTTGAGGGGGACTTGTGTTATATTCCCGGGGGAAGTTTGCACGGGGGAGAGCCGATCAATTGCGACTATGAATGTATCGATTTTGATATGGCAACCTTATTGCGCCAAACGCCCATTGTCCGGCATTACTTAAATGTGCTGGAAAGTGAAAATTCCCAAATACGGAATGTTTTCAATAAAGAACAGCCCGGTATATTAAAGTGCGCTAATCGGTTATTTGCGGCGGCGCGAGATAAAAACGAGGGTTGGGAAATGTTGGTGCTGTCCGGGCTATACGATTTTTACGGAACAGTTTTGCAACAAAAATATCTGAAACAAGTAAAACATAATAAAGAAGTGCCGGGGAAGATTCGGCAAATCAAACAGGCGATTGAATATATTTCCGGTAATTATCAAGAGGTGATTACTCTGGATGATTTGGCGCGGACGGCTGGTTTGTCGCCAAAATATTTCTGTAAATATTTTCGGGTGGCAACGGGGAAAACCCCCATTGACTATGTGAATGACTATCGCATTGAGCGGGCTTGCTTTCTTTTGGAACAGCACCGCTATACCGTCACGGAGGTGTCTGCCTTATGCGGGTTTAACGATATCAGTTACTTTATCCGTTGCTTTAAAAAGCATAAAGGCATTACGCCGTACCAATATTTTAAAAAGTGAATATTGTCCTATTTTATGCTAAAATCAGCCAAGACTTTTTGGTATATGCGCGATATGATATATTGTGAAGGGGGTCTGATTATGAAAAAAGTTTTTTTCGGTCAGGTCGGTCGTTTGAAGCCAGAGAAAATCGAGGAATATTGCGCCTTGCACGCAAATCCGTGGCCCGAGGTTTTGAAAACGATTTCAGACTGTAATTTGCAAAACTATTCTATTTTCCGCAATGAAGATATGGTGTTTGCCTATTTCGAGTATGTGGGCGAGGACTATGATGCGGATATGGAAAAAATGGCGCAAGACCCTATTACCCAGCAGTGGTGGACGCATACAAAGCCCTGCTTTGAAAAATATGCGTTTTCACCGAACAGTGAATTTTATCACGATATGGAGCAAATTTTTTATTACGCATAAGGAGGATAAAAATGGCTTACGGTAAAAAAGTCTGGATTTTTCCTGACGCAGAACTTCCCCCCGAGGGAATCAATGTCATCCCCGGTCACGAATCTGTGATTGTCACCAATGTTTCTGACGAGGATGCAAACATTAAAATTACCCTTTTGTATGAAGAAAAAGAGCCCGTCAGTTTTGAAACGGTAGTTAAGGCAAAGCGTGTTCGCTGTATGCGGACAAATCGGCAGTCTGATTTCGGTGGGTATACTGCATCTTTCGGTGAGCAGTATGCCATTATGCTGGAAAGTTCTGTGCCGGTGGTTGCCCAATACGGCAGAGCAGAACCCAGAGCAGTTAACTTCTACACCACAGCCGGTTACTGTGAATAATACAAAATTACTTAGGAGGAAATAAAAATGGCAAGAATTTGTATCCCTGATCATGAGTATAAAGAAAGAGTGCAGCGTTGTGCTGCTATTTTGCGCCGGGAAAAGTTGGATGTCCTGATTGTCAACGGCAATGAGGCTGACTATGCAAACCCCCGTTACTTCTCCGGCTTCTGGCCTCTGTTTGAGCGTGCCGGTGTGGCAATTGCCGCCAACGGCGATGCCGCTTTGATGGTAGGTCCTGAGTCTGCTGTGTTCGGCGCAGACCGCAATAAGTTGGACAAGACCTTTGTTTTGACCGCTTACCGTGAGGGTGCTGACCCTGCATATCCTGAGTTGAAGCCCGATACTTTCCACGATGTGTTTAAGGCCATCGGTGTATCTGGTGAGCATCTGCGCATCGGTGTGGCTTCCTTCTTGGATACCTCTGTGACTATTTACAACGCTATTCGCGAAGCATTCCCCAAGGCTGAATTGATTGATGCCGGCAAGATTATGGTGGAATTGCGTTCCATTAAGTCCGAAAACGAATTGGCTTGCTTGCGCGAGGGCTACCGCATTGCCGAGTTGGCTACCCAGCAGGTTATGAAGGAAATTCGCCCCGGTATGACCGAACTGCAGATGGTCGGTGTTGCACAGCGCGTAGTTTATGAAAACGGCGCTGAGTACGAAGGCTTGCCTATGTATGTGTTCTCCGAGGCTTCTACCCGTCACGCAATTTCCCGTTCTTCCTACCGTGAATTCCAGAAGGACGATATTGTGCAGTTGAACTTGTCTGCAAAGATTGACGGCTACTCTGCTGCCATCGGTTATCCCATCTGCTTGGGTAAACTGGACGGCCGACGCCGTGAGATTGTTCAGTTCTGCCGTGAAATGCACAACTGGTCTGCTCAGCAGGTGAAAGCCGGCGTGTATGCTGCTGACATTGCTAAGGGCTTCTATCAGAAGTTTGTGGACAATGGTTTTGCAGAGAACTATGTTTACGGTCCTCTTCACGGCACCGGCATCATCGAGGTGGAAGCACCTTGGTGTGAAACCAGTTCCGATTACTACCTCAAGCCCAATATGTGTTTCCAAGTTGATACTTACATTTCCGGTGACACCTTCGGTGTTCGTTGGGAGAAGGGTATTGCGGTTACCGAGAATGGTTATCAGATTCTCAGTCCCGAAATTCCCGATCTGTGTCCCGAACTGTACTTCTAATTGAATTAGGAAAGGAATCCCCGCAGGAGTTTTCTGCGGGGATTCTGTGAAAAGGAGATAATTATGCAACTGATTGATATGTTTTATGATAATATTCAAGATGCGGTGAATAGAAATGTGCCTTTTATCATTCCTATCGGTACTTTGGAATATCATGCTCACCACGCTTCCTGCGGTACGGATACAATGGTAGTGACCGGCTGTCTGCGGGAACTGGAAAAGGAAAAGGAAATTGTGGTTTGCCCCCCTATTTGGTACGGCGTGGCATCTTATGCCGTGTGCGCCCCCAAGCCCAGCCATTTCCATGTCAATGAAGATGCCTATGCGGAATATTTGTACTGCGTTCTTAAATCTATGATTGACGCAGGTCACAAGAACATCTACTTGATTCCCCACCATCAGACCGAGGGCGCAGGCTTAATGCCGATGACCATCGCTTGCCATAAGGCGGCCAAAAAGGTCACGATGGAATTTATGGAAAACAAGTTGGGCCAAGGCTGGTGGGGTAGCGACAGTTATGCCGATTACTATGAGAATTTAGGTGGCGGAGAAGACCCCTTCTCCTACATTAAGGTGCTTCCTCTGATTGGCGCAGATGCGCAAGTCAAGTGTGGTGGCTTTGATCATGCGGGCAAGTGGGAGACTAGTTTGATGATGGGCACTTGGCCGGAAAATGTGGATTTGTCCCGTTGCGCGCAAAATACAGAGTGGTTTGCCGAAAGCGCAAAAGAGGCGAGCGCGGAGACCGGCAAGCATATGGTCAACTGTACTCTGGAGTGGCTGCGGGAAGTCATTGTCTAACCCGACCGGAAAACTACAATACCGAGGAGTGAAATGCATGGAAGATATCATTCTGGAAAACAGCCAATTTCGGCTGACTGTTGGCGGTAACGCTGTGGTAAAAAGCCTAATTCATAAAGCAACGGGGGAGGAATGTCTGGACTTGCACGAGCCCACGGCTTTGTTTTCGGTCACCCAAGACCGTCCCTATCACAATGAGATTAAGTTGTCTCACCTTTGCAAGGAAACTACCTTTCAGGCTAATCGGATTACCCGAGAGGGTAACCGTCTGATTGTTGGATTTGAATTGGTTCCCTATACCGCCATCGTGGAAATTCAAGTAAAGCCGGCTTATATAGCATTTACCCTTGTGGATTTCGAGGTGGATGTGGCGGAATATAACGGTCACAAGATGGATCTACCGCCAGTTAAAGAATTCCGTCTGTTGCAACTTCCTGTGAAAAATCGGGAGAACTTTGGTGATTGGCTCAATGTTATGTGGGATGAAAATGTGGCAGTGAATGTGTTGGCATCGTCCCCTCATACCCTGATTGACACGGTGCGGTATCAAAATTACCGTATTTTCTATGCTGATGCCCTTCGGGAAGTGAAACTTCAGGGTTGTACTGCGCTGTTGTTGGTATCGGATAGCCATAGTTTCTTGGATAAGGTAGAAATCGTAGAGCAGGATTTTGATATGCCCAAAGGCGTAGAAAGTCGCCGTTGCAAAGAAATCGGCTATTCTATTTACCGCACAGCAAAGGTTACCCCTGAAACGGTGGATGAACATATCCGATATGCGAAATTGGGCGGTTTCCGGATGATGCTGATATTCATTCCGGCAATTTTCCAAAGTCCGGATTACAGTACCTTTGGCAATTATATTTACCGTCCTGAGTACCCTGAGGGAGCAAAGAGTTTAAAGGAAATGTTGGATAAAATCAAGGCCGCCGGCATTATCCCCGGTCTACATTTCCTGCATACCCATATTGGCTTGAAGAGTAAGTATGTAACACCGGTGGCAGATCACCGTTTAAATCTCAAACAACGCTTTAATCTTGCAAAAGATTTATTAGAAACCGACGATACAGTTTTTGTCTGCCAAAACCCTGCCGGATGCACCCGCACGGAGGATGCGAGAATCTTGCAATTTGGCGGTGAACTGATTTCCTATGAGGATTATACCACCGAACCGCCTTACGCTTTTACCGGTTGTAAGCGTGGCGCATGGGATACGGTTGCAACACCCCATACTTTAGGCACTTGGGGCGGTATTTTGGATGTTTCCGAGTACTTTGCAATTTCTGCATATCTGGACCAAAACACGGACTTGCAGGATGAAATTGCGGATATTTTGGCAGAAACTTATGCTTGCGGATTTGAATTTGTTTATTTTGATGGTTCTGAGGGCACAAATCAGCCTTTTGAATTCCACATTCCCAACGCTCAGTTGCGGGTGTATCAAAAATTGAACCCCAAACCGCTGTTTGCCGAGGGGGCGGCTCGAAGCCATTTCAGTTGGCATATACTGAGCGGTGGCAATGCTTTCGATGTGTTCCCAATGAGCGAATTTAAAATGCGCATTGCCCAGTACCCTGCTGAGGAAGCATCCCGTATGCGTAAGGATTTTACCCGTGTCAACTTCGGCTGGTGGGGATTCCGACCGGATACCCAACCGGACCATTTTGAGTATGGCGCCAGCCGTGCCGCCGCATGGGATTGCCCCTATACGATGATTGGCAACTTGGAAAAATTCGGTCTGTCCGCACGGACGGAAGACACCTTGGAAGCCTTGCGCCGATGGGAAGACGTGCGCATTTCCGGATGGCTCACGGATGAACAAAAGACAAAACTGAAGGATACAAGGCAGGAGCATATTCTTCTGATTAACGAACAAGGGGAATATGAATTGGTTGCCTACGATGCGGTGGAAACTACCGATGCGCGTATTCGGGCGTTTACTTTCTGCCGAAAGGAAAAAAGTTATGCTGTTTTGTGGCACACCGAGGGCGCAGGCACAATGCAACTTGACGGCGCGCCGGAAGACTTGTGTTACGAAAAAGAATTAGGCGGGGAAAACCTTCTTGTTGCAAGACACGAGGAGTTGGTACAACTGCCCCTAAGTGGCAGAAGTTATCTCAGCACGGATAGAGATATAGATTGCTTGAGAAAACTCTTGCAAAATGCAAAGTTGATTGAAAAATAAAATAACCGCCGGAGAAGAAATTCTCCGGCGGTTTTGTTTATACATTGAACAAGAAGTTGACAATGTCGCCGTCCTTCATCACATATTCTTTGCCTTCGCTACGCACCAAGCCTTTGCTCTTGGCATTTGCCATAGTGCCGCAATCCTTCATATCTTGGAATGCGATGACTTCTGCGCGAATAAAACCACGCTCGAAGTCAGTGTGGATTTTACCGGCGGCTTGGGGTGCTTTTGTGCCGTTTTTAATGGTCCAAGCACGGCATTCGTCGCTGCCGGCAGTCAAGAAGGAAATCAGACCTAGCAGAGCATAGGAACTTTTAATCAGACGGTCCAAGCCGGATTCGGCGACTCCCAGTTCTTCCATAAACATTGCCTTTTCCTCGGGATCGTCCAGTTCGGCAATATCGGCTTCCAACTTGGCACAAATGGGAATGAGTTGACTGCCTTCTTCCTCTGCCAGCGCCTTCACAGCCATATAGTGCCGGTTTTCTTCCGGCTGATTGACTTCGTTTTCAGCCAAGTTGGCAACATAAATGGTCTTTTTCAGGGTCAGTAAATCCGAGGTGGCGATCAGCGCCATATCGTCTTCACTTCCATCAAAGGTGCGAGCCAATTTGCCGGCGTTGAGGTGTGCCAAAAGTTCTGTGAACAAATCCGCTTCTCGGGCAAACTTCTTGTCGCCACCCTTCATGGCCTTTTGTGCCTTGTCAATGCGACGCTCCACCATTTCAATATCTGCCATTACCAACTCAAGGTTGATAATTTCAATGTCACGCAAGGGGTCGGTACTACCTTCCACGTGGGTCACGTTGCCGTCCTCGAAGCAACGAACCACATGGACAATGGCATCGGTGGTGCGGATGTTGGAAAGGAACTTGTTGCCCAAACCTTCACCCTTGGAAGCACCCTTTACAAGACCGGCAATGTCCACAAACTCAATGACCGCAGGGGTGAGTTTCTTGGGGTTGTGTAATTCTGCCAGCCAATCTAACCGCTCATCCGGCACAGATACCACACCCACATTGGGGTCAATGGTGCAGAAGGCATAGTTGTCCGCAGGCACGCCTGCGTTGGTGATGGCATTAAACAAAGTAGACTTGCCCACATTGGGCAGTCCCACGATACCTAATTTCATATATACTCATATCTCCTTTATTTTCAATGGTTTTCTCGATTATCATAGATGGTTTTCAGAATCTCGTAGGCACGGTTTGTCAGCGGAATGGTCCGGTAGCTTTGTTGAGTTTTAGGTGGACCGGCTCGCCAATCTTTCTGCTTGTACCGTTCACGGTAATTTCGTCGGGTGTTGGGTTCTTGGATTCTTCCAGCCACTTCCGGGCCTCGGGAAGAGTAGGGAAATACTTCTGATGTCTGTTTCCTATTGTGTATTTTACACTATCTTTCTATATTTTGCAAGACAACAAATCAGCCGGACGCGTGTCCGGCTGAAAGTTTATTTATGCTTGTTTCTTGCGTAGATTTTTGCCAAGCCACCTTCAATGGTTTCACGGAAGCGGTGGTTTAGGTTGATGCCGGTCTCGTGCATAGCGCGGCAGACCATATCGTAACTGATATTTCAAGAGCCGGTGAGGAAGAAACTTAAATTACAAGCATTCATAGCCCGCATAGCGGCAACGGCGTTGCGCTCAATGCAAGGGATTTGCACCAATCCGCAAATGGGGTCGCAGGTCAGACCCAAATGATGTTCCATAGCGGCTTCGGCGGCCAAGGCACGGATAATTTGGTCGTCGCTAAATCCGCGGGTGTCTTGTGCATATTTGAGAACTGCTTCCGATTGTTCGTATAAGTACTTGGCTTTTCGCTAAACCTTCAAGCCACCAGGTAGGATGCCCTCAGCCTGCAAACCGTCGGTAAATGTTACATTCTTTTGACAGTGTAGCAGATATTTTTATAAAATACAACGATAAAATTAGGGTTTTAGTGCCTCCAAGGATAACTCTCCGGCCAGTTTGAATAGCGCATCTTGCAACACGGTTTCCAAGGATAAACCGATGCTTTGGGCAACTTTTGCATAAAAAAGAACCACTTCCGGTTCCAGTGTCAATGTCACTTGCGTCATAATAGCCTCCCGCTAAGCCAAAAACTTTGTTTCATCCTATGAAATGCTTGACATATATGATACAATATCAGTTAGGAAAATACCACCGAGAGGATGAAAATAAATGGCAAACGAGAAAAAAGTTGAGCAAATTACCGATATGGAGGTAGACTTTGCCCAGTGGTTTACCGATGTGTGCAAAAAGGCACAACTAATTGACTATTCTTCCATTAAAGGCGTGTTTATTTACCGCCCCTATGGCTATGCGATTTGGGAGAATATCCAAAATATTATGGATAAGGAATTTAAAAAGCAGGGCGTTGAGAATGTGTATATGCCCCTTTTGATTCCGGAAAGTTTGTTGCAAAAGGAAAAGGACCATGTTGTCGGCTTTGCTCCCGAGTGCGCTTGGGTTACCATGGGTGGCAGTGAAAAACTGGAGGAGCGGTACTGCATCCGTCCCACTTCCGAGACCGTCTTCTGTGAGCATTTTGCAAATGTTCTGCAGACCCACCGCCAGTTGCCTATGAAGTACAACCAGTGGTGCAGTGTGCTTCGTTGGGAAAAAACCAGCCGTCCGTTCCTGCGTCACAGAGAGTTCTTGTGGCAGGAGGGTCACACCATCCACGCCACCGCCGAAGAAGCCAAGGACTTTACCGAGACGATGCTCAATGTCTATGCGGACTTCTGTGAAAATGTGCTGGCTATGCCCGTTACCCGGGGACAAAAGACCGAGAAGGAAAAGTTCAACGGCGCAGAGGCTACTTATACGATTGAGTGTATGATGCACGACCGTAAGGCTTTGCAGGCCGGTACTTCCCACTATTTTGGTGACGGTTTCGCCAAGGCTTTCGGCATTGAATTTACGGATAAGACTAATCAAAAGGCCAACCCCCACGAAACATCTTGGGGCGTTTCTACCCGCTTGATTGGCGGTATCATTATGACCCACGGCGACAATAACGGCTTGGTTTTGCCCCCTAAGGTTGCGCCCATTCAGGCAATTATTCTGCCCATTGCCCAGCATAAGCCCGGTGTTTTGGAAAAGGCAAACGAACTCAAAGACCGTTTGGTAGCAGCCGGTATCCGTGTAAAGTTGGACGATTCGGACAACTCTATGGGTTGGAAGTGCGCCGAGTACGAAATGAAGGGCGTTCCTCTTCGCGTGGAATGTGGCCCTCGAGATTTGGAAAACGGCCAGTGTGTGCTGGTGCGTCGTAACGACGGCGAGAAGATTGTGGTCAACTTGACTGATTTGGAAACTGCGGTTGCGCAGCAGTTGGAGTTGGTCCATCAGGGTATGTTTGAAAAGGCAAAGAAGAACCTTACTGAGCATATCTATGAAGCCCATTCTTTGGAAGAAGCAAAGAAATTGCAGGAAGAGAACGGCGGTTTCATCAAGACAATGTGGTGTGGAGAGTTGGATTGCGAACTGAAGATGAAGGAAGAAGCCGGAATGTCTTCTCGTTGTATGCCCTTTGCCCAAGAGAGCCTTGGCGACACTTGTCCCATCTGTGGCAAGCCTGCTAAGAAGATGATTTACTGGGGCGTCGCCTACTAATTAGGACCTTAAAATAGCGGTGGTATCCTAACCACCGCTATTTTAAAATTTGGAGTAAAAATATGAAAAAAGATTTTTGGCAGATGCAAAAAGTGTAGAAATTTCCAAAGATGTGGTCATTGACCTCAGTGGCTTTGATATTGCATCTGTGACCGCAACTTCCGGTACAACAACATTCTTAGATAGCCAAACCGACGATTATACCGTTGCAGATGGAAAATACGGCAAAATTGGAAGTTACACCGGAAATCGGCAGGGCTGGTTGCGGATACTCTAGATTTGAAACCTTTAAAACAGGCAAGAATGTACCTAGCACTTTGCTGCGGAACATTTTGAAATCTAGCAACACAGAAATCCGAAATGCCTGCAATGCAGATATGCAGGTATACGGCAGACCCTACATACAAACTGCCGGCGGCTATATTTACGGCGAGTGTGTAAATCGCAGTTTCCGTGAGCAGGTAGAGCAGGCGGATGCAGATTGGGCAGATTTAACACCCGAGCAACAAACTGCACTGATAGAACTGTACAGAGCCTTCCAATCCGCGATGGAAGATTGGGTACTTCTCAATGTGAAAAATGAAATCTAACCAAATAAAAAATCGGTGGTCGTAATGACCACCGATTTTTTGCAATCTATCGTGTCATCCTGAGCGACAGCGAAGGGCCTTTTGCTTAACACCAACAACTTGGAACGAAATTGGTGTGGTTATGTTCTGCATATTCTGATGGAAAGTTTGGAAAAAACCTTGACTATGCTGTATTTTTTCTATATAATATATTGACCTATGGAAATTTATACCCAAGAAAGGATTTTTGAATATGGCAAAGGAATTTAAGATTACCGCTCTGCGTTTAGGCGAACTGGAAAAGGAACTGAACTATTTGAAAACCACTCGCGAGCGGGAAATCGCTGCAATGATTGCAGAAGCCCGTTCCTATGGTGACTTGTCCGAAAACTCCGAGTACGATGCCGCCAAGAATGAGCAGGCAAAACTCTATGGCCGTATTGCGGAAATTGAGGATATTCTGTCCCACGCAGTGATTATTGAGGACGAAAACGAGGCATCCGGCCGTGTTGGTTTGGGCTGTAAGGTTTTGGTGGAAAATCTGTCCACCGGCGCACAGACTGAGTATCGCATCACCGGTTCTCAGGAAGCTAATCCCATGGAATTCAAACTCTCCGATGACTCTCCCTTCGGTCGCGCAGTTGTGGGCAAGGCTGCCGGTGAGAAGTTTACTGTCATTGCCCCTAACGGCTCTTACGAGATGAAGGTTATCTCCATCACCCGGGAGGGCTAATTATGGCAAAGTTTGAACCGCAGGCGGAACTTCCCGTTTCCGAGCAGGCGCAGATTCGCCGTGATAAACTGACCGCTCTGCAGGCTGAGGGCCGGGACCCCTTTGTAGAGACTAAGTTTGATTTTGACAGCAATTCTGTCCAAATTAAGGAAAATTATGAGGCTTTTGAGGGCAAAACTGTCCGTTTGGCCGGTCGTCTGATGAGTAAGCGGGGTATGGGCAAGGTGTCTTTCTGCGATTTGCAGGATACTGCAGGCCGTATTCAGTTGTTCGTGAAAATCGACGAACTGGGCGAAGAAGCCTTTGCTTATTTCAAAAAGTATGATATTGGCGACATCGTGGGTGTTTCCGGTGAGGTTTTTAAGACCAAGACCGAGGAAATTTCCGTCCGCGCCAAGGAAATTACTTTGCTTTCCAAGTCTTTATTGCCTCTGCCCGAAAAATTCCACGGCTTGACCGATAAGGAAATCCGTTTCCGTCAGCGTTATGTGGACTTGATGGTGAATCCTGAGGTGAAGCGCAACTTCGTGATTCGCTCTCAGTTTATCAAGTTTATGCGCAATTACTTGGATAATATGGGTTATATCGAAGTGGAAACCCCCGTGCTGAACACCATTGCCGGTGGCGCTTCTGCCCGTCCTTTTATTACCCACCACAATACGCTGGACATTGATATGTATATGCGTATCGCTACCGAACTGCCCCTGAAGCGGCTGATTATCGGCGGTATGGATCGGGTGTATGAAATTGGCCGTATCTTTCGCAATGAGGGTATGGATCCCAAGCACAATCCGGAATTTACTTCTGTTGAGTTGTATCAGGCTTATGCGGATTTTCACGATATGATGGACATTGCCGAGGGGATTATTTCCGGTGCGGCCAAGGAAATTTTGGGTACTTATGAAGTCGAGTGGATGGGTCAAAAATTGGATTTGACTCCCGGTTGGCGTCGTATGACCATGGTGGAAGCCGTCCGCGAGTATGTGGGCATTGATTTTGACGTAATTTCCGACGATGCCGAAGCGGTGGCTGCCGCTAAGGCCAAGGGCGTGGAACTTTCCGATGCCGCAGAAAAGACTTGGGGCAATGCGTTGTATGCATGCTTCGACCAGAAGGTTGAGGAGCATTTGATTCAGCCCACCTTTATCACAATGTACCCCGTTGAGGTCAGTCCTCTGACCAAGCGTAGTCCTTTGGATACTCGCTTGACAGAGCGTTTTGAGGTCTTTATGTGTCATTCCGAAATGGGCAATGCCTACTCAGAACTCAATGACCCCATCGACCAAAGAGCCCGCTTTATGAAACAGGTGGAACAGCGTGAGCGCGGCGATGACGAAACCGAAATGCTGGATGAGGACTTCCTCAATGCGATGGAATACGGTATGCCTCCAACAGGTGGTATGGGCATCGGTATTGACCGTTGTGTTATGATGCTCACCAATTCGGATAGTATACGAGAAGTTATTCTATTTCCGACCATGCGCCCCACAAGCGAATAAGCGAAGGGACTATGGCCAAGACCATAGTCTCTTTTTGCGTTTTGGATAGAAAAAGGGTTTTCAGGAGAAAGGGAGAGAATTATGGAAGAGAAGGAAATCAAGAGAAGAAAATACACGGCAATCGGTGTGATTGTGGCTTGCTTTTGTATGATTTTTGTCTGCTTGGGATTCTGCAGCAGCAACAAAAGTTTGTACTTAGGTGCGATTACCGAAGCGCTGGGCATTAAGCGGAGTTTGTTTTCGTTTAACGACAGTTTCCGTTATGTGTCAACGGCAGTAGTCAATCTTTTTTTTGGCGCATTGATTGCAAAACTGGGCGCTAAAAAATTGGTGGCGGCGGGTTTTATAAGCTTGATTATTTCCACACTGCTGTACGCTACGGCATCTACTTTGCCGATGTTCTATTTGGGCGGTACTTTCTTGGGAATCGGTCTGTCTTGGACAACCACCACAATGGTCAGTTATCTTGTGGGTCGCTGGTGTCCGAAAAAGCGCGGTACGATTACCGGTTTGGCGCTGTGCGCCAATGGTTTAGGCGGTGCGTTGGCAGCCCAATTGATTACCCCCATGATCTACGAAGAGGGCAATCTGTTTGGTTATCGGAATGCTTATTTCCTAGTGGCAATTTTACTGGCCGCAGTTGGCGTTGTGGTGACCATTTTTGTCAAAGAGCCCAAAGAGGCTTCTGATACAGTTCCCGGCAAGAAAAAAGCCCCTGCCAATTCTTGGATCGGTATGACGCTGAAGGAAGTTATGAAAAAGCCTTACGCTTATGTGGCGGCAATTTGTATTTTCTTGACCGGCACGGCACTGCAAGGTGTCAACGGTATTTCTGCGACACACTTGATGGATGTGGGGGTGGATAAGGGTTATGTGGCAATGGTGCTGAGCATCCAATCGGTTGTGCTCTGCGGTTCTAAATTCCTTGCAGGCTTTAGTTATGATAAGTTGGGCCTGCGGAAGACTTTGATTGTATGCGAAACGCTGGGTATTATTTCTTTCTTGACTTTGGCGCTGGCCGGTTCTTCTGCGGTTGGCAGAGTGTTGGCTGTGGTTTGGGGCGTATGCTTCCCCTTTGCTTTGCCTTTGGAAACGGTTATGGTACCTTTGATTGCGGCAGATTTGTTTGGCGAAAAGGAATTTGCCAAAGTAATGGGTATTTGTGTGTCTATTAATACGGCAGGCTTTGCTTTGGGTACACCGGTGGCAAACTTCATTTTTGACATCTTTGGAACTTATAGTCCGGTGCTGTATACCTTGGCTGTGATTATGCTGGTGATTATGGTCAGTTTCCACTTTGTTTTGAACGCGGCAAACCGCGAGCGGGAAAAACTGACGGTACAATAAAAAAAGAGGCTGTAATTACAGCCTCTTTTTTATGACCTTTAGATGCCGTCCATGACATGCATATTCCGGATATGGGCATCGGAAATCTTATTCATAATGGCGTAGGCGTGGGTGCAGAGAGCATCGCTTTGGGAATCGGAAATGCCTTGTTCGCGGTAGGTAACGGCAAAACTATGGGCAATTTCTGCCACCAGTGCTTCGGGGTTGTCGGACAAGGGTAGGGAAGTTAACGCACTTTCCAGTTCCCATAATATCGGCAGTTCCCGCATGCCCCGATATGCCCATTTATAGAAAGGCTCATAGGTATTATTGAGCAGGTAGATGGCAGAGATGGCGTGACGGACAAATTCGGCAACGCAAAGTTGCGCGCCGCCCATTTCATCCCGAGCAAGACACCGGCTCAGGTTGTGCTGTCCCGCTTGGTTCATCATAATGGTGTGGGCGGCTAATTTTTTTAACCGCACATCCTCGGGATAACCTTGTTGCAGTTGGGTGCGAATGGCGGAAAATTGCCCCAAATTGTCTTGCCAAACTTCACCGCTGACCACGGTGCGCAAAGTGGCAGAGGGAATGGAAAACCACGCGCCATAGGTGTCCGGCAGAGAAGGTGTTCCGAGGAAATTTTCATAGAAATCCTCGATGATTTGCACGCCATGACGATTTCCGCCAACGGGGGACAAAGGCGCTCTGGTAAAACCTTGGAAAGTTTTGGTAAGTTTTGCGTATGCCCGTTCTAAGGGAAAACCGAAAACTCGCTCATCCTCGCGGGTAATCCAAAGGCAGAACCCCGGTTCAAAATCGTGGTCTTGGGAGATTTCGTCATCGTAGCCCAAGCACTCCGAGCCTTCCCCCACAAGACCTACTGCGATACGGGACAAATATTCCCCAAACTGCTGTTGGAGCATAGGTTTACCGTATGTTTCGTAATATGCTTTACAAAGTTCAATTCCCTGCATAAATTTCCTCCGACAATTTTTCCATTCTCTGCGCCACATCTGCCTTGCTGAACTCGCGGAAAGAGGGGGCACATTTGGATAGCACAAAGGCATAGTAGCCGTTTTTGACTTGATTGGGATTTTCTAAAATTTCCTGCGCTTTTTGAAGGCAGGATTTAATATCTTGGGCAGTTTTTTCGTCCCAGTAGGGGTACATATGGGCCATATTGAGATAAGTGACCGCGCCGTCTAACTGACTTTCTTCTTGGGAAAGCACAATTTCCAGTGCCTTTTGATAGGCGGTTTCCGCTTCCGGATAACGCCCTAAATCGGAAAGCGCTAAGCCGAAATTATTATAGAAGCCGGCAAAAAGCACATCTTTTTCATCCAAGTGGTTTTGATAGATTTTATAGGCTTGGTCGTAAAGGGGCATAGCCTCTTCGGTTTTGCCGAAAGCCTTTAATGTGGTGGCGGCATTGAGCAAAATTGTACCGAAGGAAACATGCTCGGGGTTTTGTCCAATCAGTGCCAATGCTCGGGAAACGGCATCCAACGCCTTTTCTTTTTCATTTGTTTTTCGGAAATAACCGATTTGTTCGCTGACCAAAGTCAGTTCCCCTCGGGTATCCCTGAGAGAGACGGCCTCTTTTCGCCAGTAGTCCAAAAGCCGACCGGCTTCCGGTAAATCGTTTCGGGAAAAATGCTCGTCCAATTTTTCAATAATTCGACTCACGGGAATGCTACCTAAAGGTTTGTTGGGTTCTGTTTTTTTGTAGCCGCAGGAAGCGCAACCGTAATTAAATTTCAAATTTTCTAAATCCATAATTTACTCCTTTCCCCAAGGGGGCATATGGGAAAATGTGACAGTTTGTCCTTGATAAGGGAGGGTGATACAGCAGGAATACAGCATCGGTGCAGGGGCATCGTCTCTTGCGCCGTATTTGTGGTCGCCCACCAAAGGGAAACCTCGGGAAGCAAATTGCACACGAATTTGATGGCTTCTTCCGGTGTGTAGCCGTATTCGCACAAGACCGGTTGCAAGCCGACGAAATTCCAGCCGAGCCTTTTTGACGCCGGTTCGCTTTTTGTCTACAATGAAGACTTTGTTCCGCTTGGAATCTTTGAAAAGCAAGTCTTCCCAATCTCCAAATTCCGGCACATCTCCGTGAACTTGCGCCACATATTCTTTTATCATCAGACCTTGTTGAATTGCTTGGGACAGCATACCGGCAGTTTTCTTGTTGCGGGCGTACACCATCACACCACCCACATTTTTGTCCAACCGGTGCAGGGGATACATTTCGCCCCCTAATTGTTCCTTCAGTTTTTCCGGCAGTTCGTGTTCGCTGTCCAGCCCCACCGGTTTGATACAAACTGCAAGGTTTTGGTCTTGCCATAGAATTTCCATCTGTTCACATCCTTTTTTTCTATTATAACATACCAAGAATAAACTTGCATTTGTTATTTTTATAGTGTATAATTTTTTTAACTTCCAAAAGCAATTGACGAAAAGGAGATGCGCAAATATGGACATTATAGAACTAAAAGAAAAACCGATTTTTTGGTCCAGATTGGGATTTTGTGATGATCCTACGATACCTGATGAGCAGGGGAGACCCTCTGATTGGGATAGAGATTTTACCGCATTTGAAAAGTACCATCGGGACTTTGAAAAAATCGGGGTCAATATACATAGTTCTATTTTGCATTCCGGTTGGGTAGGCAATGATACCTATGACTATACTATGACGGACAGAACTTTGGATAGCTTTTTTTCTGCGTGTCAGGATAGTTATTATTTGCCCCGCGTGAAGTTTAATGTTCCTCTGGATTGGTGTCGGAAGTATCCGGAACACGTTTTCTTGTATGAAAACGGCCCCAGAGATCCGGAAGAAATTGCAAGTTTGGTTGGCACGCTGAAGCAGGACCTTTTGGGTTACGAAAGCGCAAACGGCAGATACGCCAATGAGGACGGCCGTCCGAACTTAAACGGTGTGATTAGTTTGCAGAGTATCTCTTCCCCTCAGTGGCGGCATGATGCAGGTGTTGCGCTGGAAAAATTGATGGAACATATTGAAAACGGAAAGTATGCCGACAGAGTGGTGGGCTATCATATCTGCTTCGGTCCCAGCGGTGAGAACCTGCATTGGGGCAGAGAATCTGCCCGATACGGTGATTACGGCATTGAGGCTCTGCGCCAGTTCTATGACTATGGTATGGAGAAATACGGAAGTCGGGAAGTACTGGCGGAAAAGTGGATGCAACCGGAAATTACCAGAGATACGGTTTGCCTGCCCTCTGCCTACGCCCGTTATAGCAACACCAACACATTAAAGGACTTATTCCGTGGCAAACCGGAAGATGTCATCATCATTGACTATGAGGAGTTCCTTTCCAGGAATGTGGCGGACGCCATTGAATATTTCGGTAAAATCGTTAAGGACAGAGATGCTGAAAAATTGGTAGGTACTTTTTACGGCTACCACGTATATGTACGAAACTCTAATTATGCCGGTCACTTGGCCATGGACCAAATGCTGAATTCCCCTTATGTGGATTTTTTGGCAGCGCCCTTCCAATACCATATGCGCAGAGCCGGCGAGCCTTCCGGTGAGATGTCTGCGGTGCAGTCGGTGAACCGGAAGAAGATTTGGGTAGACGAGACGGACTGCCGAACCCATTTAGAGCCGAACAAGACCGGCGTTTTGGCAGGTGCGGAAAATTTGGAGCAGACCAATGCGGCGCTTTGGCGGGAGGCTTGTAAAAATATTTCCCACGATTCCGGCTTCTGGTGGATGGATTTGGGTGGTGGCTGGTACGATTCCCCTGAAATTATGCAACTGGTGGAAAATATATATCAGGTGAGTCAAAAGGTGCGTAAAGTTCCCCATAAGTCTATTAGCGATGTGCTGATGGTAGTGGATGAAAACAGCCTTTACCGGATGGGTGTGAATCAAGAGGCTTTTTCCGGTTTCCAAATGTCCTTTGGTACACGCACCCGTATGACCGGCGCGTTGGTGGACATATACCGCATGGCGGATTTGCAGGAAATTGATTTACAGCAGTATAAGTTGATTGTTTTCGCTTTGGATGTATGCGTTCCGGAGAATTTCTTGGAGACGCTGAAATTTGCCGAGGACACCACCTTGATGTTTAACTATGCCTTCGGCATTTGGGGCGAAACTTTTGATTTGCAGAATGTGACCAAGCATACCGGTTTCGAGTTGGAGGAATATTCGTCTGAGAAATTACCGATGCTTCGGACAACGGACAAGCAGTTGGTGGCAAGCAAAATCGTCAACGGCAGGATGCATATTATCAATCTAAAACCCCGTATGCCGGAAAATGAACAGCGGGAAATTTTGCGCCAAGCCGGTGTTCGGCTGTACGCACCGGAAGGATTTACGGTGTATGGCGATAACCGAATTTTCGGTGTGTTTTCCAATGTGGATTATGCCGGTGAAATCGAACTTCCGGAAAAAGCCCGTTATGTGGAGGTAAATACCGGAAAAATTTACGAGGGCACGCATATCCAAGTGCAGATGAATGGAAAATCCGCCTTGGTGTTTGTGAAAGAAGAATTACTATAATTTTAGAGCCAAGTTGCAAATGTTTGCAACTTGGCTCTTTTTGGTGTATAATAAAAGAAAGAATGATGAGGTGAGGAAAATGACGGAAAAGGATTATCAAAGAAAATCCCCTCTGCGGATATTTCTTTCGTATTTTACCCGACATAAAAAGTTGTTTTTGGTGGATATGCTTTGCGCCATGCTGATAGCCGGTGTGGATTTGGCATTTCCCTTGGTGACCCGAAGCGCCCTATATGATATGCTGCCGAACAATCTGTTCGGCGTGTTTTACACGGTAATGGGCGTTATGCTGATTTGCTATTTTCTGCGGGCGGTTTTAAATTATATTGTCAGTTATTTCGGCCATACCTTTGGCATTCGGGTGGAAGCGGATATTCGGGCAGATTTGTTTCGCCATATGCAGGAACTCAACTATGATTTTTATGACAGCAATCGCACCCCCCAACTCATGAGCCGGTTGACCACCGACTTATTTGAATTGACAGAACTTGCCCACCACGGTCCGGAGGATGTGGTAACATCTGTGCTCACCATTATCGGCGCGCTGAGCGTGATGGGATTTATTCAGTGGCGGTTGGCGCTGGTGGTGACGCTGTTGATACCAGTATTTTTGATTACGGTATTTGCGATGCGCAAGAATATGTCTCGGGCATCTGTTGCGGTCAAGGAAAAGGTTGGGCATATCAATGGGGAAATTGAGTCCAGCCTGACGGGAATTCGCACAGCAAAAGCCTTTGCCAATGAAGATTTGGAAACTGGCCGTTTCCGCGCCGCCAACGATTTGTTTAAAAATTCCAAACGGCATTTTCATAAGGCGATGGGTCTGTTTTTCGCGTCTTTGGAATTTTGGCTCACCAGTTTGAATGTGGTGGTTATCGGCTATGGCGGTTACTTGGTGATGCAGAAGCAAATGGACTATCGGGACTTGCTGACCTTTACCTTATATGTGACCAGTTTTATTAACCCGATGCGAAAATTATCCACATTTTCCGAACTGTTTGCCAATGGCTTTGCAGGATTAAATCGGTTTGTGGCGCTGATGCGTACCGAGCCTACCTTCCGAGATAAGGAAAATGCGCCGGATTTGGAAAATGTGCAGGGTAAGATTTCTGTGAAGAATGTGTCCTTCGCTTATGAAGGGGATTTGGCTGTTTTAAAAGATGTGAGTTTGGAAATTGCATCCGGTGAGACCATTGCCATTGTGGGTCCTTCCGGCGGCGGTAAAACCACCCTATGTCAACTCATCCCGCGGTTCTATGAAGTGTCCGGCGGCAGCATTGCCATTGACGGACACGATGTGCGGGATGTCACCCAGCGATCTATCCACAAGAATATCGGCATTGTCCAGCAGGATGTGTTTTTGTTTGCCGATACGATTTTGGAAAACATCCGTTACGGCAAACCCGATGCCACGGAAGAAGAGGTAATCGAAGCGGCCAAGAAGGCGGAAATCTATGAAGATATTTTGGCAATGCCGAAGGGCTTCCAAACCTATGTGGGTGAGCGGGGCACGCTGCTCTCCGGCGGACAAAAGCAGAGAGTGGCCATTGCCCGCATTTTCTTGAAAAACCCGCCTATCCTCATTTTGGATGAAGCGACCTCTGCGTTGGACTCCGTCACAGAAGCCAAAATTCAGCGGGCTTTTGATACGCTGTCCCAAGGCAGAACTACGTTGATTATTGCCCACCGATTGTCCACCATTCGTTCCGCCAGCCGGATTATATCCATTGCCGATGGTGTGATTACCGAGTGCGGGACCCACGAAGAACTGCTGGAAAAGGGTGGCGTATACGCAGATTTGTACCGCACCCAAACCCGTTTGGGATAAAGAATAAAAAAATATAAAAAAAGTTAAATTTCTACTTGATATTTTTAAAAAGATGTAGTATACTATTCCAGTGCCTGCCGGTGTGATGGAATTGGTAGACGTAGTGGACTCAAAATCCACCGATGGCGACATCGTGCCGGTTCGAGTCCGGCCACCGGCACCAATAAATCCCATAGTGAATGATACATTCACTATGGGATTTATTCTTTGTACCGGTCGGACTCGAACCGCAGGTGAGAGTCCGGGGAGCGAGGGGAGCGCTGCCGGTGGCAGATGAAGCGACCTGAGCGAGTGGCAGCGGTCGGTGTGCAACGCAGCCGCACCGACGGCAAGGCGCACCCCGGGCACCGCAACAGGACACCCGGCACCATAATACCTACCGTAGCTTGATACAATCGTATCTTCTACGGTAGGTATTTTTTCTTTGTTGTGAATAATACAATTTTGTGGTACAATTTCAGCAAACAAATAATCCGATAAGGATTCTATAATTAATTGTTGCATACAGGGAGGATGTTCCAATGCGAATAATTGGCTGGAACTTAAGTTATTCAGGCGATACAGCGCCCAAAATCGAATATCTATTATCACTGCTTTCTGACGAAATCTGCGTTATGTTGCAGGAAGTAAAACCTCATGCGTATGAGCATATTCGCACTGCTTTGGGACAAAACTATCACTTATTATATTCGTTAGACTATCGTAAGCCAAGCAATTATGATTCAGGTGCACGGAAATTAGGGGTTTTGATCATTGTTAGCAAGGAGGCAATCATCAAAGATGTCGGTGTTATTGAGAGAAGCCTATTCCCTGACAGAACAATGTATGCCACCATTGATTTGAACGGCACCCAATATAAACTGCTAACTCTCCACTCTATCACAGGCTGCGATTACAAGAAAGCTAAGTCTGTTCAGTTTGATACATTTTCAGAGTTTATTGATACATATCACCCGGATGTAATCGGTATTGATGCAAATGAGCCTAGATTCGATCATTGGGACATCGGCCAAATGCGTTTCTACGACAATGGCCCTGGCGCAAAAATCTTCTTCGAAACGATTGCAAAAATCGGTCTGCTGGATAGCTATGTCGCTGCAAACCGTATCACGGAATGTGAGGAAGGGCTACCACTGACAACCTCGCACCATATTCGCAGAAAAGGCAATGTCAGATATGATTTCCTATTTGTGAAGAATCATATTAAAATTGAGAGAATGGAGTATCAATTTGATGAAGCTATCGCAGCAGGCAGTGATCACGCTCTTTTGCTATGCGAGACAGCCGTTTAACGAATGCAACGCTGGGCGAAACTGCGTTGCATTGTATCAAAATGTGTAGTATATGCCAAAAAGCAGATACCCTTTTGGGTATCTGCTTTTTTGTTTAAACAGAAGTCGGCAAATTCTCTTTTTCTTCTTTTTGGTGTTTTTTGCGTTGTATCATCACAAGGATAACAATCAGCAGAACAAAGGCAAGGGTGACACCGATTGCCAAGTAAAGCACAAAGGATTGGGGGATTGTTGCAGGGGTTGATACCGGCGTTGTTGCGGGGACGGTTGCTGTTTCGGTAACTGTTGTGGTTTCTTCCTGAACTGTGGTTGGGTTTTGACTCTGCTCTAAGCGCAACAGATAATCGTCCAATACCCATTCCAGCGAACCTCTGTTGTAGTCAGCGTGGGCATCCGGCGCGCCTTTGGGAATTACTCTGTGGTTATACTTTTCCGTATAAGCATAGGCAATATCCAAAAGTAACTGCTCACTGTTTTTCGGCGCGGCAATTTCCATTCCGATACCGGCCCCTCTGGAATGGACGCCGATGGGAATTGAAATTTCCGGCAATCCTGCGCTGGGGGAGAGAGTACGGCAGTTGTTTAGGTTTACTTGGGTTTTGGGATTCCAGTTTTTCCCATTTTCATCTTTTCCGGAACGAATGGGGGCGGTTAAGTAACTGGGATACATTACGGCGGAAACATTATATGCTTGCAACGCATCTGTAAAAGCAGCATACAAATCATCCTTGTATGCCTTATTTCCGCTGGAAAAAGTGCGATTGGACAGAGAAAATAGATTGGGAATAGAAACTTCGACGATTTGTGCGCCGGCTTCTTCCAGTTCCTCGACTGCTTGGGCAAAAGCCTGCGAGACCTCTTGGTCAATGTTCTTCTCGGTGCGTTGATAATTTTTCCGAGTGGGGTAGGTTAGTTCCTCTAAAATGCCGATGCGAAGGCCATTCAGCGCATCGGGATTTAAGTTTTGCGTGTAATTGAACTCACCGCCGGTCAGCACATCCAACATAATGGCTTGGTCTTGGACAGTTCGGGTAATCGCGCCGGCGGTATCTCGGGTGCTGTTTAATCGTTTGATGCCTTCTCGGGACAAAAGACCAAAGGTAGGACGCAGAGAAACACAGCCGTTCAGCGCCGCCGGAATTCGCAAAGAAGAATTGGTGTCCGTGCCTAAAGAGGCAACCGCAAAATTTAGGGAAGTTGCCACAGCAGAGCCACCGGAAGAACCGCCGGAAGCGAGGGTGGGATTGTAGGCGTTTTTGGTTTCGCCGGCTACTTGGCTTTTGGAACATAGGGCGTCTTGCGCCGCAGTGCTCATGTTGGTTTTGGCAACGATAATCGCACCGGCATCCACAAAGGCTTGTACCACATCGGCATTTTCTTTTGCAATTTGGCTGTCTTTTTTAAAATAGCCGTTGGTGGTGTGAAAGCCTTCCAAATTCATATTGTCCTTAATCACAATGGGAATGCCGAACAAAAGCCCTTGGGCATTCCCTGCTTTTCGTTCTTCATCCCGCTGTTTCGCCACTTCCAAGGCGTTATCGCAAAGGGTAATGAAGCAGTTGTAGGGCTCGTTATAAGCCTCAATCCGCGACAAATAATATTTGGTTAATTCCTCGCTGGTTATGAGTCCAAGGGTTAGCGCCTTTTGCACAGACGCGATATCTGCTTCATAAAGGCCGGAGAGTAGAACTTCTTTTTCTACGGTTACCGTTTCTTCAGCAAACGCAACCGGAAACGAAGGAAGAAGCACAAGGCATAGAATTAGCGCAAAGAGCCGTTTCATAGATTTTGCAAACCTTTCGACAAATTTCTCGCTTATTATACTAAACAAGTGAACGGAAAG
Organism: Faecousia sp.; assembly: GCA_045647425.1. GTDB lineage: Bacteria > Bacillota > Clostridia > Oscillospirales > Oscillospiraceae > Faecousia. The sequence goes on from JAZRMH010000026.1 coordinate 28,893, forward strand.
CAAGTCATCCGCCACATGTTTGCAAAACAACGGACAATGTCCGCAATGTGCGGATGTTTATCTACCGGGAAAGAATTATTGAAAAAAACCGTTTTTTGGAAGAAAAATTCGTAGAAATATGTTCCAAATATTTAAAAAAATAATTTATTTTTAAAATGTTTACAATTTGAAATCAATGGGGATTTAATGCAATCGATACTGAAATATTAAAACCACGCAATTTGATTAGACACATTCACAAAGAAACGATTCGTTATTTTCACCAAACCAAGGTTTGGTTAATTTGACAATATATGGGGATTGTGCTATATTTTCAGATATGTAATTAAACAAAAAGGAGTTTTTGTTATGCGTAGATTTTTAGCAATCCTATGCACACTGGCAATTCTTTGCGGTGCGGTAAATCTGGCAGTTTTTGCCGATGTTGCCGACAACCAAGGAAATGTTTCTGGCCAAGTCACACCGGAAACCGTTGCCGGTACAATTGTCTTGGAGGAAGACAAGGCTGATCTGGTGATCGCCGAGGATACCTAGCTAGACTTAAACGGCCATACAGTTACAAATGTCACTGTTTCCGGTGGCACACTGTACTGTAAGGACAGTGCAACCGACGACTACTCTGTAGCCGACGGCGTTTACGGCAAAATCACCGGCGTAGTGGAAGGCAACATCGTTGCTGCCGACGGCTATATGCAGGTGACAGAGGATGCGGGGATTTCTTTCCACCGCGTGAATCTGGAAATTTATTCTATGACCCTTCGTACCGATGTAGCCGGTGTGTACTACACCAGCCGCTTTGCTGGTGACGAAAAGGTTGCAGACCTAGTGGATACTTACGGTGTAGCCCTGAGTGTTGCAGGCGAGCCCACTTCCGGTCTGAAAAACTGCGGTTACTCGCATTTTAGCGATTTCAAGGCAGGCGAAGGCGCCAATGCTGCGGCATCTGGCACGCTATTGACGAATGTCTTGAAGCCCGAAAACTCTGACAAGAGAAACACCCGCAATGCGGATATGGAAATCTTCGGCAGAGCCTACTTAAAGACTGCAGATGGTTATGTCTTTGGCGCAACCGTTTCTTACAGCCTAAAATCTTTGGTGGAAGCGGTAGACGAAATTTGGAACAATTTGTTTGCTTCCCAGAGAAGCGCCGTGGCCGCTATGTATAAGGCCTATGCAACGGTTATGGACGCTTGGGACATCCCCAATGCCAAGGCCTATGGCGACGGTAGTATTATCCCCGGCATTTCCGGTGAGATTACAATGCCCCTGCCGGTCAAGGTAGAAAACGGCAAGGTCGCAGAAACCCTGACTGTTTCCGAGAGCGGTATTTCTGTCACCGTGGCAGCCGGTACTGCATTGGCAGAGGGCGCAGAGGGCTTGACCCTGAAGGTTACCCCTCTGGAGCGCGCTGACATCGACGTGATGTTGGATACCAATCAGGCGATTACCCCCGTGGATGTCCATGTGGAAGGTATTTCAGCGGAAAACACTGTGCCTTTGACCATCAATATGGCCAAAATCCTGCCTGAGAATATGAACTTGGGCAACTATAAGACTTACCACGTGGAAAATGGCGAAGCAAAAGAGATGGAACTTCTGCCCGTGAATCAGGAATTCACCGCCCACAACCAGTACAAGTACTCTTTGGACGGCGAATTGACTCTGCATATGGCAACCTTCTCTACTGTGTATGCAATTTCCGATACCAACAACTATTGGCAAGGCAATATCGATACCTCTTGGTATATCAATAATGAGTATGCCAAGAGTTATGAAATCCGTAATGCTGACCAAATGGCCGGCTTGAACAAGATTGTCAGCGGTGACAAGGATTATCCCACCATCAACAGTGCAACCACTTATCCCCAAGACGATTTTGCCGGTGTAACCTTCACCTTGATTTCTGACATTGTGTTTGAATACTTCAATGGCCACGAAATCACCCAAGATGAGCACCACAAGGTTTGGTATCCCGTTGGTTATTGGAAGAAGGGCGCAGGTACGAATGTAGCCGGTGAAACTTGGTATACATTTGGCGGCGGCTTTAACGGCCATTTCAACGGCAACGGCCACACCATTAACAATATCCATCAGCGCACTTGGGATATGGATGGCGATTACGATAAGGGTTACTGGAGAGCCGGTATGGGCTTCTTCGGCGATGTCTACGAAGGTAGCGTTAAGAACCTGACCATTGACAATTTCTATTGTGACGGCGAATATGCACCTACCGGCTGTGTAGCGGCCTGTGCAGCAGGTGAAGCAACCTTTGAAAACATCAATGTAGTCAACAGTTATGTCGGTGTCTATAACAATTCTGCTGCCGGTGTTGTTGGATATACTGATAATTATGACGGCAAGCCCTCTAATTTGACTTTCCGCAATATCACTGTGGATAACACCACTACAATTGCTGCCCTTTGGGGTACATATGATGGAATGTGCGCCGGTATTTTGGCAGGTATGAGAGAGAACACATCGGTTCTTCTTGAAAAGTGCCATGTCGGTGCAAAATTGGATGTTTTCAACGATGTTTGCGGTAACTACCAGTACTATGTGTACCGTGGTTCGGGCATGCTGGTTGGCGGTATCCGTAAATTGAAATATGTCAATGGTATGGAAACTGTCGATATCTCCGGCATTACAACCGTAGATTGTACCGTTGACTTCTCTGAAAACGCACATTACTACTGTGAGTTTGTGAAAAACGGCAACCCCAGTTACTGCAACAAAGAGCAGGACTTCAAGTTCAGCCGTGTTCCCAATGATGACATCAAAATCGTAGATGGCGTGGCAACTTGTAACCACGATCATACTGAAAAGGAAAATTATCAGGCAGTTTATCTACCCTTCTGGAATCTGTATGCCGGCCGTAATGGCGGACGTGTATACGGCATTCGTAATGTTACGGTATCCAATAAGGATGAGCACGGTGTTACCGGCGTAACCATTACAGAAGGTCAAGAGCGTGTCAACGTGAATAAGTTCGCGCCTGTATCCTACGACGCTACTTATGTGCCCGGTTCCATTGTGAAACTTGGCGATTTGTTTACGCACACTAGCCAATACGATCCCTATGGCTTGGGTGTTAACAGTGAATCTTTCTACGCCAATGCTGTTTCTGTGGAAACCGGTTTGGATGTAGCAACCTTTACCCCCAATAAGGAAGACTGGACGCAGAGCACCCTGACCTTCAACAAGAACCTTGTTGGCGAAGTGAAGATCACTGCGCAGGACTATCAGTACTGTGTCCCGGCAACCCTGACCTTGAGCAAGGTTGATTTTGCTTTGGATAGCAATGGAATGGGTTACTGCGTAATCTGCGGTGGCGAAAAGGTTAAGTGGACCCCGATCACAACCAACGGCGTTACCATTGCAGACGGCGCATCGCATCACTATTATTTGGCAAGTGATGTGACGGACACCCAAAACTATCAGCAGTTTATTTACATGAAGACCCCTGCATCGGGCAGTAATAAACTGTGCTTGAACCTCAATGGTTACACATTGACCACTTGCCGTAAGATTACGGTAGAGTCCGGTCATTTGAATATCATTGGCGGCGAAGACGGCAAGATTGTATTCACCAACCCGCACGGAAGAAACTTTGACGGCATCAACGCCACTGGCGGTACGGTGAATATTTACGGCGGTACCTATTCCTATTCTGTGGAAGAAGGACAGACCAAAAAGGCAGTTGTGGCAACCTCTCGCGGTCTTACCCTCAGAGGCGCGACCATTAACGGCGGCATCATCTTGTCCGACACGGCAAATGCGCAGGTCCTTCTCAGAGAAGCAACCAATATAGAGAATATTTCCTTTGTCGGCACCCATGGCAAGGTTACGGTGGATACAAACTGGACCGGTAGCGCAAATATCGCGCTGCCCGCAGACTCCTTTGCCGATGGTGTTGTGGAAAGTCGTGTTGTTGCCAACGGTGCGTTCTCCGGCAAATTGGCGCTGTCTACTGGTGAGCCTCTGAAGTATGAGAGCAGCCAGTTGGTTTTGGATAAGACCTTCAACCCTGCAAACGCAAAGAATTACTGTGAAGTTTGTGACGGTTTCTTTGCTTGGACTGCATTGGCAGCCGACACTGTGCTGGACGATACCGTTGCCCATCACCATGTGTATTTGGCTGACAATCTGTCTACCGATGTTGATAAGTATTTGGCAAGAACCAAGGATAGCGATGTTTGTTTCAACACCAACGGTAAGACTTTGACATTAACAGCGGGTAGGCTCTGGAATGCAAGTGGCGCTACCATTAACATTTTCGGCGGCGGTACTATCCACGCCATGGCGAAGGAAGCGGTGAATGCGGTTTGGTCTACCACCAATGTGTATGATTGTACCATTACATCCGACGCCAAGAATGCCATTGTTTCCAGTTCCGGTTCTGCAGTTTTCAATCTGTATGCCGGCGCTAGAGTTGAGCGTGTTGCCATGTCCCAGGGCGTTGTAAATCTGTATGGCGACTCCCGTGTGGACCTCTTGGAAATCCAAGCCAGCGGTAAGATGGCAGTTCAGGACGGCTGGTCCGGCAAGTCTATCGTATACCTCAACGGTGTTGCTATGGTTAACGGCGTGATCCCCACAACCAACGCAACCGTAGCCGGCGCATTTACCGGCACATTGACCTTGGAGGGAACCGGCGAGCCTTTGAAGGGCCAAGACGGCGCTTTGGTAATTGACTATCCAGATCCCGTGGAAGGCGTGTTTGATCCCGCGGCTTGCGGCGGCTACGCATACTGCGACGCTTGTAAGGGCGAGCCCGTTTTGTGGACCGCGCTGACAGCGGAAACTGCGTCCAATATCGAAGACGGTGAATCCCACCACTATTACTTGGCTGACAATTTTGACGATGCCGGTACAGCGAAGTTGCTGTTTTATCTTAAGACAAACGCTGCAAATAAATTGTGCTTGCACTTAAACGGCAAGACTCTGACCACCGGCCGGAAAATTGTTGTGGATGCCGGCCATATGAACCTGATCGGCGGCGAAAACGGCAAAATCGTATTTGATAACAGAAACAATCAGACCGTCAACCACTATGGTATTAACGCCGGCGGCGGTACGGTGAATATTTACGGCGGTACATATACTTATGAGCCTGTAGGAGACGCAACAGAGTATGCTGTTATTTCCGCAAGCCGCGGCGTAACCATCCGTAACGCAAACATTGAAAGCATTTTGTTGGGGAACACTGCTCAAGCCCAAGTTGTGCTCAGAGAGGCCACCAATGTGGACGCCATCACCTTTGCCGCAGACAGGGGTAAGTTGAGCACCAACGCTGACTGGACCGGCAAGGCAACTGTGACCCTGCCCGGCACGGACTTGGCCCGTTTGAGTCATGACAGCGCCGCAACCGGTGAACTGACTGTAAACTGCACCGGCGCAAAAGTGGAATACTGCCCGGTATGTAAGAACTTCTTTGCTTGGACCGCTTTGAAAGCGGAACAGGGCGATTTGGATCACACCGTGGCTTCTCACCACTATTATCTGGCTGGCGACGTGGAAAGTGCTGAAGCGAAGTATCTTTATACTGCTGCCGACGGTGTTAAGAAGATTTGTCTGAACACCAATGGTAACACCTTGACCTTGACCAACGGTTATGTCTATATCTCTCGTAACACCGAACTAAATGTTTTCGGTGGCGGTACAATTAAGGCTACCGGAAAAGATAAGCCTGCGCTGTATCCCTTCGGTTGCACCTTAAATCTCTATGACGGTTCCTATCTTTCCGAGCAGTCGGGAGCCATTAGTAGCGGTAGTGTTTACGCGAAAATCCATGTTTATGGCGATACGCATCTAACAGATACGGTAACCGTACACTCCGGTAACATCACATTGCACGACAATGCCAAGGCAGATCGTATCAACCTTGGTGGTACGGGCAAGTTGAATATTCCGGCGGATTGGAAGGGCAAGGCAACCGTGAAGTTGGCCGACGGTCTGCTGGGCACTGACGGCGCGATTGCGGAAGCCAATGCAGTTGCCGCAGGCGATTTCGAAGGCGAACTGATTGTGGAAGGCTATGGCCGCGTCTACAATGAAAACGGCAGATTGGCACTGAAGAAGGAATTCAATCCTGCGTATGCCTTTACCTACTGTGAGAAGTGTGATGCATTTGCAACTTGGGAAGCCCTGAAATCCACTATGGGCACATTAGATACCAGCAAGGGCACCCATCGCCACTTCTATTTGGCAGATGACTTAACCACCGATGAGGAAAACTATCTTGGAAGAGCAAAAGATGTTGTAGTTGATGTTTGTTTGAACACCAACGGTAAGACCTTGACCTTAACCCTTGGTTCTGTGATCAATCGTTACGGTGCGACAATGAACATTTTCGGCGGTGGCATCATTCGTAATACGGCTGCGCTGCCTGCAGCACACCTCTATGGTGGTACCACAAATATCTATGATTGCGCTTTCATCGGCGATAATGCCCACGGTATTACTTTGGCTGCTTCCAATGCCATTGTGAACTTCTATGGTAATACCTATCACGACGATAGCATCACTTTGGGATGCGGTATGATCAACCTGTTTGATAGTGTTTCCGCCCGTAGATTCGCCATCTCCGATTCCGGTGTCCTGAATGTGGATGAAGCATGGACCGGTACAGCCGGTCTCGCAAATGGTGACCTCTTGAACACCAATGTGACCTGCTCCGGCGACAATTGCAAAGGCGTTATCTCTGTAATTGATGGAGAATCCTACAATTTTGTGGATGGCGTATTGAAGCCCACCGTGTCCAATGAATAAGGTGGCAACGGCGATGGCAATGCTGCTAATCCCGAAGGCACCGATATGGACACTCCTGCTTAATGTAACGAAAGTAGGTTGGGGGAAACCCCAACCTACCGCATAAAAGCAATCAAAAAAACAACGCTCATATGAGCGGTGTTTTTTATAGATACAACACAAGTCTGTAAGCCGGGTTCTGTTTAAAACAGTCATCTATCTAGTTTGGCAATTGCTCGCCAAATCAAGCCACCTCCTGAGAACGGTCGGGTTCACCATATGTTCTCCCACGGTGTTGCTCCGGATAGAGTTTACATCGTAAAACCTATGTCTCCATAGGCCGGGTGGGCTCTTACCCCACCTTTTCACCCTTACTATCGTCGGTTCGCCCATATAGGGGAACTCTGAGGCATAGCGGTATATCTCTGTTGCACTTGTCCTGGGGTCACCCCCGGCGGGCGTTACCCGTTATCCTTACCCTGTGGAGCCCGGACTTTCCTCACCTAAACCCTTTCGGGTATCAGCCGCGACTGTTCAACTTGGTTGCAGAGATATTTTACTCTACTCAAAGCGAATTGTCAAACATCTTGCAAAATCTTTTGAAAACCGCTATACTATATACAAGAGTTCGATTTTGAGGTGTGCTTATGAAACCACAGTTTGATGTGTATTTTAATAGTCTTCAGGGCAAGAAGATTGCCGTTTTGGGGCTGGGTGTCAGCAACCGTCCCTTGGTTCGTCTGCTGTTAAATCACGGTTGTTTGGTCACCGGTTGCGACAAAACCCCCCGGGAAAAACTGGATGCGGAAGTTTTAGAACTGGAGAAAATGGGTTGCAACTTGCAACTTGGGGATACCTATTTGGATAACTTAGAGGCGGACTTGGTATTCCGCACCCCCGGTATGCACCCCCACAATCCGGCGCTGCTTGCGCTTGGGGAAAAGGGCTCCAAAATCACCAGTGAGATGGAAGCGTTTTTCGAACTTTGTCCTTGCAAAATCATAGCCGTTACCGGCTCTGACGGAAAAACCACCACTACAACCCTAATTTCCGAAATGCTGAAAGCCTCGGGAAAAACCGTGTGGTTAGGGGGCAATATCGGCACGCCCTTGCTTCCGATTTGCGACCAAATTGGGCATGAGGATTATGCGGTTGTGGAACTAAGTTCCTTCCAACTGATGGATATGACCCATAGCGCCCACATCGCCGTGGTAACCAACCTTGCCCCCAATCATTTGGATGTCCACAAGGATATGCAGGAATATGTGGACGCGAAAAAGAATATTTTTAACTTCCAATCTGACGAGGATAAGTTGATTGTCAATGCGGACAACAATTTGACAAAGGTACTGGTCGGAAACGGCGAAACCCGCTACTTTTCCCGACTTGGCAAAACCGATAACGGTGTTTGCCTTATGGGGGATTCTATCTGCCGAGATGGCGTAAAGGTACTCGACAAGCAGGATATTTTGCTTCCCGGTGAGCATAATGTAGAAAACTATATGGCGGCAATTTTGGCGGTGGAGGGGCTTGTAGATGACGAAACCATCCGCAAAGTTGCCAAAACCTTCGGTGGCGTCGAGCATCGCATCGAGTTGGTGCGGGTAAAAGACGGGGTAAGATATTATAACGATTCCATCGCATCGTCCCCCAGCCGTACCATTGCGGGCCTAAAAAGTTTCCCTGAAAAAGTGCTGCTGATTGCCGGCGGCTACGATAAGCACATTCCCTATGATGTGTTAGGTCCGGAAATTTGCGCCCATGCGAAGACAGTGTTCGTCAACGGCGCAACCGCAGAACAAATCCGAAAAGCGGTTGAAAATGCCCCCAATTACAAAGTCGGTTTTCCGGAAATTGTGGATTGCAAAGACTTTACCGATGCTGTTTTACAATCTGCGCAAAGCGCAAAAGCCGGCGATGTGGTGTTGATGAGTCCTGCCTCTGCCGCCTTTGACCAGTTTAAAAACTTTATGGAACGGGGCAAATATTTCAAGACGCTGATAATGGGGTTGTAACAATGAAAATTGAGGTTTTTTCCAAGCGTATCAGAAAGGCTTTGCCTTTAAAATACTGTGGCGCAGTGATTGTGGCGGCAGGCAACGCATCCCGAATGGGCGGTATTGACAAGGTGATGGCGCCCATAAACGGTGAACCGATGATTTTGCGCACGGTACGCACTTTCCATCATTGTGATTCTATTCGGGAAATTGTGATTGTGACCCGAGAGGATTTGCTTGAGAAAATTGCCGGTTTGTGTTCCGGTTTTTCCAAAGTGCAGGCTGTGGTAGTCGGCGGCGCAGATCGTCCGGCTTCTGTGCAGGCGGGGTTAAACGCCCTTTCCAAAAATGTGAATTTGGTGGCAGTTCAGGATGGTGCAAGACCCCTTGTTTCTTGGCAGGTGATTGACCGCACTGTGCGGGCGGCCCATTCCTACGGCGCGGCGGCCCCGGGAATTCCCGTGAAAGATACCGTCAAGGTGGTCACCGGCGGAATCGTTTCCGCAACGCCGGACAGAAGCCGTTTGCAGGCGATTCAGACCCCCCAAGTTTTCGATTTGGATTTGTTGCAAGGCGCCTTGGCAAAGGCTCGCAAGGACGGCACAGCCATTACCGACGATTGTTCTGCGGTGGAAAATATGGGAATGTCTGTGAAAATCGTGGAAGGGGACGAGCGGAATATCAAAATCACCACCCCGATGGATTTGAAAATTGCCCAACTTATCTTGGAGGAAGAACAGTGAGAATTGGACACGGTTATGATGTGCATCGATTGGTGCAAGGCAGAAATTTGATATTAGGCGGCGTGAAAATCCCGTATGAATTGGGTCTTTTAGGTCATTCGGATGCGGATGTGCTTTTTCACGCAGTTTCCGATGCGCTGTTAGGGGCGGCAGGCTTGGGGGATATCGGTAAGCATTTTCCCGATACAGACCCCGCCTATAAGGACGCAAATTCCGGAAAATTGCTGTCTGTTGTCGGACAGAAAATCAGCGAAAAAGGCTATCGGGTTGGCAATATCGATGTGACGATGATTGCCCAAAAGCCGAAATTAAAGGACTATATTCCTCAAATGCAGGAAAATATTGCAAACTGTTTGGGCATTTCTTCAGACCGTGTGAATGTTAAAGCCACCACCGAGGAACATTTAGGGTTTACCGGCGCCGGCGAAGGTATGGCCTGCCACGCCGTCTGCCTTTTGGAAGAATAATTCGACACAGTTCAACCCTCTCGGGCATAAATTAGCCCGGGAGGTTTTTTTATGCAATTTTGTTTTATAACCTTCCGCTCGGTAACTCCTGCCCAACGGGCAGAGCAGTTGCTTCGGCGGTCGGGTTTTGTTTGTAACATCCGAAGAACGCCCCGATGGATGGAGCATCAGGGCTGTGGCTATGGCTTGCAGGTAAAATTACACGAGGGGCAGGCTTGCGTGGAATTGCTGAAAAAGAGCGGAATTTCTTATCGAAAAGTCTATCTGTTGGGGGAAAATGACACGGTAGAGGAGATGGCGTTGTGATTTATTTGGACAATGGCGCAACATCTTTCCACAAGCCCTTGGCGGTTGCCGATGCGGTGCGTCGGGGAGTGTTCACCTGCGCAAATCCCGGTCGGGGCGGTTATTCTCTTTCTATGAATGCCGCCAAAACGGTCCTTCGCTGTCGCAAGCGGGTGGGGGAACTGTTTGATTGTGATGTCGAGCAGGTGGTTTTTACAAGCAACTGCACCCATAGCCTGAATATTGCTATCCAATCTTTGATAAAAGCCGGTGACCGTGTTGCGATTACTGGCTTTGAACACAATGCCGTTACCCGCCCCCTTCACGCCATTGGGGCGAAAATAACGATAGCGGGCAGGAAACTTTTCGATTGGGAAGATACCTTGCGCCAGTGGGAAAAAGTACTACAACAAGGGGTGGATGTGGCGGTTTTTACCCAGTGTTCCAATGTGTTTGGGTATATTTTGCCAACGGAACAAATGGCGTCGCTTTGCCAGCAATACGGTGTGCCGTTTATCATAGATGCCGCCCAAGGCGCGGGGGTACTGCCATTGTCTATGAAGAATTTAGGCGCGGATTTTGTTGCAATGCCCGGACACAAAGGACTTCTCGGGCCGCAGGGAACCGGGGTTTTGCTTTGCAAAAACGGTGGAGAACCGCTTATGCGCGGAGGGACGGGTAGCAACTCCATTATGCAGGAAATGCCGGATTTCCTTCCGGACAGATTGGAAGCCGGTACGCTCAATGTGCCCGGAATTGCCGGTTTGGAAGCGGGGGTGTCCTATGTGCTAAAAAAAGGATTGCCTGAGATTTTTCAAAAAGAGCATAAGCAGGCGGAACTTTGTGCCCGAAACTTGAAAAAAATGGGCTTGCAGGTATTTGGGGGAGAACACCAATCCGGCACGGTGAGTTTTGTTCCGACTATGGATTGTGAGGAATTTGCAGAAAGGTTGGCACGCAAGGGGATTGCGGTACGGGCGGGACTTCATTGCGCGCCGTTGGCCCACGAAAGCGCCGGAACATTGGAAACCGGCACTGTGCGGGTCAGTTTCGGGCATGATGCCAGCGTGAACCAGACCAAGATACTGTGCAAAACGGTAGAAGAAATCGTGAACAAATGAAAAATTTTTGGAATTCCTATTGCTATACCGTCCAAATTCCGCTATAATAGGATAGATAATAGGTTAGGTATGCCAGTAGCACAAAAGCGCTGGAGAAATGGAGGTTTAAGCGGATATGAGTTACCTGCAATCCTTACTGGAACAACTCCCTGTAGTACACTTTACGGATGTTTTGGATATTTTAATTGTTGCGTTTCTAATTTATAAACTGTTGCCCATTTTCCGCTCCACCGGAACATCAAGAATTGCTTGGGTTGTCGTGGCGGTGATTGTGGTTTCTTGGCTGACAGAGGCCTTGCAATTGCATACGCTAAACTTCATTCTCAGCCAACTTTTGGCGGTTGGTTTGATTGCTATTGTGGTGCTGTTTCAGCCGGAACTGCGCCGGATGTTAGACCATGTCAGCCATATCAAACTCAAAACCTTCTTAGGTGTAGATCGGCCGGAGCAGGAAACGATTCCCATCATCAATCAGACGGTGATGGCTTGCGAAATTATGGGCCGTGAGAAGATCGGCGCGCTGATTGTATTTGCCCGTCGTAGTCGTTTGGAAGAATATTTTAAGACCGGTACCATTATCGACGGTCAACTCTCTGAGCAACTCATTCGCAATGTGTTTTTCCCCAGAGCGTCTTTGCACGATGGTGCGATGATTGTCTGCGACGGTCGTGTGGCGGCGGCGGGCTGTGTTTTGCCCCTCTCCGAGAGCAACCGCTTGAGCGCAGATTTGGGCACACGCCACCGCGCGGCGGTGGGTATCAGCGAGGTGTCCGATGCGGTGGTTGTGGTAGTTTCAGAAGAGACCGGCGCGATTTCTGCGGCGGTGGGCGGTGTACTGAAGCGTCACTTAGCCCCCCAAACGCTGGAAAAACTTCTGCGTAACGAACTGTGTCCCGAGGAAACCCCACAAGAGGAAAATCTTGTGCTGAAGTTACGGCAAAAATTGCAAAAGAAGGAAAAGGGAGGTAAGTAATATGAAAAACAAAGTACTTCCTGCTCTTCTTTCCGTCGGTGTTGCGCTGGCGCTGTGGCTGTATGTGGTCACGGTGGTCAGCCCCAATTCCGATAAGCATTACAACAATATTCCCGTGACCATTCAAAGTGAGATTATTCTGCAAGAGCGTGGTCTTATGATTACCACCACGGAATTACCTAAGGTTTCCTTGCACTTAGAGGGAAACCGTACAGACTTAAATAAACTCAATAATTCCAATATCACGGTTTCTGCGGATGTGTCCCGCATCGGTGAAACCGGAACGCATACCTTGACGTTGGTCCCGTATTTTCCCGGCGATGTCCCCAACAATGCCATTACGGTACTCAGCCGAACCCCCAGTACCATTACGGTGATGGTGGAACAGCGTGTCACGAAAGAAGTTCCCGTGGATATTCAGTATACCGGCACTTTGTCCGAGGAATATATGGCGGATAAGGAAAATAAAACGCTGGATTACGAAAAAATCTCCGTGATTGGCCCCAAATCTGTCGTGGACCAAATTGCAATGGCACGGGTTGATGTGAATTTGAATAACCGCACAGAGAGCATCAGTGAGCAGTTCCGGTATAGTTTGTGCAACGCCAAGGGCGAGCCGGTGGATGCCGCTCTGGTAACCACCAATGTGAACGCTGTTTCCCTGACATTGAAAATACTTCGTGTGAAGGAAATTGCCTTGGCGGTGAATGTGATAAACGGTGGCGGCGCAACCCAAGAAACCGCCAAGATTACCATTGAACCCAAAACAATCCGTGTATCCGGACCGAATTCGATTTTGGAAAATATGGACAGTTTGGAATTGGGCACGATTAACCTTGCGGAAATTTCCGGCGACAAGACCTTAACTCTGCCCATTAAATTGCCGGAGGGAGTCACCAACGAAACCGGTTTGCAGGCGGCAATGGTCAATATCCAGTTCCCCAATTTGGGAACAAAGGTTCTGACGGTTACCCAAATTCAAGGTGTTAATGTGCCGGAAGGCCTGAATGTGGATTTCATCACCCAGCGCTTGGAAATTCAGGTGCGGGGTCCGAAATCTCGGTTGCAAAAAGTGGAAGCATCGGATATTAAGGTTACCGTGGACTTTGCCGATGAGCAGGTTGGTACGGCAACGGTAAAGGCCGAAATTACCATTGATATCGACGGCGTCGGTGCAGTTGGTATTTACAATGTCACGGCAACCCTGCGTGAGAAGTAAAATGAGAAAAAGGGGATAATGACCTTGATAAAAAGTATGACCGGCTACGGCCGAGCCGTGGAAACAGTAAATGGAAGAGAGTTCACCGTTGAGGTGCGTTCTGTTAATAACCGCTATTTAGATTGCTCTGTACGCCTGCCCAGAGCCGTATCCTTTGCAGAGGATGCGGTAAAGCAGGCGGTGAAGCAATCGGTATCTCGGGGCAAGGTGGATGTTTACATCTCTATGCGCAGTGAGGGGGCAGATGAGGCAAAGATTAGCCTCAATGCCTCTGTCTTGGACGGTTATTTGCAAGCAATGCGCCAAATGGTGAGAGACTTTGGCGTGAAAGATGACATCAGTGTTTCAACGGTGTCCCGTCTGCCTGAGGTATTTACTATGGAACGGCCAGAGGTTGACGAGGAACAACTGCAAAAAGATTTGCTATGTGTCGTAGCCAATGCCCTGACCGCCTATGATGCTATGCGCACCACAGAGGGACAGGCTTTGGATCAGGACTTGCGGAGCCGTGGCAACACTATTTTGGAATTTGTTGCGCAGGTGGAGCAGGGAAATGCCCAAACCGTGGTGGATTACCGCACCCGCTTGGAAAACAAACTCAAAGAAGTCCTTGCCAATACTGCCATTGACGAGAGCCGAATTTTGACCGAGGCGGCAATCTTTGCCGACAAAGTTGCGGTGGACGAGGAAACTGTCCGTCTGCGCAGCCATTTGGAACAAATGAATACCATGCTCACCGGTGGCGGTGCGGTCGGTCGCAAGTTGGATTTTCTGCTGCAGGAAATGAACCGAGAAACCAATACCATCGGTTCCAAATGTACCGATGTGAAGTTGGCCCGCATTGTGGTGGACATTAAGGCAGAACTGGAAAAGATTCGGGAACAAACCCAGAACATAGAGTGAGGCAAGTATGAAACTGATAAACATTGGTTTTGGAAGTTTGGTTTCTGCCGGTCGTATTTTGGCCATGGTAGATCCGGATTCTGCACCCATTAAGCGTGTGGTGCAGGAGGCTCGCGACCGTGGTATGTTGGTGGATGCTTCTTACGGACGGAAGACAAAGTCTGTGATTTTGATGGATACCGACCATGTGATATTATCTGCGCTCACCCCGCAGATGTTACAAGGTCGTTTGGAAAGCGGAGAAAGCACCCAAGTGGAGGCGGAACATGCGTAAAGGAAGATTATTTATAATTTCCGGTGCTTCCGGTGTGGGAAAAAGCACGGTGCTTTCTCGGGTGATGAACGCCCACGGCAATATCCGCTTTTCCGTATCTGCCACTACTCGCCCCCCCCGAGAGGGGGAGCAAGAGGGCGTGAGTTATTATTTTGTCACCAAAGAACGCTTTGAGGAAATGATAGCCGAAGATGCGTTTTTGGAATATGACAACCATATGAAAAATTATTACGGTACGCCGAAAGCCCAGTTGGAAGAAAAACTGGCGCAGGGAGATGTGCTTTTGGATATTGAACCCAATGGAGCATTTCAGGTGCGGGAGAAACGCCCCGACGCAGTGCTGATTTTTATCGCGCCGCCGTCTTTGGAGGAGTTGGAACGTCGTTTGCGTAGCCGTGGCGATACGGACGAGGCCCAAATTCGCGTCCGTTTGGACAGAGTCAAATGGGAAGTCCAGCAAAGCCAGCAGTATGATTATGTTGTTATCAACGACCGGGTGGAAACCTGCGCCAATAAAATATTAGAAATTATTTTGAAATAAACTTTTGGAGGAACTCGATATGCTTTACCCCCCCGTAGCCGATTTGTTGAAGAATGTACAGAGCCGTTATTTGCTGGTGAATGTGGTCGCACAGCGGGCTCGTGAGATTGCCGCAGAGGCAGAAGAATTGCAGCAGGATTTGCCGGAAAAGCCTGTTACTTTGGCCATTGGCGAAGTGGCAGAAGGCAAACTGGCGGCAACACTGAAGGAAGAATATCGGAAATAAGAAACAAAAAGGAGGGGGCTTTATGATTGCAAAAATTGCTGTATCTGCGGCAAATTTCGCTATTGATAAGCCCTACTCTTACTTTGTGCCCCAGACGATGCAGGTTTTGCCGGGGATGCGTGTGCAGGCTGGCTTTGGCAGAAGCAACCGTGTGACCCAAGGCATTGTGCTGTCTGTCGAAGAGGGAACGGCAGAAGGGCTGAAGCCGATTTCAGCTTGCTTGGATGAGAGTCCTATGCTGACA
The DNA here is from genome assembly GCA_045647425.1 of Faecousia sp. Classification (GTDB taxonomy): domain Bacteria; phylum Bacillota; class Clostridia; order Oscillospirales; family Oscillospiraceae; genus Faecousia. Next base: position 44,633 of record JAZRMH010000026.1, read on the forward strand.
TCCTTTCAACTTCGTATGGCGGCATTTTTGCGGGAACGGTATTTTTGCACCTTTTTTGATGCCGCCCGTACTATTTTGCCGGCAGGTCTGTGGTTCCAAACCAAACAGACCTACACGCTGACGGAAGACCGTTCTTGGCAGGATAAAAAACTGCGCAATCCGGTTGCTGGTGCAATTTTGCAAACCCTTGTAGATTGTGGCGGTGAGTCCGACGCGCAAGCGCTGAAAAAAACAGCGCCGTCGGAAGAAGAATTTGAAAAAGCCGTCCGCTATCTGATTTCTAAGAAATGGGTGGAAACGGACACGGAATTTCTGCGCCGTACTGCCGACAAGACAGAAAAAATCGTGACCTTATCATCCTCTGTGGAAGAGACGATGGAGTATGCCCATACCCGCCCTAAATCGGCGGCGATGCAACGCTCCGTGTTGGAACTGATGTGTTCCGTGGGCAGTGCATCGGTGAAAGAGGTGTGCTACTATACCGGTGCAAATGCGGTAACGGTAAAACGCCTTGCCCAGTTGGGGTATTTGGAATTATCTCAGAAACCGGTGCTTCGCTGCCGTGAAATCATACCGGCAGAAATCACAGAGCCTTTGGTGCTGACCCAAGAGCAGGAATTGGCATATGACGGTTTGTGCGCCCAAATGGCGTCGGAAAAACCCGGCTCGGCGCTTTTGTATGGCGTTACCGGTTCGGGCAAGACTTCTGTGTATATCAAACTCATTCGCAGATGTTTAGCGCAAGAAAAACAAGCCATGCTTTTAGTTCCAGAAATTGCGCTAACACCCCAACTTTTAGGGCTTTTGGCGGCTTATTTCGGAGATAAAGTTGCAGTTATGCACAGTTCTTTGCCTACTTCCGAGCGGTATGACCAATTCAAACGAGTTCGGGAAGGCACTGCTTCCGTGGTGGTAGGTACCCGCTCTGCGGTGTTCGCCCCTTGCCCCAAGGTAGGTCTTATCATTTTGGATGAGGAACAAGAACATTCTTATAAATCCGAAAATTCCCCTCGGTACGATGCCCGCGAAGTGGCATTGTGGCGGGGTTATAAAGAAAATGCGCTGGTGCTGTTCGGTTCTGCCACACCGTCGGTGGAAACGATGTATCGCGCAAAAACCGGTTATCATAACCTCTACCAGTTGTCCGGACGCTATAACGGTCGGGCGCTTCCTAAGGTAGAGATTTTGGATATGCGTCGCCAGTTGGAAAACGGCAACCTGTCGGATATCAGTTATGAACTGCAAGATGCCATTGGGGATGTGCGCAGAGAGGGCAAGCAGGCGATTTTGTTTTTAAACCGTCGCGGTAACAGCCGCGCCCAAATTTGCGTGGATTGCGGACAAGCGCCGGAATGTCCCCGCTGTAATACCCGCCTGACTTACCATAGCGCCAATGAACGGCTGATGTGCCATTACTGCGGATATTCCCAAAAGGCAACCAAGCGTTGTTCCTGCGGTGGTAGTTTGCGCGCTATCGGCACCGGTACCCAAAAAGTTCAGCAGGAACTCTCGGAACTGTTCGTCGATATGGAAATTGTCCGTATGGATGCCGACACTGTCAGCGCAACCAATACCCATCAGCAGATTTTGGACAAGTTCAGCAGGGAAAATATTCCCGTTCTGCTGGGCACGCAAATGGTGGCCAAGGGATTGAATTTGCCCAATGTGACGCTGGTGGGCGTGTTGGACGGGGACTTGAGCCTTTATAGCGACAGTTATCGCGCGGCGGAAACAACTTTTAATATGCTAACCCAAGTCATTGGAAGAGCCGGCCGTGGGGATGCCGACGGGCGGGCGATTGTCCAGACAATGAATCCGGAACATCGGGTCATTACGCTGGCGGCACAACAAGATTACGATGGCTTTTACGATATGGAAATTCGCCTGCGGAAAATGCAGGGCTGTCCGCCCTTTGGGGATGTGGCAACCGTTACCTTTACCGGTCAGGACGAAGGTAGCGTTTTGCGAGGGGCCGGCAAATTCCGAGATAGTTTACGGGCTTGCCTATCCCAGCCGGATTACCAAAATCAAACTTGTACGGTGCTTGGCCCTGCGCCTTGCCCAGTGCCAAAGATAAATTACAATTACCGTTACCGATTAACCCTGCGGTGCAAAATGGAAAAAGATTTACGCACCCTAATTGCCCACCTGCTTCGTCAGTTTTCCCAAGACAGACAAAATCGGGGCGTATCGGCATTTATCGACATTAACGGTTATGACTAGAGAGGAAATTTTATGGGATTGCGTAAAATTTTAACAGATTCTGACCCCGCGTTGCATAAGACTTGTAAACCGGTGGTAAATTTTGATAAGAGATTGCACACACTGCTCGACGATATGAAAGAAACCCTTATTGATTCCTGCGGTGTGGGTTTGGCGGCGCCCCAAGTGGGCATTTTGCGCCGTGTGGTCTTGGTAGACGTCGGTGAAGAAATTTTGGAACTGATTAACCCAACCTTGGTAGAAACCGACGGGGAACAAGAAGGCGCGGAAGGATGCTTAAGCGTACCGGGCAAGTACGGCCTTGTAAAACGCCCCTACTATGCCAAAGTTCGCGCCCAAGACAGAAACGGCGATTGGTACGAAGCAGAGGGGGAAGAACTGATTGCCCGTTGCTTCTGCCACGAACTGGACCACTTGGACGGTATTATTTACACCGAGGTAATGGAACGCTTCTTGACCGATGAGGAATTAGATTTCGAGGACTGATTATATGCGGGTTGTATTTATGGGTACGCCGGATATTGCGGCGACCTGCTTGAAGAAAATAATTGCAGACGGATTTGATGTGGTGGGGGTTTATACCCAGCCGGACCGTCCGAAAAATCGGGGTATGCAACTGGCGTTTTCCCCTGTGAAGGAAGTGGCGCTGGCCCATAATCTTCCGGTTTTCCAGCCGGAAAATTTTCGGGAAGAGGAAACGGTTGCCCAACTTCGGGAATTAAAGCCCGATGTGGTGGCGGTGGTGGCCTACGGTCGCATTTTGCCCCAAAAGGTATTGGATGTGCCCGCAAAGGGCTGTATCAACATCCATGCCAGTTTGCTTCCTTGTTACCGTGGTGCTGCCCCATATCAGTGGGCGGTGTTGGACGGATTGACGGAAACCGGCGTGACGGCGATGTACCTTTGCCGTGAGATGGATGCAGGCGATATGATTGACACCGCAAAGACCGCCATTGGACCGGATGAAACTGCCGGTGAATTGTTAGACAGATTGGCGGTATTGGGCGCAGATTTGCTCAGCGAAACCTTGACAAAAATGGAAAACGGCACAGTAACCGCTGTCCCCCAAGATTGCGCCAAGGTCAGTTTTGCGCCGATGCTGGATAAATCTATGTGTCCCATTGATTGGAACAAAACAGCAAATCAAGTTCATAACCATGTCCGTGGTATGAATCCTTGGCCCGTGGCGACCACGGAAATCCAAGGACAAAAGTTCAAGATTTATACCACTTCTTTGTTGGAGTATAACGGAAATGCCCCCGCCGGTACGATTTTGGCACTAACCAAAACCGGATTGCAAATTGCCTGCGGTTCCGGCGCGGTGGAAATCCGCGTTTTGCAGGCGGAAGGCGGAAAGCGTATGGCGGCGCCGGACTATTTCCACGGCCATCCCTTATCCTTATGATTAGCGGAAGAGATACAGCACTGAATGTGCTGATAGCCTGCCGAAAAGACGGCGCTTGGGCCAATGGCGTATTGAAGGAATATGCCCTTCGGGACGGTTTGGATGCCCGGGAAACCGCTTTGGCGGCCAGACTTTGCTACGGCGTTTTGCAAAATCGCAACAAGTTGGATTTCTATTTAAAACAGTTGTTGACGGGGAAATTGAAAAATATTCACCCAGCGGTGCGGGATATTCTTCATTTAGGTCTATATCAGATTTTGGAAATGGATAAAATTCCTGCCTCTGCGGTAGTCAATGAGGCGGTTCGGCAAGCAAAGGTGTTCTGCAAGAAGCAGACAAATGCTTCCGGACTTGTCAACGGTGTTCTGCGCAACGCTGTGCGGAATTTAGATACCATGGAAAATCCCCGGACCTTAACGGACAAATACAGCCACCCTCAAAACTTGATTGATTTGCTTACCGCCTATGTGGGAGCAGAGCGGGTAGAGGGGATGTTGCAAGCCAATAATGCCTCTGTGCCTATGGTTGCGCAGGTCAATACCCTGAAAACCACCACTGCAGAACTGGAAACGACCTTGGTTGCGGAGGGGGTTGGGGCAGAACGCCACCCTTGGCTGCCTGGTTGCTTGATTTTGTCGGGTACCGGCAATTTGGAAAAATTGGAAAGTTTCCAAAATGGTGCGTTTTATGTGCAGGATGCGGCGGCAAAATTAAGTGTTTTGTGCGCAGGGGTCAAACAAGGCGATGATGTTTTGGATTGTTGCGCCGCCCCCGGCGGTAAGAGTTTTGCCGCGGCAGTACAAGGGGCAAAGAGCATTGTTTCCTGCGATATTCACCCCCATAAAATCGGCTTAATGGAAGCCGGCGCACAGCGTTTGGGGATTGAAAACTTAAAAGCCCAAGTGCAGGACGCTTCCGTGTTTAACCCTCAATGGGAAGATAAAATGGATGTTGTGCTTTGTGATGTGCCTTGTTCCGGCTACGGAATTATTCGCAAAAAGCCGGATATCCGCTATAAAGACCCGGATACGATGCAAGAACTGCCCAAACTGCAACTGGAAATTCTATCGAACCAAGCCCGATATGTAAAGCCCAACGGCGTGCTGTTGTACTCAACCTGCACATTGGTTTGGCGGGAAAATGAGGGCGTTGTAGAAAAATTTCTTAAGAAAAACCCGAATTTTACATTGGAAAAATTAAACTTACCCAAAAATTTTCCGGAAAACACCACCGGTATGCTTACCTTGGTGCCGGGAGAGTATGACACAGACGGATTTTTTATCTGCCTTCTGCGGAGAAGTGAATGAAAGAACATATAAAATCTATGACCCAAGGGGAACTGACCCAAGCCCTAAAGGATTTGGGTCAGCCTGCCTTTCGCGGAAAGCAGGTCTACACTTGGCTACACAAGGGCGTCCGAAGTTATGAGGAAATGACCAATCTTCCCAAATCTTTGCGGGATATTTTGCAGGAAAAATATCCGCTTTATATTCCCAAAGTGATACGGAAGCAGGAAAGTGCCAAGGACGGAACAATCAAATATTTATGGGAACTGTCCGACGGTAACTGTGTGGAAACGGTTTTGATGCGCTACCATTACGGTAATACCGTGTGCATTTCTACAGAGGTCGGATGTCTGATGGGGTGCGCCTTCTGCGCATCTACTCTGGGCGGGCTTGTCCGTCGCTTAGAGCCTCACGAGATGCTGGATCAGGTGCTTTTTACCCAAGTGGATTCCGGTTTGCCTATTTCTCATATTGTTTTAATGGGCATCGGGGAGCCTTTAGATAACTTTGACAATGTGATGCGCTTTTTGGAACTGGTCAACAGCGAAGACGGTATGAATACATCGATGCGTCATATCAGCCTATCCACCTGCGGATTGGTGCCGGGAATTGACCGTTTGGCAGAAAAGAAACTGCAACTGACTTTGTCCGTTTCTTTGCACGCCCCCACGGATGAAATCCGCAACACCATTATGCCGGTGAATAAGGCATATCCCACCCAAGAATTATTGGATGCTTGCCGTCGTTACTATGAAAAAACCGGTCGGCGAATATCCTTTGAATATGCAATGATTAACGGTGTCAACGACAGACCGGAAGATGCCAAGACCTTGTTAAAACGGTTGAAAGGCCTGCCGGCTCATATGAATTTAATTCCTCTGAACCATGTGGAGGAAAGTCCTCTCAAACCCAGTACCCGTCAGGCGGTACAGACTTTTCAAACCATATTGGAAGAAGGGGGAATTCCTGCCACTGTCCGAAGAACTTTGGGCAGTGACATCGATGCTTCCTGCGGACAATTGCGCCGGAAGTATACCCAGCAGAAGGGGTAATCGTACCCCTTGAAAAGGAGTGATACATATGCAATATTGGGGCATAACCGATCCGGGCTGTACTCGCCCGCAAAATCAAGATGCGTTCCAAATCGAAAAGTTGAACAGAAATACGCTTTTGTGCGTGATTTGCGATGGTATGGGTGGCGCAAAATCCGGCAATGTGGCAAGTAGTTTGGCTGTGGATGTATTTGTCCAAGAGGTCAAGCGGACTTGGGTTTCCGGAATGGATGGCGAAAAAATCGATCAGATGCTTAGCAATGCGGTAAAACTTGCCAACTTTACCGTTTTTGACCAAGCCCAGCAATTTGAGGAATTTTCCGGAATGGGAACGACTTTGGTGGCGGTGCTGGTTCACGGCAAAACGGCTACCATTGTCAATATTGGCGACAGTCGCGCCTACAGCATTAAGCCGGACGGGGTGCGTCAGTTAACTGTGGATCATTCTTTGGTGCAAATGATGATTGCTCGGGGTGAAATTACTGCAGAACAAGCCCGCACTTATCCCGGTAAGAACCTAATTACCCGTGCAATCGGCACGGAGTCTGTGGTAGAATGTGATCTCTACCACCGCAATTTGGAAAACGGCGAATGTCTTTTGCTATGCACAGATGGCCTATCCAATTTGGTGGATGAGCAGGAAATGCTTTTTGAAATCGTCCATGACGAAGATAAGAAAAGCGGTTGTGAACGGCTTTTGGAAATTGCCAAAAACCGTGGCGCACCGGATAATGTTACCTGCCTTTTGGTGCAGATTTAACCTTGTCGGGAAAGGAGTAACAGATTATGGATAAATATATTGGCCGTTTGCTGGATAACCGATACGAAATCTTGGAAGTGATCGGCACCGGTGGTATGGCAGTTGTATATAAAGCCCGTTGTCACAGACTAAACCGTTTGGTGGCAATTAAGATTTTGAAGGATGACTATTTGGAGGATGAGGAGTTCCGCCGCCGTTTCCACTCGGAAAGTCAGGCCGTTGCGATGCTCAGCCATCCCAATATCGTCTCTGTGTATGATGTTTCCACTTCCATTATGGCGGATTATATTGTCATGGAACTCATTGACGGCATCACCCTCAAGCAGTATATGGAGAAGAAGGGTGTGCTGAACTGGAAGGAAACTTTGCACTTTGCTATCCAAATTGCAAAGGCGTTGGAACATGCCCATAGCCGTGGTATCGTCCATAGAGATATTAAGCCCCACAATGTCATGGTGCTGAAAAACGGCTCTGTGAAGGTGACTGACTTCGGCATTGCCCGTATGATGTCGAAGGGTAATACCCTTACCAAAGAGGCGTTGGGTTCCGTGCATTATATTTCGCCGGAGCAAGCCAAGGGCGGTCGTGTGGATAATCGTTCCGATATCTACTCGCTGGGCGTTGTGATGTATGAGATGATGAGTGGCAGACCCCCTTACGACGGAGAATCCCCCGTGGCGGTTGCTATTCAGCACATTAACGGCGGCGCGGCGATGCCCTCGACGCTCAATCCCAATATCCCCGGTGGATTGGAGCAGATTATTATGCACGCCATGGCCCACGAGCCGGAAAGCCGGTATAATTCTGCTACCCAAATGCTCAAAGATATGGATGAATTCCGCAAAGACCCCGGAATTTTGTTTGATTACAACATTCCGCCCTTGGATGAAGTGATTCGCATTAACAAACCGCCGCTGGTTTTAAATACGGAACCTGTCACCACCGCCCAAAAGGTGGAGCGGAAAAAGATAGAAGGGGAAGCCCCGCAACGCCGACCCTCCGGCAACAAAACTGCCACTGCCCGCAGACGCGCCAAAGAGAAAGCGGATGAGCGTCGCAGTAATGCGACAACCATTGCCATTATTGCCTGCTCGGCGGTGATGGTGGTTGCCATTGTGATTTTCCTTGTGGTCTTGTTAAGCGGCGGCGGAAGTCAGAGCCAACTTGTGGAAGTGCCGAATTTAATCGGTAAAAACTACGAGGATCTGTCTGCGTATACGGATTTTGAAGTAAAAATCGATAATAAAGTTTATGATGATACCTATGCGGCCGGTCAAATTATGGAGCAAAATCCTTTGGCCGGTGAAGCGGTAGAAAAAGATAAACCCATTTATGTTACCGTGAGCCTTGGTGCAGTTCCCCAGATTGTCAAGATGCCCAATGTGGTGGATTGGGAATTGTCCCAAGCAGAGCGGGCTATCAATAACTTGGGCTTGAATTTGCAAATCCGTGTGGAAGAAGAAAATCACGACACCATTGCCAAGGGTAGCGTCATTCGCACCGAGCCTGCAATGGATACGGAATTGACCACCAACCAAGAGGTTGTTTTGTATGTCAGCCTAGGTGTGGAATTCAAAACCGGTGCAATGCCGGATGTGGTCGAAAAAGACAAGGACAAGGCCATATCCATTTTGGAAGACCAAGAATTGGATCTGAAAATTGTGGAAGAACCGGTTTTTGACTCTGTTGTGGACAAAGGCGATGTGGTCCGTACCGACCCGGAAGCCGGCGAGGAATTAACCACCGGACAGACCATTACTTTGTATATCAGCCAAGGTCCGAAAATCGGACAAATTCGGAATGTTCAGGGCTTGACCGTGGATAGCGCTGTCAGCCTTTTGAAGGGCGATGGCTTTGATAACTACCAAATTGAAACCGTGGAAAGCACAAAAGCCAAAGATACAGTGATTGAACTGCGCAACGGCAACAAGGTGTTAAAAGCCGGTGATGAATTGGATGTGTCCACAAAGATTACCATTGTGGTTTCCATTGGCACAGAGGAAGCGCCTACGGTTACCAAGGATGTGGTCATCAATTTGCAAAATATGACAGCCGAAGGGGCGGTAAACCTGACAATTCTTCGGGATCAACATGTGGTCTTTGAAGGCGAGGTTGCCCGCGGTGTCAATGAAGTGACATTAAAAAATCAGGTCGGTTCCGGAACGGTCTACTATGAAGTTGTTTTTGCTTCCGGAGACGGATGGCCTGAGAAGGTGGTTTTCTCTTAAATGATGAAAAAACAAACGGGACGGATTATCCGTAGTTTAAGTGGCTTTTATGATGTCCAAACTTCGGACGGTGTGATTACCTGCCGAGGCAGAGGCTCTTTACGCCACACGGGGGAAAGCCCGCTAACCGGCGATTTGGTTGAAATTACCGTGGAAAAGGGTAAGGGAATGGTGGAAAAAATCCTTCCCCGACGAAATCGGTTTATCCGTCCGGCAGTTGCCAATGTGGATGCGTTGGTGGTGTTTGCCGCCAATGTAAATCCCATTACGGAACCTTTTTTGATTGATCGGGTTGCGGCCATTGCCGGTGACCAAGAAGTTCCCGTCTATCTGTGTATTAACAAATGTGACTTAGACCCTGCCGTAGATTTGATGCGGATTTATACCCACGCGGGATTTCCGGTGATTTGCGCCAGCGCAGAGACCGGAGAGGGCGTGGAACAACTGCGGGATCTCATTCGGGGGAAATTAACCGCCTTTACGGGAAACACCGGCGTGGGAAAAAGCAGTATGCTCAACGCCCTATGTCCGGAATTGGAATTGGCAACCGGTGCGGTTTCGGACAAACTGGGAAGAGGTCGTCATACCACACGCCATGTCCAACTGTATTGCTTGGAACAAGATACCTATGTTGCAGATACCCCCGGATTTTCCAGTTTTGATACGGAACAAATGGATGTACTGCTGAAAGAGAATTTGCAGTATGCTTTTCCGGATTTTGGTGCATACTTGGGTAAGTGCCAATTTCACGATTGTTCCCATCGGAAAGAGCCCGGTTGCTGTATTCGGCAGGGCGTGGAAGACGGGGAATTGGAGCAAAGTCGGTATGACAGTTACCTGCGTCTTTATGAAAAGGCGGAGCAGGTAAAAACTTGGGAAATCAATAAGTGAGGCGTATATTTTGGAAAAATCCAATCAAATTTCCGGCCGTGTGTTGTGGATGACACAAACGGCTGTGCTGGTGGCATTACTCATAACGCTGCAGTGGGCAACTGCGGGTACGCAGGTCTTTGCGGGGCAGTATATCACCGGTTCTTTAGTCAACTGTGTGTTGGCGGTCAGCGCGCTGTTTGCAGGCTTGTATAGCGGTCTTGCGGTGGCGGCGTTATCCCCGTTTTTTGCCTTCCTTTTGGGCATCGGCCCGAAACTGCTGCCCATTGTGCCGTGTATTGCCTTGGGAAATGCGGTATATGTAACTGTCCTATATTTCTTAGGCAGAAAGAACGCTTGGATGGGGCTGCTGGTTGGTGCGTTGGCAAAGTTTGTGACGCTGTATTTGACGGTGGTGCAAGTGTTGCTTCCGGTGTTGGGCGATGGGCTGAAAGCCCCGCAAATTAAAACATTTACGGCCATGTTCTCTTGGCCGCAACTTGTAACTGCCCTTCTTGGCGGCGCGTTGGCACTGTTGGTATGTCCTATCCTGAAAAAAGCAATGAAAAATCCCAAAAGGTAATTTACCTTTTGGGATTTTTTTGGAACTGCTGATAGAGTCCGACGGCGCAACGGACGCCGTATGCATCCGCGCTTTTTAACAACTCGCCAATATCTTCTATTTGGCGTTCCAAGTAGAAATTCACCTGATTTTCCAATAGTTCCGTTTGATAATGACAGCATAGTGTTTCGTCATAAAATATCGGCGTGTTCGGAAGAAAGGGGACACCGGCTTGCGAGGTTGCACCGTCTTTCGTGACGGCAATCAGGGCGGAATCCAACGCGATTTCTAGATAGATTTCTCGCCCTTTCCAAGGTGCAAGATAGGCATCTAAGGCTTTTGTGATTGGCGGTGACGGAAGGAAAATCGGACAACCCAAATCTTTACCATAGAGGTGGGAAACTGCCACGGGGCAGGGAAGCGCTTGACAGATTTGTTCTGCCAAGACTTGCAATTCCCCAATGTCGGGGCGCTGAAAATCCAGCAGAAAACAACTTGGGGAGACATTTTCTCGGAGGGATTTTAGTTCGTCAATAATTTGCGTAAAATCGTGATGGTGAAAAGGATACCAATCATTGAGAATAATCATTCCGCCCGCGGGGAATTGGGGCGGAAGATTGGATAGCCCCGAACCGTCAGGGGAAAATTGACAAGCCATCCAAGCGGGGTTTTCCACTGTTTCAGATGCGCGAAAAAACTCACCGGCGGTCATAGCCAGATAACAAGACAAAGCCATAGACAAACCCACCTAACATATGGTATAATCTTAAAAGAAATATATGATATTAGGAGTGGAAATATGTCTTTTTCCCTATTGCCCAAGATGCAAACCCAAGCCATAACGGATATTACCGAGGAATATCTGCAAACAAAGGGGATTCGGCTTTTGATGATGGATTTTGACAATACCATCGTGCCTTATACCACCGATGTGCCCACAGAAGATGTGGTTGCGTGGCTACGCAAAATGAAAAGTTCGTCCATACAACTTTGTGTAGTGTCCAACAGTAAAAATCAGCGGGTACGCCGTTTTTGCAAAGCCTATGAGCTTGCTTGCATCACCCATGCACGGAAGCCTTTCTCAAACGGTATTTCTCGTTGTTTAGAAAAGTTTGGGATGAGCCCGCAGGAAAGCGCATTGGTGGGCGACCAAATTTTTACAGATACCTTAGGCGCAAACTGCGCCGGTGTAACATCTATTTTGGTGGAAGCCATTGATAATCATAATATTTGGCTAAAACTCCGCCATATTGCGGAATTGCCTTTTATTTATTTTAGAAGAAATCGGAGATGAAAAAATGAAAAATATTGCAAAATATCAGTCTTTGCTGGAAAGCGAAATTGACGGTCTGTTGTTGACTAGCCGGTATAGCCGTCATTACTGCGCAGAATATGACATTGCCGAGGGCGTTGCGATTATTACCAAAAACGGTAGCCGTTATTTTACGGACAGCCGTTATATCGAGGCCGCGCAAAATGGCATTCGGGGTATGGAAGTCATAGAAATGAACCGTGCCAACCCCTATGGAAAACTGATCAATGATGCGATTGCCCACTTTGGCGTGGAGCGGTTGGGCTATGAAGAAGGCTATTTAACGGTAGCGGAACTGCAGAGTTTTGAAAAAGAGTTGCAGGCAACGCTGTTGCCTTTCGGCGGTCAAATTAACCGCTTCCGCACCGTGAAAGAGCCGTGGGAATTGGACCATATGCGCAAAGCGCAGGAAATTACAGACAAGGCTTTTTCGGAAGTGCTGACCCGCATCCAAGTCGGTATGACAGAAAAGGAACTTCAGGCAGAACTGATTTACTGCTTGTATAAAAATGGCAGTGATGGCTTGGCATTTGACCCCATTGTGGTTTCCGGCCCCAATACCAGCCTGCCCCATGGCGTTGCCACAGAACGGGCAATTTGTCAGGGCGATTTTATCACTATGGACTTTGGCGCAATGTGCCAAGGCTATTGCGCGGATATGACCCGCACGGTGGCTGTCGGCTATGCGACCGAGGAAATGACCAAGGTATATCATACGGTTTTGCAGGCGCAACTTGCCGGCATTGCTGTCACCAAAGCCGGTGTCACCGGTCAAGAAATTGATGCTGCCGCCCGCAATGTTATCCAAGAGGCGGGGTATGGCGACTACTTTGGCCACGGCTACGGCCACAGCATCGGTATGGAGTGCCACGAAGCCCCCAACTGCAACCCGTCCGGCGAACAACCTATGGAAGTGAATATGGTTTCCTCTGCCGAGCCGGGCATCTATTTGCCGGGTAAATTCGGTGTCCGTATTGAGGATTTAGTGATTTTTACCGCCGACGGTTGTGAAAATATAACGAGAAGCCCTAAAAACCTGATGATTATTTGAAAATAATCATATTTGTGCTTGCATTTTCTTCTATTTTGAAGTATAATGTATGCGCTAAAGGTATGTATATAAATATCCAATTAGGAGGAAAATAAAATGATTTCTGTTAGCGATTTCAGAAACGGTATTACCTTTGATATGGACGGCAAGGTAATGCAGATTATCGAGTTCCAGCACGTTAAACCCGGCAAGGGCGCTGCTTTCGTCCGTGTGAAGATGAAGAATGTCATCACCGGCGGCGTGACGGAAACTACTTTCAACCCCAACGACAAGTACCCCACCGCTTACATTGAGCGTAAGAAGATGGAGTACTCCTACAGCGATGGCGACCTGTACTACTTTATGGACGGCGAGACCTACGAGTTGGTTCCCATTGATGCTAGCACTTTGGACGATAGTTTCAAGTTCGTCAAGGAAAACGACACCTGCACCGTTATGAGTTACAAGGGCAATGTGTTCGGCGTTGAGCCCCCTCGTTTCGTGGAGTTGGTTGTTTCCGCAACCGAGCCCGGCTTCGCCGGCAATACCGCTACCAACACTCTGAAGCCCGCTACTTTGGAGACCGGCGCTGAGGTTAAGGTGCCCCTGTTCATCAACGAGGGCGAGAAGATTCAGATTGACACCACCACCGGTGAATATCTGGGCCGTGCAAAATAAGGAGAATCATTATGACTATTTCTGAGAAAGCTGCTTACCTGAAAGGCTATATGGACGGCTTGGAGCTGGACACAGAAAAGCCTGAGGGCAAAATGATTACCAAAATCGTGGACTTGCTTTGCGATGTTTCTAAGCGTCTGACTGACGTTGAGGAAACCACCATTGCCATTTCCGATGAGTTGGACGAAATCGAAGAGGATTTGGACGCCATCGAAGACTTCATTCTCGACGAAGAGGATGAGGATTATGAAGATGACGATGAAGAAGATGATTTCGACGATCTGTACGATGACGATGACTTCGAAGACGAAGGCTTTGACTACGGCGACGAGGACAGCATTATCTACGAGGTAAAGTGCGCTTGTGGCGAAGTGATTAACTTCGACGAGGATGTCTTGGAAGAAGGCTCTATGATTTGCCCCAACTGTGGTGAGACCTTGGAGTTCTCTTTGGAAGATGACGAGGACGAAGACGAAGAATAATTCTTCCCAATAAAAATAAGGCAGACACGGATCTTAAACTGCCCCAGTTTGTGCGGACAGTACAAAAAAGCACCTATGTAGGATATATTCTGTTTTAAGTGGAGTGGCGTAGCGTCAGCGGCGCCACTCCAGTTTTATTCTGGATGCGCTCGTGGTTGTAGAAGTGAATGTATCTATTAATCAGATCGTTTGCTTCTTTGAATGTCTTTGGCTTGTGTCGGGAGATACACTCTGTTTTTAAGATTGAGAAAAAATTTTCTGCCAACTCTGTGTCACGCTCTGGCTTACCCATCCGCTTTACAAAGTCATAGTAACCACTACGGGATACGCCAAAGAACTTGCACATTACTGACACGGAATATTTATTCCGATGATGGTAGATAACTGCATATTTGATTTTAGGCCTCACTTCCATTCCACGGACTGCAGAAAATCCCGCAACAACTCTACTTCCATCTTTAATCGCTTGTTCTCATACTTGTATTCCTGTAGGGTCTTTGCCGGCTTGCGACCTCGCTGCTTTGGTACGGGAGGCTCTTTTAGCCAACTTTGGATTGCGTATCTGCTTATCCCATACTCCCGGCTCAGCGCACACTGGCTGTCTCCTGCGTGGATCCTCATAATAACTTCTTCTCGTATCCCTATAGGATACTTTTTCATACCTTTCTTACCGGACATAATAACACCCCCTGATGTAGTTATTATCCTACATCAGGGGGCTTTTTGTCTATCGTCCGGTTTTACCGGTTCCGTTCACACGGAAAGGGGACTTTTTGATTACGCTTTTTCAATTGCCTGTGCCAGGTCGGCGATCAGGTCTTCGGAATTTTCCAGACCGCAGCTCAGCCGGATCAGATCGGCACCAACACCGGCGGCAGCCAGCTGTTCGTCGGTCATCTGCCGGTGGGTAGCGGAAGCGGGATGGAGGCAGCAGGTACGGGAGTCTGCCACGTGGGTTTCGATGGAGCCCAGCTTCAGATGCTTCATGAAGGTCTCCGCAGCCTTGCGGCCACCCTTCAGGCCAAAGGAAATAACGCCGCAGGAACCGTTGGGAAGATACTTCTGTGCAACAGCATAGTACTTGTCATTCTTCAATCCGCAGTACTTGACCCATGCTACCTTGGGATGGCTTTCCAGATACTCCGCAATGGCCTGGGCGTTGGCGCAGTGCTGGCGCATACGGAAGGG
>JAZRMH010000027.1:0-3932 GCA_045647425.1 Faecousia sp.
GTCTAAAATACCCTCATACTGATAGTTGGGGTCGGGATTTTTCTTGGGATGCCAGACCACTTCCTCGGAGTAGACGCATTCACCGTCGATCACCGCAGAAACCTTCCGGTCAGAGCCACCGGCATCAAAGCCGATACGGCAACCGTTTAAGTGACCGCCGATGGGACGGGGATTTTCCTTGGCAACGGGGAAATCCTGCGCATTGCAGGCAACGATTTCCAAGGGACGCTCATAGAGCTTCTGGAAGAAGTCAGCATCGAAGGCACGGATGCCGGTTTTGCTATAGTCCTGCTGCAGCTGGGCGGCAATTTCGTCGCAGCCGCACAGGTACACACGGAAGCCGCCGATGGACCACAGCAAAAACTTCATATACCGCTCAATGTAGCGGTAATCGGCATCCTGCATTTCTTCCGTGCCGTAAATCAAGGTATCCCGCACGGAAATGCAGCCTTCATTTCGTTCCACGGCAATCTTCACAGGCTTCTTTGCGCCCTTGCGGTAAGCATCTGCCCAAATGCCAAAGGGAATAAAGGCAGGGTCCAGCTTGGGCGGGTGTTTTACATCAAAAGTAATGTTCTTATACTGCATAGTGTTAACCTCGCAATTCTTTCACGATTCGGTGCATTTCGGGCAGCTTCTTTTCCATATCCATAGCCAGATACAGCTGGTTGCGGGCACGACGCAGGTTGTGCTCCGGGTCGCTGACCTTGAAATAAATATCGCCGTCTATGTAGTCAGTGAGGAAACGGACTGCCAGCTCCAGGGTCATAATCCAGGCGCCGTAGGGCAGAAGCTCCACTTCCTTTTCCGACAGGTTGGGCAGCGCTTCCAGCCAGCCACGGGTGTAGACCTCAAACAAGTGCAGGTCGCATTTCATAGTGGTGGGGTCTACGGTGTCCTCGCCGCCGGTGGCAGCGCCAAAGCGAATGGCATCGCCAAAGTCGTACAGGCTGGAACCGGGCATTACGGTGTCCAAGTCCAGAACACAAACGGCCTTGTGGGTATCCGGGTCGATGAGCACATTGTTGATCTTGGTGTCGTTGTGGGTGACACGCAGAGGCACTTCGCCTGCGTCCAGACCGCGCTGGATGATGCCGGCTTCCTCTTCCTTAGCAAAGAGGTATTTCAGTTCTTCTTGCACCTGTGCCACACGACCCTTGACATCGGCGTCGATGGAGCGCTTCATCTTCTTGTAGCGGTCAGGGGTGTTGTGGAAATTGGGAATGGTCTCGTGCAAGGTGTCGGCAGGGAAGTCAGAGAGCATATTCTGGAACCAGCCAAAGCCCAAAGCACACTGGTAAAAATCCTCGTCGCACTCCATCACATCCATACCGGCGCCGGGGACATACTCGTACATCCGCCAGTACTCTCCACTTTGGTCAATGTGATAGGGAAGACCGGTTTCTTTGTCCTTGACATACCGCAAGGTGGTGTATTTGCTGTCGGAATTCTTTCGCAGATATTCGGTGACGGCAGCGGCATTGCCCATCAGCTTATCCGGCTGCTTAAACACATTTTTGTTGATTAGCTGCAGCACATAGCGTTTGCCACAGTCGGTGTCAAGGATGTAAGTGCTGTTGATGCGACCGTGACCGAAAGGCTCGTAGGAGGAGAGGTTGCCTTTAAAGGCAAATGCGCTAATGACCTGATTTGCATTGTTCATAATCCATATTCTTCCTTATTTATAATATCTTTGATAACCTCGCCGGCGATCATCAGTCCGGCGACGGAGGGAACATAAGCAACACTGCCGGGGAGCGCTCTGCGGCCCTCGGGCAGCGGCTCATCCGCTTGGGCGGGAGTAATGGGGTCTTCTGTGGAGAACAGTACCTTCAGGTGGCGGATGCCCCGTTTGGCGCATTCTTTGCGCATGATCCGCGCCAAAGGACACACGCTGGTTTTGGCGATGTCTGCGATTTGGAATTTGGAGGGGTCTAACTTGTTTCCGGTTCCCATGCAGCTGATGATGGGCGTGCCGGCTGCCTGTGCAGCGGTGACTAAGGCAAGCTTGCCGGTGACGGTGTCAATGGCGTCCACCACATAGCTGTAGGAAGAGAAATCGAAATTTTCTGCGGTGTCCGGAGAGAAAAATTCACACCGGGCAACCACGGTTGCCTCCGGGTTAATGTCCAGCACCCGGCTTTTTGCCGCTTCTGCCTTTGCCATTGCAATGGTGGAATGGGTGGCGAGGATTTGCCGGTTGATATTGGTCAGGCTGATGGTGTCGTGGTCCACAAGCTCAAAGCTTCCCACACCGGTGCGTGCCAAAGCCTCTACCACATACCCGCCAACACCGCCGAGTCCAAACACGGCAATTTTGGCATTTTTCAATTTTTCCATAGCATCCGCGCCTAAAAGTAAGCCGCTGCGGGAAAAAGCTTCCATTCAGAATGCTCCTTATTCCATACCTTATTAAATAGCAGGAATATCTTACCACGAAATCGGGACAAAGTCAACTTGACGAAAGAGGTTTGGGGATGTATGATGATAACAGAAATATAAAGGGGAAAAGACTATGAATTTTGATACACCTATCCAGCGTTACGGCACGGACTGCGCCAAATACGACACTGCCGTGCAGCACGGCTATCGGGAGGACATTTTGCCCCTTTGGGTGGCGGATATGGACTTTCAGGCACCGGAATGTGTGCTGGAGGCGCTGCATAAAGCGGTGGACCACGGTATTTTTGGCTACAGCATCCAAAATAAGGGGTATTTTTCTGCTTTGCAGGCTTGGTTTTTCCGGAATTTCGGTTGGGAATTGAAGCAGGAGTGGCTGGTGCAGACCCCCGGCGTGGTGTTTGCTCTTTCCACCGCAGTTCGCGCAACCACAGCCCCCGGGGACAATGTGCTGGTGCTGCCGCCGGTGTATTATCCCTTCTACCGGGTCATTCAGGACAACGACCGCAAGATCGTCAAGAGCCGGTTGCAGTATGAAAACGGCCGCTATACTATGGATTTTGCCGATATGGAGGACAAGATCGTTCAAAATAAAGTGACGGCAATGATTCTTTGCAGTCCCCATAACCCGGTGGGTCGTGTGTGGACTTTAGAAGAGCTGCAGAGGCTGGGTGAGATTTGTAAAAAGCACGGGGTAACTGTGATCTCCGATGAGATCCACTGTGATTTTACACATCCGGGACATCCCCATACCCCCTTTGTAAAGGCTTGCCCGGAAATGGCAGAAAACACCATTGTCTGCACGGCCCCCAGCAAGACCTTCAACTTAGCAGGCTTGCAGGTTTCCAATATTCTCATTCCCGGTGAAGCGCTGCGTAGCCGCTTCCAAAGAGAATTGGATGTTATTGCATACCACGGTGTCAACCGCTTGGGTGCGGTGGCTGCGCAGGCTGCCTATGAGGGCGGACAGCAGTGGCTGGATGAATGCAAGGCCTATATGAAGGAAAACCTTCAGTATATCCGGCAATTTCTAAGCAACCGCATTCCTCAGATTAAGCTGGTGGAGCCGGAGGGTACATACCTTGCCTGGTTGGATTGCAGCGGCTTGGGTCTTACCAAAGAGGAATTGGACCGGCTGATCATTCAAAAAGCCAATCTTTGGCTGGATACCGGAAGTATCTTTGGAAGTGGTGCGGAGCAATTCCAGCGCATTGTGCTGGCTTGCCCCAAAAGCACCTTGGAACAGGCAATGGAGCAGCTGGAAAAAGCGGTGAAAAACCTGTAATACCCCTTGCTATTTTCCCTGGTTTTGTGTACAATGATAGATGAATTTTTCGAAAGACGGTGCTGCAGAGATGATAAAAACAGCCTTTGACAACGATTTATATATAAAAAGTCAGTCTGCCCATATCCGCAGCCGCATTGAGCAGTTTGGCGGAAAGTTGTATTTGGAGTTTGGCGGAAAACTATATGACGACAACCATGCTTCCCGTGTGCTTCCCGGTTTTCAGCCGGATAGTAAACTGCGGATG
>JAZRMH010000028.1:0-6162 GCA_045647425.1 Faecousia sp.
GCGCTCTTCTATGGTAAGATGATGGTAGTTCATACAGGTCTCCTTTGTGTGGTTTGGTGTGTGGTAACTCTATTCTACCAGAGATCTGTATGAACTTCTTCTATTTTTTTACAAGTGTTGCACTTGATAGTATAATTCACCCCTATTAAAAATGGGCGGTCAAAATTTTGACCGCCCAACATATTTAGTGTAACATAGCAGTGTCTCTTTTGTCAACTGATTTTTCGTTATTTTGCACAATTTTTCTCATTTGCACAAATTTAACTTGTACATTTTGTATAACTTTACATATTGCAAACACCTCTTTCTTGTGTTATATTATAGACACAAAGAGGTGATACCGATGTACACGTAAACCACACGGCTTACAACTTTGAACAACCGAACATAAGGAAACAGTTCTCGGTAAATTTGTAAACAGTTCAAAAAAACAATTTAGGAAGAGATTGTGAGAAGTCAAGCGTTTTTCCAGCGATTGATATATAAATTTTTTCGTTATCCATTGTTAGAACTGTATGCCAAGAACGGTTGGAAAAGCCTGAGCCGTATGACAGCCTTTATGAAAACCGAAACCACACATAAGAGCATCCCGCTGATGGGTAAATCAATGAAAGTCGTGATTAGGTGAAAGGAAGTAAATCATAAGGGGCGTGTCGCAGACTGTAGAAAGCGAGGTTAACCAATGATGTTAGATACTAAGAGTGAGCAGAAATGACCCTTGACTGAGTAAGTCCGGATGGAACAGTCAAGGGTCATTTCTTTTTGTTGCGCTTCTCCCCTTTTTGTGATAAACTGTCACAGAAAGGGTGATTTTATATGATTTTAGAACAAGGCAGACCTGCCGACCTATCCGGACGGCTGGATAAAGAAATTCGGGTCTATGACTTACTGGACGGTCTTGGGGTTCATTATGACCGCATTGACCACGAACCGGCTATGACGATGGAAGCCTGCGCCGCCGTGGACGAAGCCTTAGGCGCTACCATTTGCAAGAATTTGTTGTTGTGTAATCGCCAATGTACTCAATTTTACTTACTTCTTCTTCCTGCGGACAAGATTTTTAAGACCAAAGAACTTTCTAAGCAAATCGGCTCATCCCGTCTATCCTTTGCTTCCGGCGAATATATGGAAGAACTGCTGAACATCACCCCCGGCTCTTTGAGCGTATTGGGTCTTATGAATGACCGCGAACACAAAGTCCAACTGCTCATTGACGAGGATTTGCTGGGCGGGGAATATATCGGCTGCCACCCCTGCATCAACACCTCCAGCCTTCGGCTGAAAACCGAAGATTTACTAAATAAAATTATTCCCGCTATGGCGCACGACCCCCAGACGGTTGTGCTGATCGGCGAAGGGATATAAGGAGAGAATATATGGATCATAGTATTTATGCGGCAGAATTGTTTGTAGAGGGCTACAACTGTGCCCAAGCCATTGCGGTGGCTTTTTCCGATGTGACAGGGCTGGACAAAAAGTTCAGCGCTAAAATGGCATCGTCTTTCGGCGGTGGTATGGGCAGAATGCGGGAAGTTTGCGGTGCGGTCAGCGGTATGCTTATGGTGGCAGGTTTGCTTTACGGCTACGAAGAACCGTTAGAGGGCGGCCCGAAAGAGCACTATGCTTTAGTGCAGGAATTGGCGGGTAAATTTCGGGAGCAGGCAGGTTCTATTATTTGCCGTGAGATTTTGCAAAATCCCCCCTCCGACCCTAACCCCACACCCCGCACAGCAGAATTTTACAAAGTTCGCCCCTGCGCCCGCTTGGTTATGCTAGCCGCGCAGGTTTTGGACAATTATATCAAGGAACATCCCGTTCAATAGAACGGATTGCCACGGGCATAAATGCCCTCGCAACGAAAAAATCGGTAGTCGTTTGACTACCGATTTTTTATTGTAGAAAGAGAAATACGGCATAAAGCACCATATAGATGATACACAGCGCGCAAATCACGGTCAGCGTCGGGCCGACCATCATTTTTACCGCCGCCCAATAGGTGTTCCACACATCCTTGGCCTTGGGGCGGGGGGGGCGCGGGATGACGCTTGGGAAGCCGTCTGCCCACTGCGGACATATCGGCGATGGTTCTGCCGTCATGTCGGGGAAATTTTCCACCACATACTGACGCATCAGAATGACCACGCCGGGGATAATCACATAGTCAAAACTCTTTTTATCTTCGTCGCCCAACAGCGTTTCGCAGAAGTTGTTTTCTTCCATAGCGCCGTCATTGGACTCTTCGAAATAGGGGTCGGAAGTCAGCACCAAGTTGCCGTTCTTTTCAGAACCGTAAGCGGAACTGTAACTGTTGGAAGCCGCCACCACCAAGCCAATACCTGCGGAACGAATTTTCTCATACACACCACTGGTGATTTCTTCGTCAGAACCACGGCTGAAACCACAAGCAGTACCCAAAGACATATTAATGACATCAACACCCAGAATTACGCAATCTTTCAATGCGTTCAAAATCCAAGAGGCACGGGCGCTATCCACAACATCGGAGAACACCTTCATAGAAACAGTTGCGCGTTGGGTGCAACACCGCGAATGGTCTCGTCGTTACCCACAATCACACCGGAAACGTGGTTGCCGTGGTTGTTGTGGGTGGAATACACATCAGGGTCGCTATCGGCGTAGTTATAGCCAAAGGGAATTTTCTCGTCGATGTAAACATCATCGGTAGCAAGGCCGCCGGACAACTCGTAAACTTTGGTGTCCCCCAAAACTTTAGACACATCCTCATAAGTCAGACCCAACTTATCAGAGGTGAAGTTCTCAGTATTGAATACGGAATGGTTGGAGTCCACACTACTATGTAAATAATCCTGATAGTTTACCTGAACATTCTCCAATTTGTTAATAAAGGATGCTTCATACTTCTCCGCTTGGGCAAAGGGCATCGCCACAATACCGGCGACGATACATACCACAAGCAAAAGCAGTGCCCTTGTTTTTGCAAGCCTCATGAGGGGTTTGTTGTTCATCTGATACTCGCCTTTCTGTTAATGTCATAATATGCCAATATAATTAAACATAGTTCAGTTTTTTCTGCTGCATTTTCCCAGAAAAAGCAAGAATTTTCGCACAAAATATCTGCGCTTTACTTGAATAAATTGTAACATTTTTGTGACCGTCCACGGTGGACAGTCATCCGCAGCCTTTGTCCGCCAGTCACGGATTTATGTTTACTTTATACCCACGATATGCTATAATGTTTTGAAAACTTTTATAGGAGGCGAATTTATGACAAAAAAACGCATCCACTTCATCTACAGTATTGTGTTGAGTATTGCGTTGGTGGTTGCCGGTATCTGTTTGATGGCTGCCTGCTTGGGAATTTACCGCAGTGGTCCGCAGCCCTTTTCCCCGGAATCTGTGGCGAAGGCTTTTTCCCCTATTGCGCCGGCAGTATATGTAAGTATTGCATTGGTTATCGGCAGTTTTCTGCTGAACCTTTTCCTGCCGTTGGAAAAGAAAAAACTTGCCGTAGAAAAACAATATCCCGTAATTTTGGAACGGTTGCACAGCAAGTTGGATTTCAACGGTTGTGATAAAAATATCCGCAAGCAGATTTTATCTAAGCAAAAATCCCGTAAAATCCATCAGCACATTTCTTTGGCGCTTTTGCTGATTTGCAGTGCCGTATTTTTAGCCTACGGCGTCTACAGTAGCAGCTTCCACCAATCCGAAATTAACAGTTCTATACTCAAGGCTATGGCGCTGTTTTTCCCCTGCTTGGCTATCCCCTTTGGTTATAGTCTGTTTACCGCCTATTTCTGCAAGAAAAGCATTCTGAAAGAAATCGATTTGGCAAAAGAAGCAATCGCCGAAGGACACACCCAAGCACCTGCCGAGAAGATTGAGAAAAAGTCTTGTGACAAGGGCATTACCGCGTTACGCTGGGCGCTATTGGTTGTGGCAATCGGTGTTGCAGTATTTGGGTTTGTGAGCGGTGGCACGGAAGATGTTCTGACCAAAGCAATTAATATCTGCACCGAGTGCGTGGGATTGGGGTGACGGATATGGAAAAGGCAAAAAATCCCGGTTTTATCGGTAACTTAAAGCGATATATCCCTTCCAAACGGAAGATTATACAACTGTATTTCGGTCTGCTGTTTAACGCAAATCTCAAGGGTTTTATTTCCGGCAGTATTTACAAAGGCGACACAAAAATTATGTGTGCCCCGGGCATTAACTGCTATTCCTGCCCCGGTGCCATCGGTGCTTGTCCTTTAGGTTCTCTGCAAGGTTCCTTTAGCGCCGACCACAGCACCATCTATTATGTGGGTGGCATTTTACTGCTGTACAGCCTGCTTTTTGGCAGAATGATTTGCGGTTGGCTCTGTCCCTTCGGACTTATCCAAGAACTTATCTACAAAATCAAAACACCCAAACTGAAGAAAAGCCCTGCCACTCGGTTGCTTTCCTATTTCAAGTATGCGGTTTTGGTGTTCTTCGTGTTGATCATCCCCATTATGTATGCCTTCCGAGATACCCCTCTGCCGGCATTTTGCAAGTACATCTGTACTGCGGGCACTTTAGAAGGCGGTATTGGATTGCTTTCCAATGCAGTAAATGAACGTTATTTTTCCATGCTCGGCCCGTTGTTCACTTGGAAATTCTTACTGATGGTCAGCATTCTGGTCGGTTGCGTATTCATCTTCCGGCTGTTCTGTCGATTTATTTGCCCGCTTGGTGCGCTGTACGGTCTGTTTAATAAAATTTCCTTCTTTGGTATCAAAGAGGAAAAACACAAATGCACCAATTGCGGTCTGTGTACCGCCCACTGTAAAATGGATATTCAGCACCCCGGCGACCAAGAATGTATCAGTTGCGGTTCCTGCGTGGGCGTGTGTCCCACCAAGGCAATTATTTGGAAAGGCCCGAAGATTTTCCTGAAAGAAAATGAGGTCAACAAACCGCAACCCAGCAAAAAGCAGTGGATAACCCGTATTATTTCCGCGGTCGTAATGTTGACAATTCTCTTTGGTTCCATCGGTTATTATTGGGTGAACACCAAGATTGAAGTTCCCCAAGGTAACGAAGTCGGGGATATGTGCTATGGCTACAATTTGGAAATCGTCGACAGTACCGGCATCACCGCAAATTCCATTGATCCCACGAAAATCGGCAAGATTACCATTGTGAATTTCTGGGGCACTTGGTGTACCCCCTGCATCAACGAACTTCCCTACTTTGACCAAATCGCAACGGATTACAAAGAGGATGTGGAAGTGATTGCGGTACATACCAATATGGCTTCCGAAACTGCTCCGGCATTTATCAGCAAGTATTATCCCAAGTCTGAAATTACCTTCGCAAGAGATTACGCAGATAACGGCAAGGAAGGCTACTACACCGCATTGGGCGGTCGGGATGCCTACCCCTACACCGTGATTTTGGATGAAGACGGCATTATCCTTGCGCTGTTTGTAAAGCCTTTGTATTATGAGGATTTGCAAGCAGTTGTGGAAGAACATCTAAAATAAGAAATCGGGCACTGCCAAACGCCAAACGGCAGTGCCCGCTATTTATTACTCATTTTTCCTCGCGGAATACCACAAATTTGAAATAAACAAATTCCAAAACAAAATTCACGACCATAGTAAGCGCTTCAACCAAAAGACCATTCCAGCCGGCGTTTGCCACCAACTGTCCCAAATAGGCAGAAGTTGGAGTAAAGACAAAGTAAAACAAGGCAACCTTCCCCATTGCAATAGGGATATTGGTGGCAGATTGGAAGGTGTATTTCCGATTCAAGGTGAAATTCCAAAGAACAGAAAGAACCAGCGCTGTAATGTGGCAAACCCAGAAAAGTTCCTGCTTTTCTAAAAGCAACACATTAAACAGGAGCGCAAAACTAACTGCTTGAATAACCCCCGCAGAAACAGAAAAAAGGCCGTACTTCAGCGCTTGTAATAAGGACTTCTTATTCATAGAATATCTCCTTTTTTCTAAATTATAGCACTAAACAAGACAATCTGCAATATTTTTATATACAAAAAAGCAGGTGTGGCGAACTGAACCGAACCAGTAAAATTGGACAATAGACAAAACACCCCCTAATGTAGGATAATAACTACATTAGGGGGTATCGTTATGTCCAAACGAAATTACACGCATATCAAGGAATTGCTGCCGACAATACAAGCCATGGTG
>JAZRMH010000029.1:0-19129 GCA_045647425.1 Faecousia sp.
CAAGCAAAAAGACCCTGCACCCTTTATGGTTCCTGCTGATGCAATACGATGCACCACACCATAAGCTCTATCATTTACCCACGCACCATCATAAATTTGTGCATAAGTAGGGTCCGGCTCATTACTATAAAAAAAGGTGGCAGCAATTTCGCCCTTCTCCACACAGACATAGCTATTGCCGTTCTCAATATCTGCAACAATCCACTCACGATGTGGCTTTATATTGCCCCATTGATTTGGATTGCCTGTTTCGGCCATAAACTGTCTGGCATGTGCATAAATTGCCATCACCTTATCCAATTCTTCTATTTTTGTTTTTCTGATTTCCATGTTACTGCTCCCAACCTATGTTTGTACTTTATTGTAACATAAGCCCAAGAGCAGTTCAACGTATAAGTTCTTTTAAGAATAAAAATAAACCCTTGAAAATCAAGGGTTTGGTAGTAGCGAGGAAGGGATTTGAACCCCCGACACTGCGGGTATGAACCGCATGCTCTAGCCAACTGAGCTACCTCGCCATATTTAATTTATCAGGTTGAGAAAAAGGAAGTGGGACCTACAGGGCTCGAACCTGTGACCCCCTGCTTGTAAGGCAGATGCTCTCCCAGCTGAGCTATGCTCCCAAACATCGCTTGCTTGCTTATGCACCTCAGCGACGGGTATTATTATAACTAAGGAACCGCTATTTGTCAAGCATTTTTTCTGATTTTTTCATAAGAATTTTGCCCTGCCCGGTTTCTTAGTTTTACCTCTAAATTGTAGGAAAAATCAAACCTTTTTCAAGATTTCCGATACATCTTCAGAGGTGAAGGTATAGACCGTATCGCAAAACTGACACTCTACCGGAAAGTCTTTGCCCTCATTGGCAATTTCCTCAAGTTCCTTTTTGCCAAGGCTAATCAACGCTGCGGTCACCCGCTCACGGCTACAGTAGCACTTGTAGGAAATTTCCGTTGTTTCCATAAACACAACGCCCAAGTCCCCGCAGACCTGACCGAGAATATCTTCCGGCGTTAAACCGTTTTCCAGCATCGTTGTCACCGCTCCGGCCCGCTGAATCCCCTGCTCTACGGTTTGAATGGTCTCCTCGGTGGCACCGGGCAACAACTGAATCAAGTAACCGCCTGCCACTTTCACACTTTGGTCTGTGTCCACCAACACACCCAATGCGCAAGCCGTCGGGGTCTGCTCGCTTTGGGCAAAGTATGCCGTCACATCATCGGCAATCTCGCCGGAAACCAACTCGATTGAACCCACATAAGGCTCTTTCATTTGCAGGTCGCGAATCACCGTCAGTGTACCGTTACCCACGGTTGCCCCCACATCCAATTTACCGGGGTGCTTTTCTTCCAAAGGCACACTGGGTTCATACACATAACCACGGACATTGCCCACCGGGTCAGACACGCAGACAAGACCGCCGATCGGACCGTCACTTTTAATCTGTAAGGTCATCGAGCCGTTATCCACCTTCTGCATATTGCCCATCATAGAAGCGGCGGTGAGCGCTCTGCCGAAGGCGGCGGTGGCGTTGGGGGTTGTTTTTTGAATTTCCGCACCACGGCGGACAAGTTCTGTGGAACGGATGGCAACCACTTTTACCATACCATCCATACTCATTCCACGCACTAAATAGTCTTTCATTTCACACTACCCTTTCTGGCTTTGAAATAAATTCTCTGGCTTTGGGAATTCGGGGCGTCAAAACTCCGATCCTCATAAACGCAAATATGGGTAAACCCTGCTTCTTTTAAGAAAGTGTGCAATTGACTTTCTGAGTAAGCATACTCTTGATGTTCCTCAAAAGAACGGTTCCATACCCTTCCGCAACGCTGAAACAAATCCATTCCGTAGGAACAGATATTGGTAGTTTCGTCAAACCTACCCCTCCAAACACAATACACATCGTCATCCTCGTCTAAAAAGATCTGACCGTCCATAGCGCGGAGTTTTTGGGGTGTATTCACATCGAAAATAAAGCATCCTCCGGGGTTCAGCGCCCGATAAATGCGACAAATCGCCTCTTTACAATCCGCGGGGTTTAGGATGTAATCCAAACTATCTAAGGCGCACACAGCCAAATCCACGCCCCGAGGAATAGAAAGATTTTGCAACTGCTGGCAGACAAATCGAATCGGCAATGACGCATCCTGCGCCTTCTGAGATGCCACACAAAGCATTTCCTCTGACATATCCACTGCGGTTACATCCATCCCCTGCTGGGCTAAAAGCAAGGCAACAGAGCCGGTACCGCACGCCAAATCCAAGGCTGTGCGGGGGTGTAGATTTTCTTTTTCTAAAATTGCCTGATAAAAGGCCACCACTGCGGCGTAATCCACGTCGTTTGTCAAGCGGTCATAACTTTTGGCAAGTTCTTGATAGGCATTCATAATTTTCCTCATAAAAAAACATCCCGGACAAACTGCCCGGGATGCCCTAAAATTTCAATTAGCGGCTGAAAATGCTGAAGATATCATCAATATCGTCAACAGCCTTGGTCTTAGCAGTAGCCTTTTCCTCTACTTCAACCTTCTGCTCGAAACCAGTAGCAATGACAGTTACCCGCATCTCGTCCTCAAACTCGTCGTTCCAAGTAGCGCCAAAGATGATGTTTGCTTCGGGATTTGCAGCCTCCTGCACAATACCGGCAGCAGTTTCCACATCGTCCAAAGTCAACTCAGCAGAACCGGTCACGTTCACCAGAACGCCGGTAGCGCCATTGATAGAAGTCTCCAACAAGGGGCTGGCGACAGCGGCCAAAGCAGCCTGCTCAGCCTTCTCGCGACCGGCAGCAGTACCCACGCCCATATGTGCGCGACCTGCGTCCTTCATAATCGCGGAAACGTCAGCGAAGTCCAAGTTAATCACAATATTGCCGGTATCGCCAACCAACTCAGAGATAGAAATCACGGCCTGCTTCAGCACATCGTCAGCGATGCCGAAAGCGTTGGCAAAGGTAATCTTCTGGTCGGTAACGTACTTCAAACGGTCATTGGGAATGATAATCAAAGAGTCAACCTTGCCGGCCAGTGCAGCAATGCCCTGCTCAGCCTGACGCATACGGTTTGCTCCTTCGAACTTAAAGGGCTTGGTCACAACGCCAACGGTCAGAATGCCGGCTTCGTGTGCCAAGTCAGCAACGATAGGCGCAGCGCCGGTACCGGTACCACCGCCCATACCGGCAGTGATAAACACCATATCGGTGCCTTCGAGAACCTTCGCAATTGCGGCTCTGGACTCTTCCGCGGACTTCTGGCCAATGTCAGGCTTAGAACCTGCGCCCATACCACCGGTGAGTTTCTCGCCAATCTGAACTTTATTTTCGCAAGCGGACTTATTCAGGTCCTGCTTATCGGTATTAATCACAACGAATTCCACGCCACCAACGCCGGAAGTAATCATCCGGTTGATAACATTGTTGCCGGCGCCACCGACACCAATTACCTTAATTTTAACTACGCGTTCCTGAAAATCAGCCATGTATTTCTCCTCCTATGTATGTTGCGGATATAAAAAACACCCATTCCGCCTTAATTATAATGTTACTTGTATATTCTACAGCGAAAATTCCATTTGGTCAATAGAAAATCTCATTTTTCCCAAAGTTTTTCTATTTTTCTTTTGAAACCGGGGTGTAAATTACCTCGTCAGGCTTAATTGTGAAACTGACATCCAAAATTCCGCTTTGATAATCGCTCATTTTATCGATGGCGGCCTTCAATTTACGAATTTTATAACCAAGTTCCAAATTGTCACCCAGCAAGACTTGATAGCGCTGACCGAATTGCAATTCCAAGTTACCCATATCAGTCACATTGATATTTTCCGCCCCGCCGATAATGCCACTGCTCTCTAAAAACTGGGCAATTGTCAAGGCAATATCCAGTTGCTCCGCGGCGTAAACCGTAATGGGGACGGTTTCCTCTTCCTCGGAAACCGGTTGGTAGGCTACCGCCTGCTTCCCGATCGCAGGTTTTTCCAGTTGGATGCCCAATATTTTGGTGTATTGCTCTGCATCCGTGGCATTGATCTGCTCTGCCAGCCCGCCGTCGGAACGCATCAGCCACCAACTTCCGTCGGTTGCTTCCACCGAGTAAACCACATCAAATTCCACTATTTCGAGTTTGACCGTATCCGGCAATTTTATTCCTACCCGAACTTTAGCCACATAGGGTAATTTGGATGTGATACTGTTACTGATTTTCGGCTCACTGATAGACAGCAAGTTCTCTCCGTCTTGAATACCGGAGGCTTCCCGAATATCCCAAGCAGTGTATTTTTCGTTACCCACCACCGTAACCGTGGATACCTTAAAGAAAATGGACATTCCAAATATAACCGCCAGTACCACAGCCACCACAGTTGCTAAATATAAAAGGAAGCGGTACTTATTAAACGGGCCGGGTTGGGTATATACCACATCTTCCGAAGGCGCTTTGACAACCTTCTTGCGACGGGGCTGAGGGCGGTTTGCGGTTCTTGGTTTTGTGGCCGTACCGCCGGTTTTTCTCGCTGCAGGTTTTGGCGGGGTCGCCGTGGTTTTACGGGGTTTTCTTTCTCCGGTTGACGGCCGTCGGGGTTGCCCTGCGGGGCGATTTTTCTCCTTGGTGTCCATTGATTATTTCTCCTTATGTTTTCCCAACTGCACAATACACGCGCAGAGCCGTTCCGCAGAATCTAAGACGCTCATTTTCTGCAACGCTTTTCGCATTTGGGTGCTTACTGTCTTATCTGTCACAATTTTTTGGATTTCTTCCTGCAATCTTTCGGCTGTGCAATCCTTTTCCAAAATCAAAATCGCGCCACCGTTTTCTGCGATTGCCCGGGCGTTTTTCTCTTGATGGTTATCCGTCACATTGGGGGAAGGTATCAAAATACAAGGTGTACCTGCCACCGCAATTTCGTTACAACTGGAAGCGCCGGCACGGCTGATCACCACATCTGCCGCCGCCAACAAAGTAGGCATATTATAGATATATTCTTCCATAGAAATGCCCTTATTTTCGGTTAGGTCTACCCCCTGCACCCGCACATAATCCGGCATCCATTCCACGCCGTAACGACCCATTGCGTGAATGTGCTGATAGGGGTAGCCGGCATCCTTTTCCAAACGGAACAGTTCTGCCATGGCTTTATTCATCGCCCGCGCCCCTTGACTGCCAAAAGCGGACACAATCAAAGGCCGTTCATCTAATCCCAGTTCCTTGCGGGCGTCTTCCCGATGGGTGAAAATAAATTCCTTCCGCACCGGCATACCCACCACCTCTACCTTTTCGGGATTGGGGTAATATTTTTTACTCTCCGGAAAGCACACCAACACCTTATCTGCCCGACGGGCAATCATACGGGTGGTCAAACCGGGCATTGCATTGGATTCGTGGACGCAAGTAGGGACGCCCAAAAGGCTCGCGGCATAAAGAGCGGGAAAACTGGCATAGCCGCCGGTTCCCACGACCACATCCGCTTTGAAATCCCGAATAATTTTCTTACAACGCCCCACAGATTGCAGCACATAACCCAGTGCTTGCAAGTTGTGCCTCAGTGCTTTTAAGTTCTTGCCCCGAGACATACCGGAAGCAGGAATGGTGACAAGCCGATAGCCTGCCTTGGGTACAAGTTCCTCCTCCATTCTGTCCTTTGCGCCGATAAACAGAATGTCGCTGTCCGGATGCTGTTCTTTCCACATATTGGCAACTGCGATTGCCGGATTGATATGTCCGCCGGTTCCACCGCAGGTAAAAATCACATTCATTCTAAAACCTCCTGTCGCGCCCCTTGATTTCGATAACGAGAGATGCTCAGTACAATTCCCATTTCCCCCAAATTCACCGCCAGTGCCGTACCGCCGTAAGAGAAAAAGGGCAACGCAATACCCGTAGAGGGAAGCAAATTGGTAACAACCCCTAAGTTTAGGATTGTCTGCACGGCAATCAGGGTGACAAGACCTGCCGACAGCACCGTAGAAAACCGATCCGGTGCCCGCAAGGAAATCCAATACCCCCGCAAAATCAAAAACGCAAACAAAGCAACGATGAGCAATGCCCCAACGAAGCCTAATTCTTCACATATGATAGCAAAAATATAATCGTTATACTGAAAGGGTAAATACAAATACTTTTGTCTGCTTTTACCAAGTCCCAGCCCAAAAAGTCCGCCGGAACCGATGGCATACAGTGATTGCAAAATTTGGTAACCGGTGTCTGAGGGGTCTTGTTCCGGATGCAGCCAAGCGGTAATTCGGTCACCGGCATAGCCCATCAAACTCACATACACCACAACAAAAACCACCGCAACCCCTGCGCCGGCTAGCAGCCACTTGGGGTTTGTACCGGCAATAAACATCATGACCACCGCCACCATACCCATAAGCATAATGGCAGATAAATGTTTTTCCAAAGCCAACGGAATTAGGACGCCCATCAGCGCCGTACCAAATCCCAACACGCCGTAGCGAAACTCTTTTGCCGAAGCGCCAAAGCCTTTGGTCAACCGAGCAAATAGGACGATGAGGGTAAACTTTGCAATCTCCGAAGGTTGGAACTGCAGACCCGCTATGTTAATCCAGCGCCTTGCACCATTGACAGATTCACCGAAAAGCAAAACGGATAACAACAGCGCAATACTAACGCCGTACAATGGCCACGCCGTCCGCAACCAAAAATCCGGCGGAATACGGCTTAATATCCCCATTGCCACCAACCCGATTATCGCGCAGATTCCCTGCTTTTCCAAGTAACGGGTAGACACGGTATAACTGGTATCGTACTGGCTTTGGGCATAACTTGCCGAATACAGCATCGCGAGTCCGACGCATAGCAACAGCAACAGTAAAATCAAAAACGGGAGGTCAACACCTGCGACTTTCCCTCTGAAAAGTCGGTTCTCTTTGGCGTGCAGGTTATTCTGCCCAGCCATAAAAAACTCCTTTTAGCCTACTTTTCCCCCAATAGAAAACCACGCCAGCCAGCACATCAGTGCCGAAATGCCGGTAAAAATCAACACAATCTTGACTTCCTTCCAACCGCACATCTCAAAGTGGTGGTGGATAGGCGCCATTTTAAAAATCCGCTTACCGTGGGTCAACTTAAAATAACCCACCTGCAAAATCACAGACAGTGTTTCCACAATATACACAAAGCCGACCATAATCAAAACCAAGGGGATGTCCAAGGCAAACGCCATGGCGCAAATCACACCGCCTAAGAACAAAGAGCCGGTGTCCCCCATAAAGACCTTCGCAGGATGCCAGTTGTAGAACAAATAGGCAACCAATCCCCCCAGCAGAGCCGCAGGAAGCAACGCCAAATCAAAGCGTTCCATCGCCACTGCCGCGGCGGTAAAAAACGCCATAACCGGAACAGTTACGCTTCCGCACAAGCCGTCAATGCCGTCGGTCAAATTCACCGCATTGACACAGCCCACCATCACAAACATCGCAAAGAAAATATACACCAAGGGGTGAATTTCCACCGTAACATCGGCAAAGGGAATATACAAATCGCAGGTCATCACATTTTGCTTATACAAAAGGTACAGATACAGCGCAGACACAGCCAACTGCAACATAGCCTTTTGCAAGGAAGTTAACCCCAGATTTCTTTTGAATTTTAATTTAAAGAAGTCATCCAAAAAGCCAACCAAGCCAAAGCAAAGGGACAATCCCAGCACATAAAACGCTGTATAATCCTCCATGGCAAAGGCATTGATTGCCAAACAGATAGAAAGTCCGATAATAAACATCAATCCGCCCATCATCGGTGTGCCGGCCTTATTGTTATGCCAAGTGGGGCCAACCTCGCGAATAGACTGACCTGCCTTCAACGCCCGCAAAACCGGCAATAAAAGCCAGCCGATACCACCGGTGATCACACCGCAGGCTACAATCGTAAGCAGAATTCTTGTCATCGTTGTCCCCTCCTTTTATTTGTTTTCGTGTAAGAATTTGGTCAGTGCCACATCCATATGCATCCCGTGGCTGCCCTTAAACAAAAGCACATCTCCGGGTTTTGCCAGTTGTTTCAGCGTTTCCACCAATTTTTCTTGGTCTTCAAAGGCACGGACATTTACCGTGGGCATACCGCCGGTAATTGCGCCACTGAGAACACGGCTGCTGTTCGGGCCATAGGCCAACAGCAAGTCCGCTTTTTCCGCCACCAATCTACCCAAGCGATAATGCTCCGCAGGGGTATTGTCGCCCAACTCCAGCATATCCCCCAAGACCGCAATTTTTCTACCGGCCTTGTTACCTAAAACCACCAACGCAGCCGCCATAGATTCCGGACCTGCGTTATAGCAATCTTTAATAATGGTATAGTCTTTTATGGTAAAAATCTCTTGACGGCCTTCCATATTTTGAAACTCTGCCAAACTACTTGCGATTTTTTCCCCGCAAACACCAAACTGCAAACCTACGGCTATAGCTGCCAGCGCGTCCGGAATATAATGCAAGCCTTCCACCGGCAGGTTGACAGCAATGCACTCTTTGTTGGTATTCACCGCAAAATGCAATCTACCGTTTTCCTCTGCAACCTCAGTTGCCAAAACCTGCGAAGCCGTGTTACTGCTACCAAAATAAATTACTTGGTTCAAATTCTTATGCTGGTTCCAAAGCAAGGGCTCATCGCCGTTGAGAACCACAGTACCATCTTCTGCCAAGCCTTCCAAAATTTCCAACTTTGCCTGCAGAATACCTTCTATCGAGCCTAAATGCTCAATATGCATCGTGCCGATATTCACAATCACTGCCACATCCGGCTTGGCAATCCCACTTAAATAGGAAATTTCCCCAAAATGGTTCATACCCATTTCCAAAACCGCAATTTGGGTATCTTCCGGCATCGCCAAAATTGCCATAGGCATACCGATGTCGTTATTGTGGTTGGCAGGGGTTTTGCCCACTCGATATGTACTGCCCAAAACGGTTGCTACCATTTCTTTGGTGGTGCTTTTGCCCACAGAGCCGGTAATACCAACCACTTTTACGCCCAATCTCTGACGCTCACCCCGGGCAATATCGCCCAAGGCAAGTCGCGTATCTTCCACCACAATGGCAGGACAATCGACCTCGCAATGGGTACACAAAATCGCCCCTGCGCCCTTTTCCAGCGCAGCAGGAATGAAATCGTGACCGTCTCTTGCGCCTTGCAATGCCACAAACAACTCACCGGCTTTCAGTTTGCGGGTGTCATTATTCGCGCCCAAGAAGGTTACATCTTTATATTTCGGGTCAATGCGTCCGCCGCACCACTGCGCGGCTTGCGTAAGGGTAATCCTGCCCATAGTTTGTTCCTCGTTTCTTACAGATACTCCGCTACCACTTCTCGTTCATCCAAGTGGTGCTTTACACCGCAAATCTCTTGATAGGTCTCATGACCCTTTCCGGCTAATACAATTATATCATCTTTTTCGCCAATGTCCATAGCGTGACGAATAGCAGAAGAACGATTTTCAATTACTTCATAATTTTTCTTGTTCTCGGGAACGCCCTTGAGAATATCCTCAATAATCGCCATAGGTTCTTCTGTGCGGGGATTATCGGAAGTAATAATGGCAATATCGGCAATTTCCACGCCGATTTTTCCCATAATGGGACGCTTGATGGGGTCACGGTCGCCACCGCAACCGAACACCGCAATCACACGTCCTTTGCAGAAGCCCTTTACCGAGGACAGCACATTTTCCAAACCGTCGGGGGTGTGGGCATAATCAATCAAAACGGTATAGGGCTTATTGGGGGTAGGTACAACCTCTACTCTACCCTTGACCCCTTTGGCAGTTTTCAACGCCACAGCGGCTTCTTCCAAAGAAATCCCCAACTGCAAAGTGCAACCCAGCACTGTCAGGGCATTATACACCGTAAATTTACCGGGAATGGGCAATTTCACCTGCGCTTGCTGATTGCCGGCAATTGCGGTGAACGAAATTCCGTCAGACAAAAGTTCTAAGTTTTCCGCGTATATATCGGCTTTTTCCTTTGCCGAAGTGGTTAGCACCGGCTTGCCCGCCTTGGCGCACATTCTGTCAAACCACCCGTCATCTAAATTTGCCACGCATTTTTCACTGCGGGCAAAGAGTTCTGCCTTGGCATCGCAATAATTTTCCATTGTCTTATGGAAATCCAAATGGTCTTCTGTCAAATTCGTAAACGCCGCCACATCAAAGCGAACACCGCCTACCCGTTCCAAAGAAATCGCATGGGAAGACACTTCCATAATCACATGGGTACAGCCTGCATCCCGCATTTGGGCAAATAGCGCCTGCAAATCCAAACTTTCCGGCGTCGTGCGTTGTGCCGGAATCGATACATCCCCAATCATATTGTCCATTGTGCCGATTAAACCCACCTTTGCGCCACGGGTGACTTCCAAGGTGTGCTTAAGAAGCAATGTAGAAGATGTTTTTCCGTTGGTGCCGGTAATGCCAATCAAAGTCATAGACTTGGCGGGATGTTTATAATAATTTCCGCCAATCAGCGCCAGCGCCAATCTATCGGAAGAAACCAGCACATAGGGAATATTCTTGTCTGCAGGTTCTACCGCAGTCACCACCGCCACTGCGCCTTTTTCCAGCGCCATGGGGATATATTTATTGCCGTCAGTGACAAAACCGGTAACTGCCACGAACAAACTTCCCGCCGTTACCTGCCGAGAATCATAATGTACCTCGGAAATCTCCGTATTCAAATCTGCAGAGGATGCTAAAATTTCCAGACCCTGCAACAATTGTGCCAGTTTCATAATTTACTCCTTAATCTTTTGCTTTTGTATCTGCAAATGTCAATTCTATCGTCGTACCCAATTCCACTTGGGTGTTTTTGGGAATGGATTGGGAAATCACCGTGATATGCGGCGCAATCTCCGGATTCCCTTTTACCAAAATATACAATCCCAAACTGCCTGCGGTATCATAGGCTTGCTGGCGGGTCATTCCCCCGAAGTCCGGAACTGTAACGCTTTCTGCGTCTTGGGTTTCCCCTAAGTATAAAATCACTTGGCTATCCCCGGGGATGCCACTGCCGGCTTTAGGCAGTTGGTCGGTCACTGTCTCTCCATCCCCTCGAACCACAGCGGTGATACCTTGCGCATTTAAAATCTTTTGGGCTTCTTTCAAGGTCAGCCCAACCATATTTTCCAAAACAACCGTCTGTCCCGCTTTATCTTCTTCGGTATAATTGTGGGCAACGCCTAAATAGGGCAGGATGTCCGCCATCACTGCGCCAACGGTAGGTGCCGCCATCACGCCGCCGGAAATATAAATGCCGGTAGACCGAGATGGGGTGTCCAAGGCTACTAATACAATATACTCCGGATTGTCCATTGGCGCAATACCCACAAATGATACGATTTTATCCTGAACTCTTTGGCCTTTCTCGTCAAAAATGTCAATTTTCTCGCTTGTTCCGGTTTTTCCCCCGATATTGAACCCGAAAACATTGGCATTTTTGGCAGTTCCTTCCGTCACAACTGAGCGAAGCAAGTCGCACATTGTTTTGGAAGTTTCTCCGGAAATTACCTGCCGAAGCACCGTCGGCTCTTGCTTGAGTAGGGTGTTGCCCTCGCTGTCTACCACTTCCGACACAATATACGGTTCTAACAGATACCCGCCGTTGACAACCGCGCTGATACCCCGCACCAGTTGTAATGGTGTCAGTTTGAACGTCTGCCCAAAAGAGCCGGAGGTCAGTGAGGCTGTGCCCCATTTATCGGTATCGGTGACAAGGGCCTTATCAAAGAAGACGCCTTTACTCTCCCCTGCCAAATCGATTCCCGTTTTTTCCAAAATTCCGAATTTTTTCACATATTCATAAAAGCGCTCTCCGCCCAATTTTAGGGCAATATGGGCAAAGGCAATGTTGCAGGAATTTTGCAAGGCTTGGGGCGTTTGCTCTGAACCGTGTCCGGTGGACCGCCAACAGTGTAGCCGTTGGGAACGCCCTGGGATTTGCTCTGCGCCGGAACAGTGAAAATCGGTATTTAAATCAATCGCACCACAATCTAGCGCCGCCGCCATAGTCATCACCTTGAAGGTAGAACCGGGTTCATAGCCATCGGAAATCACACGATTGCGCCACTGTTTCAGCCTTGCCTCGGTCAGCGCCTTTTGATATTCGTTTTTTCCGGTAGCGTAGGCCTGACTTTTTTTCGGATTTTGCAGATAACGTAGGCGCATTTCCTCTAACTTTTGCGCCGTTTTCACATCCGCAATTTCTTGATAGCGGTTAGGGTCGTAACTTCCCAAAGTTGCCATTGCCAAAATCTCACCGGTTTTTACATGCATCACCATTCCGAACGCGCCGTTTTGCACCGCATATCGGTCAATGGCGGTTTGCATTTGCTTTTCTAAGCAAGTCTGCACCGTGGTATCTAATGTCAAAATCACATCGCAACCGGATTTTGTGGATACGAAATTTTCATAAGAAAAGGGCATATCCATTTCGTTGTTGCCCTTGGTGGTAATCACCTTTCCCGGACTACCCTCTAAAAATCCGTTATACGACGCTTCAATCCCCTCCGAGCCGGTGTTGGACGCATTGGTAAACCCCAGCACTTGGGCTGCCAAATTCCCGTAAGGGTAGTAGCGTTTGGTATTCGGCTCTAAATGGATGCCGGAAATATTATTTTCATTTATGTAAGCGCGGACTTTGCGGGCGGTTTCTTCATCTACGCGGGCAGCAATTTGCTTATAGCGCTTGGTAATATCCTTCCCTTGGGCTTCAATCCAATCGGGTTTTAGATTTAAAAGTGTTCCCAATGTTTGGGAAATATTCTGCAAATCCGCCTTGGATTGTTTCAGTTCGTGGGGGTCTAAATAAATATTTTCCACGCCCACGGAAGTTGCCAAAATATTCATATTCCGGTCGTAGATTTCTCCCCGATCCGGTGTTACTTGGGTTGTGCGGGTTTGGTTACGCAGGGCTAAATTTGCATAGTAATCAAAATTCACAACCATCAGGTTATACAATTGGACGCCAATCGGCACAAAGGCTAACACCCCGAGCACCAATCCAGTTCCTAAAATTCTCGTATGCTGACCGGTATCTGCCCGAAGCCGTTGGTATTCCTTTTTTTGCCGCTTACCCATTACAACGCCCTGACCTTTCCCAAAATAACCTTTAGCCGAATAATGGGCAGCAAGGGAACCCCTCGCCGCCCACTGCAGCTGCTATTTTAGTGTATTGTCAGAATGTGGCTTTATGCAAACAAGCCTGTTAAAAATGTGTAAAACCATTCCCAAGTGCCCACTTCTTCTTGCTCTTGTTCTTGGGAAACTTCCAACATAATGTGTTCTACCTGCTCCTTCGGCACCATACCCAAAGCCAAGGCTGTGCGCTCGATTTCCGCAAGGTCATATCCCTCGGACATTGTTGCCTGCAGGGTTGTGCGTTCTTCCTGAAGAGTTTGTACATAACTGTTCATTTGGTCAAGTTGCTGACGGGCAGTATACAGTCTTACTGCACCCACCGTCATCAAAATCAACATCACCGCAGACATTACAATTCCGCCAATGGCAATGGGGTCAATGTGCAACACGATTTTCTTCCGCAGTTTTATCTTGGGAAGTTTTAGGGTTTTCAGCGGGGCAAGAGGTGCCACCTTTTTTGCAGCACTGCCATCAGTATAAAAGCGAATGTACTGAATATCCGGTTTCGGTGCCACAAAAATCCTTCCCTTCAATTATAATTTTTCACAAACCCGAAGTTTTGCACTGCGGGAACGGGGGTTTTCTTCCAATTCTTCATCCGTCGCCACGATGGGCTTTCTGCTAATAAGTTTAACTTGCGGTTTATTTCCGCAGACGCACACAGGGAAATTAGGCGGACAAGTACAGCCTTTTGAGGCCGCTGCCATTGCAGTTTTTACAATTCTATCTTCCAAAGAATGGAAGGTAATCACCGCCAGTCGACCGCCTTGATTAAGTAGCGGAATCGCATCTGCCATTACCTTTTCCACAGAACCAAGTTCATCATTGACCGCAATGCGAATGGCTTGGAAACTCCGCTTTGCCGGATGCTGTTTTTCCCGCAACGCTGCAGGGGGCATTGCCGAGCGAATAATATCTACCAATTCCAAAGTGGTTTTGATAGGCTTCACTTCCCGACGGCGGCAGATTGCCGATGCAATTTGGGGGGCATACCGCTCTTCGCCGTAGTTGTAAAGAATTTGTTTGAGTTCTTCTTGCGACCAAGTATTGACCACAATTTCCGCATTGAGGGCATCTTGGGAATTCATACGCATATCCAGCGGCGCATCTGCCATATAGGAAAAGCCCCGCTGACCGTCATCCAACTGGGGTGAGGAAACACCCAAATCCAACAAAATGCCGTCTACGCCGGAAATCTCCAAATCCTGCAAAACCTGCTTAATTTCGCAGAAGTTGGAATGCACCAAAGTTACATTATCTTTGTAAGGCGCTAACCGCTCACCTGCCGCTTGCAACGCAACGGGGTCTCGGTCAATGCCGATGAGTCTGCCGGTGGTAATGCGGGCGGCTATTTGGCTGGAATGACCTGCACCACCCAACGTGCCGTCCACATAAATGCCATCCGGCTTAATATCCAAACCTTCCAAACACTCGTTCAGAAGCACAGAAATATGATGAAATGCACTCATAGTCCGATTGCCTCCAAAGAAGCAAGCAATTTTTCGGGGGTGAGGTTTTCCTTCTCGAACGCACGGAAGGCCTCAGCATCCCAAATTTCTGCCTGACCTGCACGGCCCACAATCATCACATCCCGACCGATGCCGGCATAGTCCAACAAAAACTGTGTCAGAGAAAAACGGAATTGCTTATCAGGGTTACACTGGTTGGCGTTCATAAAAATCAAACTGGTTGCGGCTGAACGCTGAGAAATCGGCAGTGCATTATAGTTCTGCACCAAAGTTTCCCAATCCGCCGCGGTGTAAACCGTCAGGCAACTGCGACCGCAGTTCACGCCCAAGGTGACATAGAAATCTTCGCCCAATTCCCCACGCAGTTTCGCAGGAACGAACAGACGGTTCTTATCATCCAATTTTGCGGGATATTTGCCAATCACAGCCCTCACCTCACTCCATTCTACTCCACTTGACTACCATTTTACTCCCTTTGATGACAGTATATAAGATATTTTTTCAAAAATCAATACTTTTTTTGCTATTT
This sequence comes from Faecousia sp., assembly GCA_045647425.1. Taxonomy (GTDB): domain Bacteria; phylum Bacillota; class Clostridia; order Oscillospirales; family Oscillospiraceae; genus Faecousia. The sequence goes on from JAZRMH010000029.1 coordinate 15,139, forward strand.
TTTACGAAAAAACAAAGGAAAATACCAGAAATTTTGTATTTTAGAACATTTGTTCTATTTTAATGGATAAATTCCAACTGTTCTCCCGACCAAATCGCCTTGATTTTCGACGGTTTCTTTGCCTTTTCCAGCAAATACTCTGCCAAGGGTGCTTCCACCGCTTCCTGCACTAAGCGCCGTAATTGACGGGCGCCATCCTTCTTCCCTGCCCTAGTTCCCAATTTTTCAGCAAGGCACTCCGGCAGAACCAGTTCCATCCCGCAATCGGCCGATCTTTTTTCCAACTGTCGCAAATACTTTTCCAATATTTTTTCTAAAGTCCCCGTTTGCAACGGCGCAAAACAAATAATCTTATCCAATCGCCCTAAAAATTCCGGTGTAAAATGCTGTCGCAGTAGTCCCTCGGTTTCTGAACCCCGTCCGGCGGGATTAAAGCCCAATCCATCCCCTTTTATTTCGCCGCCTATATTGGAAGTCATCACAACAATAGCATTTTTAAAACTGACTCGACGACCGGTGGAATCGGTGAGTTCCCCTTCTTCCATAATTTGCAATAAAATCCCCGCCACATCCGGATGGGCTTTTTCCAGTTCGTCCAATAGGACAAGACAGTACGGTCTTCTGCGGACGGCTTCGGTTAGTTTCCCCCCATCCTCATACCCCACATAACCGGGAGGCGCACCAATCAGGCGGGCAACGGATTGCTTTTCCATATATTCTGTCATATCCAGCCGTATCAGTGCATCTTTCGTGCCGTAGAGTTCCCGCGCCAATACACGGCAAAGTTCTGTCTTACCCACACCGGTGGGGCCGGTAAACAAAAGGCTCGCCACCGGTCGGGTTTCATCCCGTATCGCCGACAGCCCTTGACGAATGGTTTTGGCAACTTGGCTCACCGCCTCTTGCTGCCCGATAACTTCCTTTTCCAAAACGGTTTCCAAATTCAGCAAGTGTTCTCGCTGGCTGGCCGTCAATCTGCCCACGGGAATCCCCGTGCGGGCGCTTACTGCCCAAGCCACATCCAAGCCGGTTACGGTTCTGTTACGGCGAAGTTCGGAAGAACGGCCTGCAAGCCGTTGCATTTTATCTCGCAAATGGGCGGCTTTTTCAAATCGCCCCTCCTTCACTGCTTCCTGCAATTCCTGCTCCATTTCCTGACGCAGTTCGCTTTTTCCGGATTGCAGTTCCTCTAATCGGGCGTGGGATGCCCCCTCATCCAACAGGTCGATGGCCTTATCCGGCAAGAACAAATCCGGCAAATACCGCACAGACATCCGAACAGCATCTTGCATTGCTTCCTCGGTAATTCGCAAATGGTGGTGCCGTTCCAATCCGGGCTTCAACCCTCGTAAAATTGCCATTGTAGCGTCTTGGGTTGGTTCTTCTACCATAACCGGACGAAAACGCCGTTCCAAGGCGGGGTCTTTTTCAATTTGCTTGCGATACTCCGTCAAGGTCGTCGCGCCAAGCATTTGCAATTCCCCACGCCCCAGCGCAGGTTTTAGAATGTTGGACGCATCGATTGCGCCTTCTGCCGCGCCTGCCCCCACAATGGTATGCATTTCATCCACAAATAAAATCACATCCCCACTGCGTTTGATTTCCGCCAACACATCCCGCAACCGTTCTTCAAATTCCCCGCGATATTTTGTGCCCGCCACCAAATTTGCCATATTGAGGCTGACCAGCCGTTTATTCTTTAATTGGGGTGGCACATTTCCCATCGCCATACGCTGGGCAAGCCCTTCAGCAATTGCCGTTTTTCCCACGCCGGGTTCCCCAACGAGCGCCGGATTGTTCTTATTTTTCCGACTTAAAATTCCAATCACCGTTTCAATCTCTTTCTCTCTGCCAATCACCGGCTCCATCGTAGATGTTTTTAACAGCAAATCCTCGCTGAATTGCTCCAAAAGTTTCGTATGAACCGCCTCCTTATTTCTGCTTTCCGTTTTTTGTCCCTCCCATTGCAGGTATTCCACCGTGTGACTAAAAAGCCCTTGCACATCCACATCGCTTAAAATCAGCAAATCCCGCGCCGCCGATTTTTCCTGCCGTAAAAGCGACAGTAAAATGTGTATACATTCCACCTGCCGACTTCCCTGCAACCTCGCTTCTCGACCTGCCCCCAGCAAAGTTCTTCTTGCTTGGGCCGAAAATCCTTGTGGCAGAGGCAAACCGGATGTACCTTTTCCATATAATACCTGAAACATGGATTTCCCCAGTTCCCCGTCAAATCCTGCAGTATAGAGCAAATGGGCGCATAATTGGGATCCCTGCGCCAATGTGAGCATCAAATGGGCAGTACCCACATAACTGTGGCCCATTCGACGGGCTAAATTGGCTGATGATAGAATTACCTGCTGTGCATCCTGCGAATAATGCATACCTTCCCCCCTTTTTCTCAAAAATTTTCCCCTTTGGAAAGAAAAAATATACTCTATATAAAAAAAGAATTGCATTTTTGAAAATCCGTGCTAGAATAGAGTTGCATCCTCTATACGGATGCACGACAAACATATTAACTGGAGGAAAAATACTATGGCTTACAAGATTACTGATGCTTGTGTTAAGTGCGGCAGCTGTGCTGATAACTGCCCCGTTGAAGCTATCTCTGAGGGCGACGAGACCTTCGTCATTGATGCTGATGTCTGCGTTAGCTGCGGCACCTGCGTTGACAACTGCCCCGTTGAAGCAATCGTGGAAGAGTGATTCTCCGATTTTGCTGTCTGCCTGCGTTCGGTGTTCCGGTACGCAGGCAGTTTTTTTAACAGGAGTTTCTCTATGGAATATTTACAAAACGGCTTTACTCTGGAAATTTCTCCTGGCTGTTTTCCTTTGAGCACCGATTCCATCGCCTTGTCCGGCTTTGTGAAGCTGCCAAAAAATGCGCGGGTTTTAGACTTAGGTGCAGGTTGCGGCACTTTGGGTATGCTGCTGTGCGCCGCCCATGCCGATTGCCATGTGACCGGCATCGAGATCGACCCAACCGCCAGCACCACCGGATCATATAACGCCAAAGCCAACAACGTAGAAGACCGCTATAGCAGTATATGCGGCGATTTGCGGGAAATCGAAGCATTGGCCAAAGCCGGTTCTTTCCAGATTACGATATCCAATCCCCCCTATTTCTCAGGCGGCGCTGCCAGCAAAGAACACGCCGTCGCCCGACAGGAACAAAGCTGCACCCCGGAGGATCTGTTCCGGGCTGCTGCCTGGGCATTGCAGTGGGGCGGTGATTTTTTCCTGGTCCACAAGCCGGAACGGCTTGCTCAGCTTTGCGCCTGCGCTTCACAGCACAACCTGGAACCTAAGGTTCTGCAACTGCTGCGGCACAAAAAAGATAGCCCGGTATCTCTCATACTGCTGCAATGCCGCAAAGGCGGCAAGCCGGGGCTTAAATGGCTGGAACAGTATCTTTACGAACCAGACGGAACGCCCTCCGCTTATTTCAATTCACTTTACCATTAGGAGGTCCAGCATGGCCGGAATGTTATATTTGGTCCCCACCCCCATCGGCAATCTGGGTGATATATCCATCCGCTGCCGAGAGACTTTGGAGCAAGCGGATTTTATCGCCGCAGAGGACACCCGGGTCAGCCTGAAGCTATTGAATCATCTGGGCATCAAAAAAAGCCTTGTCAGCTACTTTGAGCACAACAAAGCACAAAAGGGAGAAGCCATTGTCCAGCGGATCCTGGCCGGTGAAACCTGTGCGCTGGTCTCCGACGCCGGTAGCCCCGCTATTTCCGATCCCGGTGAAGATCTGGTGCGTCAGTGCGCCGAAGCTGGAATCACCGTATGCGCCATTCCCGGACCTTGTGCGGTAATCACCGCATTAAGCATCTCCGGACAAGCAACCGGTCGGTTCTGCTTTGAGGGTTTTCTGTCCACTGCCAAAAAGAGCCGCCGGGAGCATTTAGAATCCCTGGTGGGCGAACAGCGGACAATGATCTTTTACGAAGCCCCCCACAAGCTGCTGCCTACTTTGGAA
>JAZRMH010000030.1:0-82336 GCA_045647425.1 Faecousia sp.
TGAAAGAGTAAACTAAAAGTAGACACAAAAAAGTGTCTACTTTTTCTTTTTGTTGATGAATTATACTATCAAGTGCAACAGTTTAATAAAATAAAGAAACCCATATAAATCCATGATATAATGTAATTACCACAAAACAAAAATCAAGGAGGATTTATATGAGTTACACACATCTTACCATAGAAGAACGCTGTTGTCTACGGGAATATTACTTAAAAGGATATAGTTATCGGCAAATTGCAAAATTGATAGGAAGAAATGTGAGTACAGTTTCAAGGGAATTAAGGCGGAACTGCACGCACATGTATGATATACCGACATATTATCCATATACAGCTCAAAAGAAATATCTGTTAAGACGGTCATATTGCCATAGAGGTATATTTCAGGATCCAGAGAAGTTGGAATATATTAAAGAGAAACTGTTGCTTACATGGTCACCGGAACAAATAGCAAATACACCTTGCGAATTAGATATGCCTTCAATGAGGACAATATACCGTTGGATATATGAAAAATATATAGATGTTAACCTTAAAGTGCTTCGTAGGAAAGGTAAGAGCCGAGGCAAGAAGGAAACAAGGGGCAAGTTTAATTTAGGAAAATCAATAAGAAAAAGAGATAAAAGTGTTTACAAAAGACAAGAGTTTGGTCATTGGGAAGCTGATACAGTTGTATCAGGCAGAGGTAAATCAAAAGCTTGCTTTGCAACATTAGCTGAGAGGAAGACAAGATATTACATAGCAATTAAGATGCCAAACAAAACAGCCGAAGAAATGACAAAAGCAATAATAGCAGCTTTATCAGAGCTACCTGATGAAGCGGTTAAGTCAATCACCTGTGATAGAGGAACTGAATTTGCAGGATGGCAAAAGTTAGAAGAAACTCTTAATTGCGATGTTTACTTTGCCGACCCTTATTGTGCATGGCAAAAGGGTACAAATGAAAATCTCAATGGACTTTTAAGAGAGTTTTATCCTAAAGGAAGAAATCTTTCTAGAGTAAGCCCATCAACACTAAAAAAGAACCTGGCGTTAATTAACGCCAGGCCCAAGAAAGTTTTAAATTACCAAAAACCTTTGGATTTATTTGAGGATTCGATTAAAAAGTGTTGCACTTAGTTTGACAAATCACTGAAAATCAGTAAGTTTTCCAGTTGGGGCAGAAGCGCGTTAGATTGCATCTGCACGTTTACTTCGTTGGTCAGGGCGTTGGTGCCGATGTGGAAAACGAAACTGGCAATGCCGGCTTTTTCCCGCAATGGGGTAGTCACATCTTCCACAGCCACCAAGTGCTTTCGTTGAAACACGGTAACAACCTTGGTAAAACCGCCGTGGCAGACGGTGATTTTATTTCCGGTAACCGCAAGTCCGCTGTTTCGGTAATTCAGGACGGCGTTAAAGGCGCAGAAAGCGAAAATCACAAGCCCCACCGCCAAAAGTCCCGCCAGTACAAGGGGAAGTACGAAACTCGGAACACCCAGCACCACCAAATTCACCGCGACAATCAAACCAATCAAAAACAGCACAAATCCCATAATTCCCGCAAACCAAGAGACAAAGGGGAAATAGGCTTGGGCTTTGGTCTGCTTTTCTTCCGGCACATAGTCCGGCAGAACTTTTTCTAGAATTTGGTTTACCTCACAATATTTGCAGAAGGGCACCAAGACCCCCAGTTCCACATTGTCGTTTCCGTTATTTTCGTTGGCGTAGCCGATGACTTCCAGTTTGATGGACGCAAAGCCCAGCATCCGTTGCATCAGACCTTGGGAAATTTTGACGCCTTTGATTCGGTTGTAGCCGAAGGTGTTGGTGTGCCGGTTCAACAGACCGAAGGCAATCACAAGGTCAGTCCCCCGCTTGGTGACGGAAAAATCGTGGTAGCCCACAAAGGCGTGGATGATACTGATCACGCAGGACACAAGGGAAAGAAGCAATACCGCCCCCAGCAACAAAAGACCCAACAAAAGCACATAGTCTAGGAAACTGTCGAACATCCCCAACTGCAAGCCGTAGTTGCAAATGCCTGCCACCAGCCAAATTCCCAAGCCCATCAGTGCCGTAAAAAAGGCAGAAGTGGCAACGCTTGCGGCGGTATACAGCAGTTTCCGACCGGAAGTAAACCGGTACAAACTATCTGCGTCGGACAAAAGCACCGTTTCCGATTCTGCTTGGGGTTCGCCTTGTTGCATAGCGCGCAGTTGCGCCAACAGCGCATCAACCACTTTCTCTTTTTCGATGATGATAATTTCCGCTTGGGTGGTGGTGTTGGTAGAACCGCTGTCCACGGTCAAAACCGCAATGCCAAAAATCTTATGGAAAAGAGATTGCTTTTTGTTGATAGCGTGGATTTTCGTGTAATCCAGCACGGATTTTTTGCGGAACAAGACTCCTCGCTGGCATTGGATTTCCCGCTGGGTCAGGGCGTAGCCGGAACAGCGGTAGTACAAAATCCGGTAAATCACAAAGGCCAAATAAATCAGGCAAAATGTCCCCAGCAAGTAGGGAAGGGCTTGCTTCAGCCCCAATTCCGGTTCTTTCAAAAGGTCATCGATAAAGATATACAGCAGAAAAAGGCTTCCGAAAAAATCCGAGATTAAATTGGAAAAGATGTACCCTTTATCAAATCTGTTCATACTTCGTTTCCTCAATTCGCGTTTCCAAATGCTTTTCCAAGGTGTCTATCAGCAGGTCCGCTTGTTGGGTGGTCAAGGTAGAGATGTCAAAATTAGAGCCGGCGGTGGAAATGGTCACATCGCTCAGATGCAGAGCCATCATAAGCGGGCCTTGGGAGCGGTGCAGGTCCTGAATTTGGCACACGGGAATTACCACCCGCTTGCGGAAAATCACACCTTGTTTTACCACGATTCGCTTTTCGTCATAGCCCCAAGCGAAGGCCTGGTAGCGGAAATAGGGCAGGAGCAAAATCAGCGCCAGCAATACTACCGCCACAATGCCCACACTCAGACCCACTGCCAAAAACGCGGGGGCAGGGGCGTCAGCGGCCAGCAAAATCAAAAGAACACTTCCGCAGATTGCCAAAATCGCCACCGCCCAAATGGCGGCGCGGATATACCAGAGTTTCAGCACTTGTTTGTCCAGTTTCTTCAGTTCCATAAAAAGCCCCCCTTGATTATTTTTGAAATAGCCGTTTGATGCGGGCGTTGTTTGTCCGCACATCGCTGAAATAGAAGGAAAGTCCGCAACCGACCACCGCGCACAAAATCGCGCCCACACCTTGCCACACATTTTGCAAGGCGCACTGTTCGTTGAGAACTTTCGGCAAAATGGAAATAAACAGACCGAAAATCACCGAGAATGTCAGGGTGTAGATTTTTTTCAGCAGAAGGTTCATCACCGCCGAGATAATAAATACGCCGAGAATCAGCCCCACACCGGCAGGAAGCAAAATGGCGAAATTCAAATTTGCCACAGAACTGACATACAGTTCATACAGACCCAGCGCAGAGAGTATCACCGCGCTGTCGATGCCGGGGACGATGGACGAAGCGGCAACGGAAAAGCCCAAAAGCACGGATTGCAGAAGATTGGGCTGGGTGATTTCGGGAAAAGCCGACCCGCCGAGGCCAAAGAGGAAGTACCCCAAAAGGGCAGAGCCCACAATGACCAAATAATACCGCTTGGAAAAGCCGTTTTTCTGCACTTGCTGATAAAATAGGGGAATGGTACCCAGCACCAAACCCAAAAAGGCATAGCGGGTGTATAGTTCATAATTGGTCAAAAGAAAGTCCACCAATTTGCTGAAAATCAACACACCGCAACCAAGCCCCAACACCAAAGGTACTAAAAATCGGACATTGGCCTTAAAATTTTTAAACGGGGCACTGATTGCCTGAATGGTCTTCTCATATAACCCCAAAAGTACCAATAGCACACTGCCACTTAGTCCCGGGGCAACGCCGCCAATTCCGGCAATGATACCTTTGAGGTAATTGCGTATCATATCCACAACGATCCATCTCCTTCTGTTAAATTCTATATGGAGGTTTATCTTTTTTTCATTATAACAATTTTTGCGGAATTTTCAATGATGGAAACGGGGTTGCGCCGTGAATTTTTGTTTCCCATTTGCGGGATTTTATGCTATGATATGGATATATGAAAGGAAAAGGTGGTGAACCTCTTGGCGCGACTGTCCGACCCTATTACAATTTTAAAAGGCGTAGGCCCCACCAGGGCAAAGCAATTTGCCACGCTGAATATCTTCACTTTGGGGGATTTAATCTGCCATTTTCCCCGTGGCTATGAGGATAGAACCAAGTTGGTGACCATCGAGAAATTGCAACCCGATGTGCCCGCCTGCTTTAAGGCGATGGTGATGGGTACACCCCGCACCGCCCATATCCGTAAGGGTTTGGATGTGACCAAGGTCACGGTGGCGGACCATACCGCCCGCCTGAATTTGACTTTTTTCAATCAAAAGTATTCCACAGAGCAACTGCAATACGGCAGGGAATATATTTTTTATGGCGCAGTGTCCGGTGACTTTATCGGCTACAATATGACCAATCCCGCCTTTGAGAGTTTGGAATCCCAGCCGGTGACCACCCGACGGGTACTGCCTATTTACCCCTTAACCGCAGGCCTGAGCAACCAAGCGATTTTAAAAACTCTTCAGCAGGCCTTGGCGATTTGCCCTATGCCGGAAGAAATCATTCCCGAGAGCATTCGTCAGCAGTATGGCATTTTGCCGGCAGAGCGGGCATACTACGCCATTCACCAGCCGGCCTCTATGGAAGAGGCGGAACTGGCGAAAAAACGGCTGATTTTTGAGGAGTTTTTCGTGTTTTCCGCAGGACTTGCCCTGATGCGGGCATCTCGGGCGGGGAAGCAGACACCGGTTTATGAACATTTGGACTTAACCGCCTTTTATCAGGCGTTGCCTTTTACCTTGACCGGTGCGCAAAACCGCGCCATTTCCCAAATCGTCCAAGATTTGGGCAGAGGCACCCCCATGAACCGATTGGTGCAAGGGGATGTGGGTAGCGGTAAGACGATGGTGGCCGCCGCCGGTGCATACTTGGCGGTGAAAAATCACAAGCAGGCGGCTATGATGGCGCCTACGGAAATTTTGGCGGAACAGCATTACAAGTCCCTTTCTAAATTGCTCACCCCCTTGGGGGTGCGGGTGTGCCTGCTTACCGGCGGGTTGACCCCCAAGCAGAAAAAGCAGACCCGAGAGGAAATTGCAGGGGGACAGTGGGACTTTGTGGTAGGTACCCACGCCCTTGTGACGGATTCCACGGTGTTTTCCGATTTGGGTCTGGTGATTGCCGACGAGCAACACCGCTTTGGCGTTGCCCAGCGTTCCAAACTCTCGGAAAAGGGCACAGACCCCCATTTGCTGGTGATGTCTGCCACCCCCATTCCTCGGACGCTGGCACTGTTGATGTACGGGGATTTGGAAGTGTCTGTTTTGGACGAACTGCCCCCCGGACGGCAGGCAATCCAAAGTTTTTTGCTGGACGAGAGTTATCGCGCCCGCATTAACGCCTTCATTCGCAAGCAGGTATCGGAAGGACACCAGTGCTATGTGGTGTGTCCCGCGGTGGAAGAAAACGGGGAACTGGATTTGAAAGCCGCCACGGTTTGGGCGCAGACCATGCAAAAGACCCTATTTCCCGATTTGCGGGTGGCATTGTTACACGGACAGATGAAAGGCGCGGAAAAAGAGGAAATTATGACCGCGTTTTCCAAAGGGCAGGCGGATATTTTGGTAGCCACCACGGTGATTGAAGTGGGTGTGGATGTGCCCAACGCCACCTTAATCGTCATTGAGGATGCGGATCGGTTCGGCCTTTCCCAGTTGCACCAGTTGCGGGGCAGAGTGGGCAGAGGCGATGCCCAAAGTTACTGCGTGCTGTTTTCCCACAACAAAAACCCCGACACCCGCGCCCGATTAAAGGCGCTTTGCAACACCACCGACGGTTTTCGGATTGCCGAAGAGGACTTGCGTTTGCGAGGCCCCGGTGACTTTTTCGGCGCCCGACAATCCGGCTTGCCGGTGCTCCGTGTGGCGAACTTAAGTTGTGATTTGCAGACCCTACAGCAGGCACAGGAGGCGTCCAAGGATTGGATTGAGCAGGCGGGAACATCCCAAACGGGGGAAAGTATTGCCCTGCGAAGCCGTATCAAAGGGCTTTTTGACCGCGCCCAAGGCACGATGAATTAAGAAAAGTTACAGAAAATTTCAAAAATAGGTTGTAAGTTTCTGAAAAATGATGTAAAATAAGAGACTGATAAAATGCAAATTTTGCACACACTTAGGATTCTTGGAGGAATCATTATGAAAAAACCCATTGTATTAGTGGTTATGGATGGCGTCGGTAAGGGTGACGGCGGCAGCGGTGATGCCGTAGCCGTGGCAAAAACCCCCACGCTGGATAAACTTTTGGCAACTTGCCCCCATACCTATTTGAAGGCCCACGGCACAGCCGTCGGTCTGCCTTCCGATGAGGATATGGGCAACTCTGAGGTTGGCCACAACGCCCTCGGTTGCGGTCAGGTCTACTCTCAGGGCGCAAAACTGGTTGGCGAGTCCATTGAAAACGGCACTTTGTTTGTGTCCGACACTTGGAAAGCGTTGGTGGAAAACGCCCTTTCTGGTAAGGCGATGCACTTTTTGGGACTGCTATCCGACGGCAATGTCCACTCTAACATCAGCCACCTGATTGCCCTACTCAAGGCAGCCAAGGCAGCCGGTGTGAAGAAGGCATACTGCCACATTTTGCTCGATGGCCGTGATGTGCCCGCAACTTCCGCTTTGGAATATGTGGGTCAGTTGGAAGAGGTTCTCAAAGAACTCAGCACCGAGGGCTGTGATTACGCCATCGCATCCGGCGGCGGCCGTATGCAGGTGACTATGGACCGGTACGAAGCCAACTGGGCGATGGTGGAAAAAGGCTGGCGCACCCATGTGCAAGGCCTTGGCCGTCAGTTTGCGACGGCTGCCGAAGCCATTGAGACCTATCGGGCAGAGACCGGCTGTATCGACCAAGACTTGCCTGCCTTCGTGGTGGCAAGAGACGGTGAGCCCATAGCAAAAATCGCAAACGGGGACAGTGTGGTGTTGTTCAACTTCCGCGGTGACCGCGCCCAAGAAATTTCTTTGGCATTTGACCGCACGGAGTTTGATAAATTTGACCGTGGGGATTACACCGGTGTGAAATTTGCCGGTATGCTTCAGTACGACGGCGACTTGAACATCCCCGAAAACTATTTGGTTCAGCCCCCCGTGATTCAGAATACCTTGACCGAGGTGCTGTGTCAGGCAGGTGTCGCCGAGTTTGCGGTGTCCGAGACCCAAAAGTACGGCCATGTCACCTATTTCTGGAACGGCAATCGTTCCGGCAAGGTGGACGAAAATTTGGAAGAGTATGTGGAAATTCCTTCCGATGTCATTCCCTTTGAGCAGGCGCCGGCAATGAAGTGCGTGGAAGTGACCGAAGCGCTGGTCAAGGCAATGGAAAGCAAGAGATTCCAATTCCTGCGTTGCAACTATCCCAATGGCGATATGGTGGGACACACCGGCGTGATGGAGGCGGTGGTGACCTCTATGGAAGCCATGGATGCCTGCCTGCAAAAGGTGTTGGATGCGGCAGATAAGTTGGGTTATACCGTGCTGTTTACCGCAGACCACGGCAACGCCGACCAAATGACCGAGGAAAAGAAGGGTAAGGTATCTGTCCGTACCGCCCACTCTTTGAACCCCGTACCCTTTATCATTTACGATAAGGACAACGATTGGACAATTTTGGAAGGTCAGTACGGCCTTGCCAATGTAGCCCCTACTGTGGTGAAAATGATGGGCTTAACTGCACCTTCCTGCTGGGAAGACAGTATGCTCTAATAAAATAAAAGTATCATACAGGAGGTACAAATTATGGTCTGTCACGATAATGAAAACGGTAGCGTTTGCATCAGCGCAAGCGTGTATACGGATATTGCCGGTACTGCGGCCAGCAATTGCTTCGGCGTAAAAGGTATGGCTGCCCGGTCTGTTTCTGACGGCGTTTACCACCTGCTTCGTAAGGAGTCTATGGCAAAGGGTGTCCGTGTGGAATTCCACGAGGACAGCACCATTTCCATTGACCTGCACATCATTGTGGATGCCGGCGTGAATTTGAACGCCGTGGGCGCATCCATCATTTCCGAGGTGCGCTATGTGGTGACCAAATGCACCGGTACGGAAGTCAAAGATGTGAATGTGTATATCGATTCCATGATGTAATTTAGGAGGATAAGCCTTTGAGACAGACAATGAAAGGCGCAGATTTTCGCCGTTTGGCGATTAGTGCGGCTGCCTCGGTTGAGATTCATAAGCAAGAACTCAATGACTTAAATGTGTTCCCGGTGCCTGACGGCGATACCGGTACCAATATGTCTATGACCATTAACGCCGCCGCCAACGATTTGCGGAAGGCGGAAGACCCCAATTTGGACAAAGCGGCAAGCATTACCGCTTCTGCCATGCTTCGTGGCGCAAGAGGTAACTCCGGCGTGATTTTGTCCCTGCTGTTCCGTGGCATTTCCCGCAGACTGAAAGGCTGTGAGGTTTGCGACGGCGTGCTGTGGGCATCGGCGTTGCAAGAGGGCGTGGACGCGGCGTATAAGGCGGTTATGAAGCCTGCCGAGGGCACAATTTTGACCGTTGCCCGCTTGGCCGCTGCGGCTGCAACCAAAGCCGCCCAAGAAAATAACCACATTGAATTTGTGCAGGCGGCCGCCGTGGAAGAGGCAAAGATTGCCTTGGCGGACACCATCAACCAAAACCCCGTGCTGAAAAAGGCCGGTGTGGTGGATGCCGGCGGTAAGGGCTGGCTATTTGTGATGGAAGCTATGCTTTCCTCTTTGCGAGGGGAAGACGTGGTGATTCCCGAGGGATTTGAGGTCGGGGAAGCCAGAGAGCAGGCGGTGTTCGGGGATATTTCCAACGAGGAAATTACCTTTACCTACTGCACCGAATTTATTGTCAATCGAGAAAATGACAAAGACCCCGAGGCTCTGCGGGCATTTTTGGATAGTTTGGGCGATTGCTTGGTGGTTGTGGACGACGAGGAAATTATCAAAGTCCATGTCCATACCAACGACCCTGGCAAGGCCTTGCACGAGGCAATAGACTACGGCTCTTTTGTCACGGTGAAGATTGAAAATATGCGCTTGCAACACACCGAAAAGGTGATGAGCGAGCAGGAACTTGCTCCCAAAATTGCCGAGCCGGAAAAGACCTTTGGCGTGGTTTCCGTGTGCGCCGGTGACGGTCTTGCAGATGTGTTCGAGAATTTGGGCGTTGACGGCATTATTTCCGGCGGTCAGACCATGAACCCTTCCACCCAAGATATTTTGGAAGCGGTGAATAAAGTGCCTGCGGAAATTGTGTATGTTCTGCCCAATAATAAGAATATTATTATGGCGGCGGAGCAGGTGGATGCCCTGACCCCCAAGCATGTGGTGGTCATCCCCAGTAAGACCGTGCCTCAAGGCATTACCGCGATGCTCAGTTTCAATCCCGAGGGCACAGAGGAAGAAAATACCGAGGCTTTGACCGAGGCACTTGCCACGGTGGACACTATGCAGATTACCTATGCCGCCCGCAATTCGGACTTCGACGGTTATGACATCCACGAGGGCGACTATTTGGCGATGTTCGGCAGCAGTCTGTTCGGCACCAGCAAGGACATTAAAGTTCTTCTGCGGGCTTTGGCGGAGAAAGTGCGGGACGACAGCCGAGATTATATCACCATTTATTACGGTGAAGATATTCAGGAAAAACACGCCCAAAAGGCAGCGGATTTGTTCCAAGAAATTTGCCCCGATGCAGAAGTCAACCTGCTTCGTGGCGGTCAGCCCGTGTATTACTACCTGATTTCCGCAGAATAATTGCAAGGGCGTACCTTTGGATAGGTACGCCCTTTCTTATAAAAAAAGCCGAAAAGGGGGGGATATTATGAAGAAAATTTGGGAAAAAGCGTGTCGGTTCGTAGACTATATTATGAACCTGAATATCCCTCTTTACGCTTCCCATGCCAGTTTCTTTGTTGTTTTGGCGGTGTTTCCGGCGCTGGTTCTGCTGATGAGCCTTTTGCGCTACACCGGCTTGGATGTGGAAAATCTCACGGAAATGCTTCACGGCATCTTGCCCACGGCATTGATGCCCTTTGCCCAAAAGTTGATTTTGAATACCTACCAAAGCACCACCGGCGCAGTGATTTCCCTATCGCTGGTTACGGCATTGTGGTCTGCCAGTCGGGGTATTCACGGCTTGGCGACGGGGCTCAATTCTATTTATTGCGTGCAGGAAAATAGAGGGTATTGGACCACCCGATTGCTCAGCGTGTTATACACCTTTTTGTTCTTGTTGGTGCTGATTTTAACGCTGGTACTGCATGTGTTCGGCACAACCCTGCTGTCCTTGATTCCCTTTTCGGACAGCCCTTTGTTCCGTGTGTTGGAAGGGGTTGTGGACTTGCGGTTTTTCCTGCTTCTGTTTTTGCAGACCGCAGCGTTTTGCGCCATGTTTATGGTGCTTCCCAACAAACGCAACAAACTTTCCGACTCCTTCCCCGGGGCGGTGTTGGCGTCCATCGGCTGGCTGGTGTTTTCTGATTTATATTCCATTTATGTGGAACGGTTTGCAGCACTGTCCGTGGTGTACGGTTCTGTGTATGCGGTGGCGCTGAGTATGTTGTGGCTGTATAGTTGTATGAGCATCGTATTTTACGGAGGCGCGCTAAACCATTATCTGATGGATAGCAAAAAAACAGAAAAAAAGTAAAATATTCCCCATTTGTTTACCCCTTGTTCACAAGTCCTTGTTACACTTTGGAAAAAGGAGGGGTTTGGATTGTTTGGTTATGTGATGGCAAACCTGCCGGAACTGGACAAAGCGCAAAAAATCCGATACAGCAGTGTGTATTGCGGAATTTGTCGCAATATCCGCAAGTCCGCCGGTAACACCGCCCGCTTGGGGCTGAGTTACGATATGGCGTTTTTGTCCCTGCTTTTGATGAGTCTATACGAGCCGGAGGAAATTGCGGGCAAACACGCCTGCGCGTTGCATCCGTTGCGAAGTTTTACGGACAATGATTTTGTGAAATACGGCGCCCAAATGAATGTGGCGCTGACCTATTATAAGTGCTTAGACGATATTGCCGACGAGGGCAAATCCTCTGCCAAAATTATGGCGGGGATTTTGGAAAAAGAACTGCCATCCATTGCAAAACAGTGGCCGCGGCAGTGCAAAGCCATTGAAAACGGAATTGCAAACCTAGCCCGCTTGGAAAAGGAAAATTGCCCAAATCCCGACGAGCCGGCATCCTGCTTCGGGGAACTGATGGCGGAACTTTTTGTGTACCAAGAGGATCTGTGGTCGGCGACTTTGCGGGAAATGGGAAATTCCTTGGGGCGGTATATCTATTTGGCGGATGCCGCCGTGGACTATCGCAAGGATAAAAAGAAACAATCCTACAACCCCTATTTGGCTATGGGAATGGAAGAGGATTGGGCTCGGTGGGAGCAGTATTTGGTGCTATGTATGGGTCGGTGTACCCAGTGCTACGAACGGCTACCCTTGGTGCAGGATAAAAAATTGCTGGATAATATTCTCTACAGCGGAATTTGGCTGGAATATCGCAGAAGACAAGCGGGAGGAAGAAAATGATCAATGACCCCTATCGGGTGCTGGGCGTCAGCCCCGGCGCCTCGGATGAGGAAATCAAGCAAGCGTACCGAAAACTTGCGAAAAAATACCATCCGGACAGAAATCCGGGGGATACCGAGGCGGCGCGGAAGATGCAGGAAATTAATTCCGCCTATGAGCAGATTAAAAATCCCGAAGCCTATCGTCGGCAAACCCAAAATAGCAGTTCCGGCGGTTACGGCGGATATGGCGGGTACGGCTATGACCCCTTTGGCGGGGCTTGGCAAAGACAGAGTTCTTCCGGCGACCAATATACCCAAGCGGCGGAGCAGTATATCCGCTTCGGGAGGTATGGGGAAGCGCTGAATTTGCTCAATTCCATGCCGAACAAAAACGCGCGGTGGTATTACCTTTCCGCCTTGGCCAACGATGGTTTAGGCAATCAGGTTACCGCCTTAGAGCATATCAAGCGGGCGGTGAGTATGGAACCGGACAATGCAGAATACTTAATGGCTCTGCGAAACATTGAGTCCGGCGGCGCTACCTATCACCGCTATGCGGGGCAGTATCGGGGCTTCAATTCCCGGGGCGGGCTGTGGTCGCTGTGTCTTTGTTGGGCGGCGCAACTGTTTTGTTGCCGCGGCCAGTTTTTCTGCTGTTAAACAGGGGGCGTAAAAAACGCAGACCGCATAAAACAGAGAAAAGAGAAGGCAGAGTCTTTGCGAGGGTTGCAAAGCAAGTCGGGGGGATTTCGGTCGCCCGCGGGCGGATAATATCCGCCCCTACAGCCGCAGGATGTAGATGTTTTTATAATTTTAGGGTCTGTTGCAAATGTTGCAACAGACCCTTTTGTTATTCAAATAGGAAAACCTGCTTCGGCAGGCTCCTTTTTTTACCGGATTGACAGCGGGGAAAGCATATGTTAGAATAAATAAGACAAATGAATAATGTTTCCGTGGCAGGTAGGGCGTATGGCTTTTCCTGCTGAACAAGATAATCGGGTGAGAGTCCCGAACGGTACCGCCGCTGTAAGTGCTGTGGGTAGACCCTTGGTGAAAACCGGTCACTGAAATTTTTCGGGAAGGCTGGGTCTATGGGAAAAGGTTGCAACCCCTTTTCAAAGCACAAGTCAGAAGACCTACGGAAATATGTTTCTTCCGTCCTTTGCGTGGATACAAAGGATGCGTTGTCGCAGAAAAACGGCTGCGTCATTCCTTTTGGGGTGACGCAGCCTATTTGTTTTTAGGAGGATATTTATGAAAAAATGGATTGCAATCTTGCTTTCTGTGGTCTTGGCGCTGGGTCTGTGCGCCTGCACAGCAAACAAACCCGCAGAAACCACCGGCACGGTGGGAACATCCAAAACCTTCGTGGTAAAGGTTGTCCATCAGGACGGCACGGAAAAGGAATTTACCTATACATCTGCTGAAGAATTTGTTGGTCCGGTTTTGCAGGCAGAAGGCCTTATTGAGGGTAACGCAGGCCCTTACGGTTTGGAAATCCACACTGTAGACGGAGTGAAAGCGGTCTATGCCGAGGGCGCTTATTGGGCAGTTTACGAAGGGGAAGAATACGCTATGCAGGGCATTGACGAAACTCCCATTGTAGACGGCGCGGTGTATAAGTTGGTGTACACCCTTGCATAAGTTAACGCTGCGGCAGATTGCTCTGTTTGGCGTGCTGGGGGCGTTGACCTTCGGGGCCAAGGTTGCCATGAGTTTTTTGCCCAATATTGAGCCGGTTTCTTTAATGGTGATGCTCTTTGCGGTGGTATTTGGCTGGAAGGCCCTCTATCCCATCTATATCTATGTGGTGATGGAAATTCTGCTGTACGGCATCAGTTTTTGGAATATCAATTATCTATATGTTTGGACCATATTGGCAGTGCTTGCAATGGTGATACGGAAGAAAAAACATCCGTTGTGGTGGGCGATTTTGTCGGGACTGTTCGGATTGGCTTTTGGGCTTTTGTGCAGTCCGGTGTATATGGTGGCAATGGGAAGTTTCCGCTATGGCATTCGCTGGTGGCTTGCGGGCATTCCCTTTGACATTCCCCACGCCATCGGCAATTTCATCATTGCCCTATTGCTCTTTGTCCCTCTGCGAAACTTTCTGGAAAAATTATACAACAAAACAATTTAAAAAAACACCAAGTCTTCGGACTTGGTGTTTTTGTATACTTTGGGAAAATATTGGAAAGAATTAACCTGCCAGAACTTCGGCTTTAATCACGCCGGCCAGTTGGCGGACGGAAGACAACAGTTCTTCCAAAGAAATGGTCAAATCAATGGTCTCGGCGGAAATGGTCACCAAGGCGCAACCGTTGGTGGGGACGATGGAATTGATGGTCTGAATGTTGGCCTTATGCTCGGCAAAAATGCTCAGCAAAGAGGATAGCAGACCTTTTTGGTCCTGAAGCATAAACTGGAAGGTTATTATCCGTCCGGTCATCATATTCTGAAAAGGAAGGACCGAATCCCGATACTTATAAAATGCGCTACGGCTGATACCGGTGATGCGGGTGGCATCGTTCACCGTGGAAGCCTCGCCGGTTTGCAAAAGGCGCTTCGCCTCGGCAACTTTTAGAAACACTTCGGGAAGGGCGGATGCCTCCACGATATAATATCTGGGCGTTTTTGCCATAGAGCATACCTCCTGAATTTTAGACAAATGTCTGTCTGCTATGGACATAGTATCACATATCTTCCCAAAATGCAAGACCTAAGGCAAAGGAGGTTGCAGAAATTTGGCATATTTGAAAAAATATTTACCCCTTTTGGCAGGCCTTGCGCTGTTGTGGCTGGGGGTCAAATTCGTGTTGCCCGTGGCAATGCCCTTTTTGTTGGGGGCGGGACTTGCGGTGGTGTCCGAACCATTGGTGCGTCGTGTGTCCATCCGATTGCCCCGCAGTGTTTCTGCAGGATTTGGGGTGACGGTGATGCTGATTTTTGTGGCGGTTATCGTATATTTTGTGGGGGCAGTGGCCGTGGGACAACTGAAAAAGTTGGCGGTGGCCGTGCCGGATTTGCAAAACACCGCCAACCAAGCCACCCAACTGGTGCAGGATTACTTGATAACCTTGTCGGAACGGACGCCGGAGGGGGTGCGCCCCATGCTTCAGCAAATGACGCTGGATTTTTTTGACGACGGCAGTGGCATTTTGAATCGGCTGGCGGAAAATGTTCCGAATATGATTGGCACAACCCTCAGTCATGTGGGGGATGGGGCAATCGGGGTTGGCACGGGGGTGCTGTCGGCGTTTTTGATTTCCGCCCGCCTGCCCACATTGAAAGAAAAAATCCAAACGAGCCAATGGTTTGCCAAGGCCTATCCGGCGTGGCAAAGCGTGAAGCGGGGACTGGGGGGCTGGATAAAGGCCCAGTTCAAACTCTTTGCCGTGACCTTCGGTATTTTGCTGGTGGGGTTTTGGGCGCTGAGAATTCCCCACACTCTTTTATGGGCAGGGTTGGTGGCGCTGGTGGATGCAGTGCCGATTTTAGGCACGGGCACCGTGTTACTTCCTTGGTCGCTGGTGTGTTTTTTGCAAAAAAACACCTTGCAGGGGGTGGGACTTTTGTGCATTTACGGATGCGCTTTTTTGGCGCGGACGGTGTTAGAGCCCCGCTTGGTTGGCAGACAACTGGGGCTTGACCCCTTGCTGACCTTGGGCGGATTATACTTGGGTTACCGTTTTTGGGGGATTTTGGGGATGTTATTTGCGCCTATTCTTTTGTCGGCAGTGGTTAGTTTGCTTGGGAAGGAAAAACCGGCGTAATTTTTGTGGGGGAAATTTGCAACTTCCTATTGTGCATTTCGGGCATTTTTGTTATAATATAAGGAAAATGTTATAATTGGATGTGTTATGTCTTGAAATACGGAATTTGGAATGTAGCAGAACCGAAAATGGAAGCGGTAAATTCTTTGGTATCCGGTGGTTATGCCCCTCTGACGGCAATGATTTTAGCCTCTCGGGGAATGCAGACTTCTGCGCAGGCAGATGCCTACTTGGACTGCCATACCCCCCTGATTGACCCTTTTTGTATAAAGGATATGGATAAGGCGGCAGGCCGTTTGGCGCTGGCGCTGACCCAAGGGGAAAAGATTGCGGTTTTCGGCGATTATGATGTGGACGGGATTACCGCCACTTGCCTGCTGACGGATTTTATCCGCTCGATGGGTGGCGATTGCGTCCCCTATATCCCCGGACGGCTGGAAGAAGGCTATGGCTTAAACCCCATCGCCATTGACCAACTGCATAAAGAGGGGGTCAAACTCATTGTCACCGTGGATTGCGGAATTACCGCAATGCAAGAGGCGTTGCTCTGCAAGGAATTGGGCATTGATTTGGTCATTACCGACCATCACGAGTGCAAAGATGTGTTGCCCGAAGCCATTGCCGTGGTAGATACCCACCGCCCGGATTGCACCTACCCCCACAACGAACTTTCCGGTGTCGGTGTGGCGTTCAAACTGGCCAGCGCCTTGTGCGGAAGTCAGGAAGAAGTCCTTAGCGCCTATGCGGATATGGTCTGCTTGGGCACGGTGGCGGATGTGATGCTGTTGCAGGGGGAAAATCGGGTGTTTGTTTCCCGAGGTTTGGAAGCCCTGCGCCATTCCCATCGACCCGGTCTGTTGGCGCTGATGGAGCAGGCGGGCTGTGACAAAGAGTGTTTAAATGCCTCCACCGTGGGCTATACCTTAGCCCCGCGGATTAACGCCGCCGGCCGTATGGGTCAAATTGATTTGGCGGTGAATTTGTTCTTAACCGATGACCCGCAAAAAGGTCAGGAATTGGCAAAAGCCTTGTGCGACCTGAACAAACAGCGTCAGGGCGTGGAAGCGGAAATTTACCGGCAAGCGGTGGAAAGGCTTCCTCAAGGGACGCTTCCCGACGCCATTGTGCTGGCGGACGAAACTTGGCATCAGGGCGTGGTGGGCATTGTTGCCAGCCGGATTGCGGAAGAATACTGCTGTCCCACCTTCTTGGTTTGCCTAGACGGGGACCACGGCAAGGCCAGTTCCCGCAGTTACGGCGGATTTAATTTGTTCGCTTCTTTGACCACCCTTTCTTCGCTGTTAGAGAGTTACGGCGGTCACGAATTGGCGGCGGGCTTTACCATCCGTCGGGAAAAGATTCCCGAATTCCGAGAGAAAATCGGTGGGTTGGCAAGAGAATTTTATCGGGATGACACCCCCCGCACCGTGCTGGATGCGGATTGCTGTATCGCACCGGAAATGCTGACACTGCACAATGTGGAATCCTTATCTCGGCTAGAACCCTGCGGAAGCGGATGCCCCAAGCCGGTGCTGGTGATGCAGAATTTGACGGTGGAACGGGTATGTCCCGTGGGTGGCGGACGGCATTTGCGGTTGCGCCTGAACACCAAGCACCATAGTTTCCAAGCCATTTGGTTCTGCGCCGACGCACAGATAGCGGACATCCAAGTGGGGGATGTGGTGGATGTGGCCTTTGCGCCCCAAATCAACGAATATCACGGCGAGCGTTCCGTACAGATGAATGTGCTGGACATCCGTCCCCATTGCGAGGCGGAATGTTCGATGGAAACCGGCGCTTATCGAGCGTTGCGGGGAGGCGGACTGACGCCGGAATCTGCCGGTGCGCTTCTGCCGGATCGCAATACCCTCGGTCTTGTGTGGCGGTATTTTGCCCAAGTCCCCGGTGGTTTCCTGCAGGAAAACCCCGCTTGCTTGTGCCGGAAAATTGTCCGTTGGGCAGGGGCACCTTTGAGTTTGGAAAAAATGCTCACCTGCGTGGATATTTTTGCCGATGTGGGTCTGTTGCAGATTGAACGGCTACATAAAAATATGACCATTCGTCTGATACCTACCCAAGAGAAGGCAGATTTGACCCAAAGCCGTACCATGCGTCGGTTGACGGCTGTGAAAGAGAGTTAAGAGTATGGAAAGTTTTGAGGAACATTACGAGGCGTTAGAAAAGGCATTGCAAAAGCATATGCCCGGCAAGGACTTGACCCTTGTGGAGCAGGCCATTGTCTACGCCCAAGACAAACATAAAGAACAAAAGCGCAAAGACGGCTCGCCCTATATCATTCACCCCTTGGCAGTTGCCGAGATTGTGGCAGAGATGGGGTTGGATATTGACGCGGTGCTGGGCGCATTGCTTCACGATTGCATCGAAGACACCGACGCTTCCTTTGAAGATATTGCCAAGCAATTTGGCACGGTGACGGCAGAGTTGGTGGAAGGCGTTACCAAGTTGACCCGAGCCAATTTCTCTTCTTCCGAGCAACAGCAGATGGAAAATCTGCGGAAGATGTTTATGGCCATGTCCAAGGACATTCGGGTGGTGCTGATTAAAATTGCGGACCGTCTGCACAATATGCGGACCATGCAGTATCAGACCTCGGAAAAGCAAATCCAAAAATGTCGGGAAACCATGGACATTTATGCCCCTCTTGCCCACCGTCTTGGTATGCAAAAGATGAAGTGGGAATTAGAGGATATTGCCCTAAGGTACTTAGACCCCGCCGGCTATGAGGACATTATGGCCTATTTGAAGGCCCATAAAGAGCAGGACGAGGCATTTATGCGGGTCATCCAAGAGAAAATTACCAACCGCCTGAACGATATGGGTATTCACGGCAAAACCTACGGCCGAATTAAGCACGTGTATTCCATCTATCGGAAAATGCAACAGCAGGGCAAGGATTTGGAAGAAATGTACGACATTTATGCCTTCCGTGTGGTGGTGGATACCATTCCGGATTGCTATAATGTGTTGGGCCATGTCCACGATTTGTTTAACCTTGTCCCCGGTCGGTTCAAAGACTATATCTCTACCCCCAAACCCAATATGTACCAGAGTTTGCATACCACGGTGATCGGCTCACAGGGTATCCCCTTTGAGGTGCAAATCCGCACTTGGGAAATGCACGAAACCGCGGAATACGGCATTGCCGCCCACTGGAAATATAAGCAAGGCTCCGGCGCAGGGGAAGAAAAGGACTTTGAGTGGGTGCGTCGGCTTTTGGAAAGCCAGCAGGACACCGACGCGGAAGACTATGTGAATTCTCTGAAAATCGATATGTTCGACGATGAGGTGTTTGTCTTTACCCCCAAGGGTAAGATTGTATCCCTGCCCGCAGGGTCTACCCCCATTGACTTTGCCTATGCCATTCACTCCGGCGTGGGCAACGCCATGACCGGCGCAAAAGTCAATAACCGCATTGTGAACATTGACGCCACATTGAATAACGGCGATATTGTGGAAGTGTTTACTTCCAAGTCGGCAAAGGGCCCCAGCCGAGATTGGCTGAACATCTGTCAATCCAACCAAGCCCGCACCAAAATCAAGCAGTGGTTCAAGAAGGAAAGACGGGAAGAAAATGTCCTGCACGGCAAGGCAAGTTTTGAAGGGGAAATGAAGCGCCTTTTGTTGCCTCTGCCGGAAAAAATGGAAGAAGATCTGCAAAAGAGTCTTCTGAAAAAACTAGCCTTTGACAGTTGGGACGATATGTATGCCGCCATCGGTTACGGCGGTTTGACTGCCGTGAAAGCGGTGGGTCGCATTCGTGATGATATCAATCGGGCAACCAAGCCCGCCCAACCCCTTGCCAATGTCAACCCCCTGCGCACCACGGCGGAAAATGAAACCGTCAAGCGCAATCGCCATGCTGTCAACGGCGTGGTGGTGGAAGACATTGACAGTTGTATGATTAAGTTTAGTAAATGTTGCGCCCCCGTGCCCGGGGATGCTATTGTGGGCTTTATTACCAAGGGTTTCGGCGTGTCCATTCACCGAATGGATTGCCCCAACACCATCGGTATGCACGACCCCGAGCAGGCCGCCCGTTGGGTGCGTGTGCGGTGGGACAATGTGGAAGAACAGCCCTTTGAGACCACCTTGGAACTGGATTGCCTGACAAGAGAAGGTCTGCTTTTGGATGTGGCCACAGTGATGACCACCGCAAGAGTGCGGGTCAAAGAACTCACTGGCAAAGATGTTCCCGGGGGACACAGCGTGTTTACCGTGCGATTTGAAGTAAAAAATGTGGCAGAATTGGACGCTATTCGCAACCGTCTGCTGAACATTCGTGATGTGCTGGGTTCTCGTCGGGGCAAGAATTGAGGGAAATGCTATGAGAGCGGTATTGACTAGAGTAAAATCCGCGTCGGTGGAAATCGGCGGCGAGATTGTAGGCAAAATCGGACAAGGTTTTCTGATTTTGCTGGGCGTCGGTCCGGAGGATACCGAGGAAACCTGCCAATATTTGGCGGAAAAAGCCTTGGGTCTGCGGATTTTCGAGGACGAAAACGAAAAAATGAATTTAGGCCTTGGTGATGTGGGCGGGGAAGTGCTGGTTGTCAGCCAGTTCACCTTGTTCGGCAACTGCCGAAAAGGTCGCCGTCCCAGTTTCACCGATGCCGCCAATCCAGAATTGGGCAACCGCTTGTATGAGCAGTTTTTAGCCGAGTGCGCGGCGTTGGGTTACCCCCCGCAACACGGCGTTTTCGGGGCGGATATGCAGGTGTCTTCCGTCAATGACGGACCGGTGACCTTGATTTTGGACACCAAACAACTGCTTCAAACCCCTAGGAGATGAGTATGGAAATCAGAATGTTACCCTTGGGGCAACTGCAAACCAATTGCTACTTGGTTTGGGGGGAAAACACGGACAAATGCGTGGTCATTGACCCCGGCGATGAGGCGGAAATCCTCTTGACCCAACTGGCCCGATTGGGAAAAACCCCGGAGGCGGTTTTTCTCACCCACTGCCATTTTGACCACATTCGTGGCGTAAAAGATTTGGTGGCGGAAAGAACTTGCCCCGTGTATATCTGCAAGGAAGATTTGACCTTGCCCGAGGCGATGACCGCCGGAAGTATTTACTATACCCACACCTACAAAGAGGGGGACAGCCTTTCAATGGCGGGACTCACCTTTACTGTGTTGCACACCCCCGGCCATACCCCCGGTTCGGTGTGCTTGCGGTGCGAGGATGTGCTGTTTACGGGAGATACCTTGTTTGCCGGCTCTTGCGGAAGAACGGACTTCCCTGGCAGTTCCCCCGCCCAAATGCGAACATCCTTAAATCGGTTGCGTGACCTTGGGGGAAATTTTGCCGTTTTGTCCGGTCACGGACCGAATAGTACATTAGATGAGGAAAGACGGAGCAATCCGTTTCTATAAAAAATTATGCAGGTAATTTTAAAAGGTCACGAAGACCGTTATGCGGTGGAGCAGTTGGCGATGACATTATTTGGGGTGGATTCTCCGGCCCAAGTGGTATCCTCTTTGCATCGTGGCAAAACCTATCTCACAGCTGTCACCACGGTGAGCGTGGGAGAAAAGACCGGTCGGGGCGTTCGGCGGTTGCGGGCAGAAAAAGAAGAAGTCCGTCTGCGCCGTCAAATTCTGCAACAGAGTTTATATTTGGCATCCCTTACCCACTTGGACAAAGTTCCGGCTTGGGGTGCGCTGGCGGGGGTTCGCCCTACCAAAATTACAACAAAACATCTTCTGCAGGGAAATTCCGAAGCCTCTGCGCATAAAGTATTGAAAGATGTGTATTTCGTCACCGAGCCCCGCCGCCAATTGGCGGTGGATTGTTCCCGTTCTACGGTGCGGGCCAAAGAAAAACTGGACAAAAACGACATCTCTTTGTATGTGGGCATTCCCTTTTGTCCCACCCGTTGCGCCTATTGCAGTTTCGTCAGCCGAAGCATAGGCAAACGCACCGAGTTGTTAGAGCCCTATTTGCAGGCACTGTATCGGGAAATTCAAGTCACGGGAGAACTGTTACAATCTTCCGGAAAGCATATCCGAAGTATTTACATCGGTGGCGGCACGCCCACAACCTTGTCTGCCCAGCAAATGGCGGGACTTTTGGACAAAATCCAAAGCACTTTTGATATGTCCCGTTGCTTGGAGTTTACGGTGGAAGGCGGTCGGCCGGACACCTTGGATGCAGAAAAGTTACAAACCATATTTGCCCACGGGGCAGACCGAATGAGCATCAATCCCCAATCGATGGTGGACAGTGTGCTGAAAGCCAGTGGCAGACCCCACACCGGTGCAGATGTGGTCAGAAGTTACCGTCAGGCGGTGGATGCCGGATTTCGGGACATCAATATGGACCTGATTGCCGGACTTCCCGCCGATACCGTAGCAGGTTTCTGCCATTCGTTAGATGCCGTGGCGGAGTTAAATCCTTCCAACATCACCGTGCATACCCTTGCCCTGAAAAAGGGCGCGGACTTGTTTGAACGGCAGGTCAGCCTGCCCACAGCCGAGGAAGTGACCCAAATGGTGGACTATGCCAACAAGACTTTGCGGGATTTGGGATATAAGCCCTACTATCTGTATCGGCAGAAATATATGTCCGGCAGTTTTGAAAATGTGGGTTGGAGCAAAGACGGCAGAGATTGCCTTTACAATATCTATATGATGGAAGAACTGCATACCATTGTGTCCTTAGGCGGTGGGGGAATGAATAAAGTCAACCTGCCCGACGGCACACTGGAACGGTTCCACAACCCCAAATTTCCGGAGCAGTACATCGAGCAAATCGACAGTGTTCTCAAGCAGAAAGCGGAATTGTTCCGCTTGCTGGGAAAGGAATGAAAATTTTGGATACTTTAATTGCTAATGTCACTTTGGTGACCATGAATGAAAAAATGGACGTGCTGTTTGGCGCATATCTGGGCGTGAAAGACGGGAAAATATCCAATATTGGAAAAGAGCCCCCCGCCGAGCAACCCAAGACCATTATCGACGGCACGGGTATGGTGGCAATGCCCGGTTTCGTCAACTGCCATACCCACTTAGGCACCACAGCCTTGCGCAGTATGACCGACGATGCCCCTCGTGGCGAGGCCTTGGAACAACAACTCTATCGGCAGGATAAGTTGGACGAGCGCAGCGCCAGAGCCTGCGCCCTTTTGGGCATTGCCGAGTGTTTGCGCTTCGGCATTACTTCCGTTTCCGATTTGTATTACTATCCGGAAGCCACCGCACAGGCAGTGGCCCAAAGCGGAATCAAAGCCAATTTGGCGCTGTCTTCTTATCGGTTTATTGACCAAAACGAGGACTTTGATTTTGAAACTGACGAGCAGTGCCAAGAGCAGTGCCGTGTGTATGAAAAGTGGAACGGTTTCGATGGCGGACGCATCCGCATCGATGCCGGTCTGTATGCCGAGTACACCAGTAATTATAAGTTGTGGGAAGGCTTGTCCGCTTGGGCAAGAGAGCAGAACATCGGTCTGCAACTGCACTTGGCAGAGACCCAAGCAGAGGCCGAGGGATGCTTGGACAGAACCGGCTTGGGCGTGGCAGAACTGTTAAACACCCACAATCTGTTTGTTGCTGGCACAACGGCCACCGGCTGCGTGGCGCTGAGCGAAGAGGAGCGGAAATTGCTGGGCAAACGGAAAGTTTCTGCAGTTGCCACCCCCGTTGCCTATGCCAAGGCAGGTTTGCCCACCACCCCCATTTTGGACACGGTAAAAGCCGGAATGAATTTGGCTTTGGGTACCGGCGGTGCCAATGAGTGCGGAAACTTAGATATGTTTGAAGTGATGCGCTGTGCGGCGATGCAAGCCCGAGTTGCCGGCGGCGATGCCAACACCATGCCCGCTTCTGCGGTACTGATGATGGCCACCACTTGTGGCGCAAGAGCCCAAGGCCGTGGGGATACCACGGGTATGCTCAAAGAGGGTATGGATGCGGATCTGATTTTGGTAGATTTTTCCGCCCCCCACCTGATGCCCTGCCACGATGTGATGAATGCGCTGGTATTCTCTGCCAAGGGCGGAGATGTGGCGATGACCATGGTAAACGGTAAGATTTTGTATCAAAACGGCACATTCCCCACCTTGGATTTGGGTACGGTAGTGCAGGAAATGATGGAATATGTCATCCCCCGTCTGATGGAAAATAAGGAGTAAACTATGTCCGAAAATACGAAAAAGCAAACCTTTCTTCACGGCGCGGCGTTGCTGGCAATGGCAACGGCGGTGGTGAAGGTCATCGGTGCTTTTTATAAAATTCCCCTTAAGGGAATTATTGGCGACCAAGGCTACGGCTATTTTATCACCGCCTATGATGTGTACTCGGTGCTTCTGCTGATTTCCACGGCAGGTCTGCCGGTGGCAATGAGCCGGATGATTAGTCAAGCCAACGCTTTGGGCAACCATAACCAAGTCCGTCGGGTCTATCAAACCGCCCGGGGAATTTTCTTAGGGTTGGGTATCGCCAGCAGTTTGTTGATGGTGCTGGGAAGCACTTGGCTTGCCGAGGAAGTGCTGATGCAACCCAATGCCGCCTATGCCATCGCCTGCTTAGGCCCCTGCGCGCTGTTTATGGGTCTCATTTCCACCTTCCGCGGATTTTTCCAAGGTCACGGAAATATGCGCCCCACCTCTACCAGTCAGGTGTTGGAAGCGGGCACGAAACTGCTGATTGGCTTGGGCTTGGCCTATGTGCTGATGTCCCAGTTTCGCAGCATTCCCGTTGCCGCCGCCGGCGCAATTTTAGGTGTGACTTGCAGTTGCTTGGTCAGCGCGGTGTATCTGTATGGAAAATTCCGTCCGTCTTACGCCGAGTTGCCCCATAGCCATGATACGCCCCTTTCCTTCGGCGCAACCGCCAAAAGTTTGTTGGCAATCGCTGTGCCCATCACCATCGGCTCGGCAGGCTTGCAATTTTTAACGGTGGTGGAACAAAAACTCTATATGGGTCAGTTGCTCACTTCCTGCGGTCTTTCCCAAGACTCTGCAGATACTATGAAGGGCATCTATTCCATGACCATGACCATTTACAATATGCCCTGCGCATTTATCGTTCCCATTGCCATTAGCGTCATTCCCGCCATTACCAGCCAGTTGACATTGAAAAATGACAAGGCTGTGCGGGACACCGAAGAATCCGCCGCCCGTATCGCCGGCCTAATCAGCCTGCCCTGCGCGGTGGGCTTGGGTATTTTGGCAGAGCCGATTATGTCTTTGCTGGGTGGCTACACCGGCGAAAAACTGGAACTTGCCACAAACCTGATGCGTGTGCTGTCGGTGTGCGTATTTTTGTACGCCATCATTCAGTATACCAATGCCCTGATGCAGGCCCACGGCTATGCCTATATTCCCGTTGTGAATATGCTGTTGGCCGGCGTGGTAAAATTAGGTGTGGTGTATTTGCTGACCGGAAATCCCCAACTGGGCATCTTGGGCGCGCCCATCGGTTCTGTATTGGGATACAGCGCCATTGCGGTGATGAACCTGCTGTCCATATCCCGAGTAGTGCCTCAAAAACCGGCACTGCTGAAAAACCTGCTTCGTCCGATTTTGCCCGCAGGAATCATGGGTTTGGCCGTCTACGGCGCACACCAAGGGCTGTTGTATCTATTAGGGGCGGATGGAAGCCGGATTATCCTCTGTGGCGGACCCATTGCTGTGGGTTTGGGGGTGTACCTTGTGGCGGTGGTTTTGCTCAAAGCCATCACAAAAGAGGATTGCCAGTTGCTACCCAAAGGCGACAAAATTGCAAAACTTTTGAAATTGTAACCGTTTTTTCGGCGATTTGTTGAAAATTTTTCTAGAAAGTTGTAAAAATTTAAGAAAACTGTCAAAAATACTTGCAATTTTAAAATAAACATGATACAATAAAGTCCCATATGTAAATTAATAAGAAACGAGGGAAACTATTATGAACAAGACTGAACTCATCGCAGCAGTTGCCGAAAAGACCGGCATGACCAAGAAGGACGCAGAGCGCGTCATCAATGCGACTTTGGATTCCATCACCGCTAGTTTGGCCGCAGGCGACAAGGTGCAGGTTTCCGGCTTCGGCATTTTCGAGGTTAAGGCTCGCGAGGCTCGCGTAGGTCGCAATCCTCGCACCAAGGAGACTATCCAAATTCCCGCTACCCGTTTGCCCGCTTTCAAGGCCAGCAAGGCACTGAAGGACGCTGTTGCTAAGTAAGGAGTTTTTCCGATGCGTCTTGACAAGTATCTCAAAGTGTCCCGTTTGATTAAGCGTCGAACGGTGGCCAATGAGGCCTGCGATAACGGTCGTATTAGCATAAATGGCCGTGTGGTCAAGGCTAGTTACGAAGTCAAGGTTGGCGACCGGATAGAAATCGCTATGGGTACTAGAACTGTGGCGGTGGAAGTGGTTCAGGTGGCAGATAATGTCCGCAAGGACGATGCCGGAGCCATGTACAAAGAGGTCTAAGAAAAGGTTCTGTAAAAAACTTTGGTTTTTTACAGAACCTTTTTTGTGATTGACAAGCATTATATTAGTGGTATGATAACAAAAATTGGAAAGGGGGTTGCCATATGGAAAAGTTGAAGTCTTATATAAAGCCCTATACTTGGTTTATTCTTTTGACGATGAGCATTAAGTTTGTGGCATCCTATCTGGACCTGAATATTCCCAATTTGAGGGAGCAAAGACATAACGCGGGGGCGTAAAAAATACACAGACACAAAACCGTTGCGGACAGCGTTTGCTGCCCGCAACTTTCTTTCTGTGGGGAATAAATTAGGTATTTCTTTTTTTTGCCCTATGTGGTAGAATGAAATTGATGAAAAGCAAGAGGAGGCATAAATATGAAAGATATTGTTTTTAAGGGTATGGCTACTGCATTGGTAACACCTATGACCTCCACCGGTGTGGACTATGATACCTATGCCCGTTTGATTGACTTCCAACTGGAAAACGGCATCAACGCATTGGTGGCCGTGGGAACTACCGGCGAGAGCGCAACGCTGTCCCCTGAAGAGCGCAAAGCGGTGATTCGGTTTGCTATCGAGAGAGTAAACGGCGCGGTGCCCGTCATTGCCGGCACCGGTACCAACAATACCGAACATGTTTTGGACTTTACCAAAAGCGCCTGCGACAGCGGCGCCGACGCTGTGCTGGTGGTAACGCCTTATTATAACAAAGCCACCCAAGGTGGTTTGGTCAAGCACTATTCTATGGTGGCAGATGCGGCGGAAAAGCCGGTGATTATGTATAATGTACCCAGCCGTACCGGCTGTAATATGACTGCCGATACCGTGGCAATTTTGGCAGACCACCCCAATATTGTCGGCGTGAAGGAAGCCTCCGGCAATATGGCGCAGGTGGTGGATATTTCCGCAAAATGCGGAGAAAAACTGGCGATTTATTCCGGTGAGGACGGCTTGGTTGTACCTATTTTATCTATAGGCGGTGTGGGCTGTATCAGTGTTTTGTCCAATGTTGCCCCGAAGATGGCAGTGGAAATGACCGACAAATTCTTTGCCGGTGATTTAGTCGGCGCGGCAGAAATTCAGCGCCGTGTTCTGCCTTTGGTTCATGCATTGTTCAGCGAGGTCAACCCGATTCCCGCCAAGGCCGCCATTGCCGAAATGGGCTTCGGAACGGAGTGTTTGCGGATGCCTTTGACACCGATGGAAGACGGCCCCCGGGCAAATCTCTTCGCCCAAATGCGAAAGTTGGGGATTTTAAAATGAGAGCCTTATTGTGGGGCGCCAACGGCGCTATGGGAAAATTGATTGACGGACTTTTGGGCGACGAGGTGGTTGCCAAGGTCAGTTTGGATGGCGAAAACGGTGTTGCCAAAACCTTTGCCGAACTGGGAAAAGTGGATGTAGATGTGGTCATTGACTTTTCTCACCACAGTGCAGTGGCGGATGTGCTGGCCTGCGCCATGGGATTGGGTTGCGCCGCGGTCATCGGCACCACCGGCCATACCCGTGAGGAAAAGCAACTGATTTGCGATGCGTCGGAAAAAATTCCCGTGTTTTACAGTGGCAATATGAGTTTGGGCGTTGCCGTGTTATGTAAACTAGCAAGACAGGCGGCCGCTTGCTTCCCCGATGCGGACATTGAGATTTTGGAAATTCACCATAACCGCAAGGTGGATGCCCCTTCCGGAACGGCAAAAATGCTGTTTCAGGCGGTGAAATCCGCCCGAGAGGAACTGTATGAGCATTGCGGACGAGCCGGTGAAGGTAAGCGTCAGCCGGGTGAAGTGGGTATTTCTTCCTTGCGTATGGGCAATGTGGTAGGCGTCCACGAGGTGCATATTACCACCGCCAACCAAAGCCTCACCTTGCGCCATGAGGCGGGCAGCCGTGAAATGCTTGCCCAAGGTGCGGTGGATGCGTCCCGCTATATCTTGGGAAAACCTGCCGGTCTGTACGCAATGGACCAACTTTTGGAGGGTAAGATTTGAACATTCACCATATGAGCGGTGCAGGCAATGATTTTGCCGTGGTGGATGCCCGTGGCTTGGACTTGGATTTTCCCGTCCTTGCCCAAGAACTCTGCGCCCAAATGGGCACAGACGGACTTTTGGCAGTAGACAGTTCGGACACTGCAGATTTTCGTCTGCATTTTTATAATTCCGACGGTTCGCGCGGGGAAATGTGCGGAAACGGCGCTCGATGCGTGTGCAAATTTGCCTACGATATGGGCATTGCGGGGGACGCGATGACGGTGCAAACCGATGCCGGTTTGGTTTCCGGTTGGCGATTAGAACAAGAAACCTATCGGGTCAAACTCAACAACCCCGGTATTTTGGATTTGCAACGGCTGGGACACACGGCTTATGTGGAATTGGGAAACCCCGGAATTCCCCACAGCGTTACGGAATTGGACGCGTTGGAATTTTCCCAAAAGGAAGAATTGCGTCCCCAATTTTTGGCGGTGCGCCATAATCCGGTCTTCCCCAAAGGGGTCAATGTGAATTTCTTCACCCGCTTGGCGGAAAACAAAGTTCGCGTGCTGACCTATGAGCGGGGGGTAGAGGATTTTACCCTTGCCTGCGGTACGGGCAGTGCCTCGGTAGCGGTGGTGCTTTGGAAAAAAGGGCAACTTCCCGGGGGCATTTTGCTGGCGGAAAATCAAGGCGGTACGCTGAAAATCACCGTTTCCGAGGAGGAATTGTTCTTAGAAGGCCCCGCCCAAACCGTAAAAATTCTATAATTTTAGGGTCTGTTGCAAACTTGCAACAGACCCTTGGTTTTTAATAAAGAACATTCACTTCTTGCTCGCCGTCCACAGAGGTATTTTGCAATTCCTCAAAAGCAAGGGTATACACCAATTTTTTCTGAATGGGTACGCCCCGCATATGCTGACAGAGGAAGACGCTCAAGCCGTTAGGAATGTCCACCGCCAAATATGCGCCACCTGCGCCACCCCAGCCAAAGTCGGTGTAGGGGGAGCCCTCAATGGGAGTGCGGACACCCAAACCGTAGCCGTGGTAGAGAACATTATAGGCCTTCATCTGCTCTTCGGTGAGGCGGGGGGTCAGCATCAGTTCCATCGTTTCCGGTTTTAACAGTTTGCCGGTGCGCAGACCTTCCAAAAACAGCATATACTCTTCCACGGTGGATACACAGCCTGCACCGCCGCAAGCATACTCAGGACCGACACGGAATTCGTTTCCTTTGGTGCGCAGGGTCACCTCACCGGTTTTGGCGTTGTATAAGTACAAGGGAACCAGTTTTTTCAGCATTTCTTCCGAGGGCATATAGGTGGATTGCGCCATACCCAAAGGCTTAAAAATATGCTCGGTCACATAGTCATTAAAGGGTACGCCCGCCACAACTTCCACCAAGCAGGCAAGCACATCGTGGGCGAGGCTGTATTGCCAACTGGTACCCGGTTCGTAAACCAAAGGCTTTTTGGCAAGTAGGCGGATAAATTCCCGGGTGGGACATTTTCCGTCATTTTCCTGCAGACATAAATCTCTTGTGGCGGCAAAATCATAGTCCATACCGGCGGTCATAGAAAAGAGATTGTGGATGTAAATGGGATTTTTTGCCGGCACAACACTGCCGTCTGCCTGCAGCACCGTCATATGTTCATACTCGGGCAGGTAGTCCGACAGTTTGTCTTCCAGTTTGAATAGCCCTTTTTCCCACAACTGCAATGCGGCCGTGCAGGTAATGGGCTTGGAGCAGGAATAAATTTCATAAAGTTCATCGCCTTTTACGGGAATTTTGTTTTCTCGGTCAGAGTAGCCACCCATATGGCGGGTAACACATTTGCCGTCTTTGCAAATCATCAAATCGAAACCCACAATGCCTTGTTCCAAATATTGGTCGCACTGGGCTTTTACTTTTTCAAACATAACTTCCCTCCGTCTTGTTTTGCTTTTACCATTATATCACTTGGGAAAATGAAAGTAAAGGGCAAAAAAGAAAGGAAACTTGCAAAAACTCCCGAAAACCCTTTTGTGCAAGTTGCATATGAAAGAATGACCCTCGGCTCTTGCATTTTATAGGGATTTTTCGCAAAAAGTTGTTGCACTGTAGACAGATGTCTGCTACAATGATACATATTTGCTATTAGGAGGAATGGACTATGAATTATATTGACGAAATCAAAGCCCGTGTGGCGGAGCAAAACCCCGGTATGCCTGAGTTCCATCAGGCGGTGGAAGAGGTTTTGGAATCCCTGCGGCCGGTGATTGAGCGCAACGAAGAAAAGTATCGCAAGGCCGCTCTTTTGGAACGGCTGACCACCCCCGACCGGGTGATTATGTTCCGTGTGCCTTGGGTGGATGACAACGGTCAGGCCCATGTGAACAACGGCTACCGCGTCCAGTTTAACGGCGCAATCGGCCCGTACAAGGGCGGTCTGCGTCTGCACCCCACCGTCAACCTCAGCGTAATGAAGTTCTTGGCTTTCGAGCAGACCTTTAAAAATTCCCTGACCAGCCTGCCTATGGGCGGCGGTAAGGGTGGCAGTGACTTTGACCCCAAGGGCAAGTCCGAGCAGGAAATTATGCGGTTCTGCCAAAGTTTTATGACCGAACTTTACCGCTATATCGGACCGGATACCGACGTGCCTGCCGGTGATATCGGCGTGGGCGCCCGGGAAGTCGGCTATTTCTTTGGTCAGTACCGGAGAATGCGCGGCGCTTATGTGGGCGGTGTGCTCACCGGTAAGGGCCTGAGTTACGGCGGCTCTTTGGGTCGTACCCAAGCAACCGGCTATGGCCTATTGTACCTCACCGACGAATTGCTTAAGTGCAACGGCAAGAGCCTGAAGGGCTTGACCGTGGCCGTTTCCGGCGCAGGCAACGTGGCAACTTATGCCATTGAAAAGGCTTGGGAACTGGGCGCAAAACCCGTTACTTGTTCCGATTCCACCGGCTGGGTCTATGACCCCGACGGCATCGATGTGGCAACGCTGAAGGATGTGAAGGAAGTCAAGCGGGCAAGACTGACCGAGTATGTCAAGGCTCGTCCAAATGCCCAATATCACGAGGGCGAGGGCGTTTGGACCGTCAAGTGCGATGTGGCTTTGCCCTGCGCAACCCAAAACGAATTGCTCATTGACGATGCCAAGGCACTGGTTGCCAACGGCTGTTTCTGCGTCTGCGAAGGTGCCAATATGCCCACCTCTTTGGACGCCACCAAGTATCTGCAGGATAACGGCGTGCTGTTCTGTCCCGGCAAGGCCGCCAATGCCGGCGGTGTTTCCGTGTCCGGTTTGGAAATGAGCCAAAACTCCGAGCGTTTGAGTTGGAGCGTGGAGGAAGTGGACGCAATGCTCCAGAAGATTATGGTCAATATCTTCCACAATTTGGACAATGCCGCCAAGGAATACGGTATGGAAGGTAACTATGTTGCCGGTGCAAACATCGCAGGCTTCTTGAAGGTTGCCGACGCCATGCTGATGCAAGGCGTGATGTAATTTAAGACATCAAAGAACACCCCAATCGGGGTGTTCTTTTTTTGGAAAAAGGACGGGCAGGACTTCATAGAGTTCTCTATGGAGGTGATGGCGATGTTCGCCGCGGTATGGCTGATGCTCAGCGGTCTGTTATACTCGTTACAACTGTCTACCGGCTCGTTCCCCAAACCCCTCACAGCGGAGGAAGAGACCCATTATTTAAAACTCAGCGCCCAAGGGGATATGGAAGCCAGAAATATTTTAATTGAACGGAACTTGCGGTTGGTTGCCCATATTATGAAGAAATATTACGCCCAAACCGCAGACCAAGAGGATTTGATTTCCATTGGTACCATTGGGCTGATTAAGGGCGTGACCACCTTTGACCCCTCGAAGGGGGCAAGGCTTGCCACCTATGCCGCCCGATGTGTGGAAAACGAGATTCTCATGCACTTCCGCAGTCAGAAAAAGTCCAGCCAAGATGTGTCGTTAAGCGATTATATCGAAACCGGCAGTGATGGGGCGGCGCTGGAAATTATGGATGTGGTCAGTGACGAAACCGACCTTTTGGAGCAGGTGAGCAATCGGCAAATGCAAAAAAAGTTGTGCCAGGCGGTAGACACTGTGCTGACTGAGCAGGAACGGCAGGTCATTGTGGCCCGATACGGCTTAGGTACCGGCGTGCCCATGCGTCAGCGAGAGGTGGCAAATCTCACCGGAATTAGCCGAAGTTACGTGTCCCGCATAGAAAAACGGGCATTACATAAGTTAAAGCAAGCACTGGAATAGGAAAAAGGGAAAACTATCCTTGCTTTATTTCGCCTTGTGTAGTATACTGGGCTTGGTATATACTGCCGAAAAATAAAGAAAAATACGGAGGGAAACGATATGAAAGGTATTGTTCTGGCAGGCGGTTCCGGCACACGGCTCTACCCCCTGACAAGAGTGACTTCCAAACAACTGCTTCCTATTTACGATAAACCTATGATTTACTATCCCATCTCTGTGCTGATGAGTGCAGGCATTCGGGATATTCTGATTATTTCCACCCCCCAAGATTTGCCTCGTTTCGAGGGACTTTTGGGGGACGGTAGCCAGTTTGGTATCCGTTTGCAATATGCCCAACAGTCCAAGCCCGAGGGCTTGGCCCAAGCCTTTACCATCGGCGCGGACTTTATCGGAAACGATTGCGTGGCTATGGTGCTGGGGGATAACATTTTCTTCGGCCACGGTTTGAGAAAACGCCTGCGTACCGCGGTGCGCAATGCCAGATCCGGCAAGGGCGCAACGGTGTTTGGTTATTATGTGGATGACCCTGAGCGGTTTGGCATTGTGGAATTTGATGCCGAGGGCAAGGCAATTTCCATTGAGGAAAAGCCGGAACGCCCCAAGAGCAATTACTGCGTCACCGGTTTGTATTTCTACGACAATCGGGTGGTGGAATACGCCCGCAATTTGAAGCCCTCTAAGCGGGGTGAGTTGGAAATTACAGACTTGAACCGCATTTATTTAGAGCAGGGCGAACTGAATGTGGAACTGCTGGGTCAAGGCTTCACTTGGCTGGATACCGGCACCCATGAGAGTTTGGTGGAAGCGACGAACTTTGTCAAAACCGTGGAAGACCATCAGAACCGTAAAATCGGCTGTTTGGAAGATATTGCCTATGTCAACGGCTGGATTTCCAGAGAGCGGGTAGAAGAAGTGATTAAGATTTGCAAGAACCAATACGGCCGGTATTTGCAGGATGTGTTGGACGGCAGATATGTGGATGTTCTGCGGGATCGGAAGCGTCTGGAGGAACTGGAAAAATGAGCAAAACAATCATCGTAACCGGCGGTGCAGGATTTATCGGCTCGAACTTTGTGTTTCATATGCTGGAAAAATATCCGAATTACCGGATTATTTGCTTGGATAAACTGACTTACGCCGGCAATTTAAGCACCTTGGCGCCGGTGATGGAAAATCCCAATTTTCGCTTTGTCAAGTTGGATATTTGCGACAGAGAAGGGGTTTACAATCTTTTTGAGGAAGAAAAGCCCCATATTGTGGTGAATTTCGCCGCGGAAAGCCATGTGGACCGTTCCATTGAAAATCCCGAGATTTTCCTGCAGACCAACATTTTGGGCACGCAGGTGTTGATGGATGCCTGCCGGAAATACGGCATCGAGCGGTATCACCAAGTTTCCACCGACGAGGTCTATGGCGATTTACCCCTAGACCGTCCGGACTTATTCTTCACCGAGGAAACCCCCATTCATACTTCTTCCCCCTATTCCTCTTCCAAGGCGGGGGCGGATTTGCTGGTAATGGCGTACCACCGTACCTATGGGTTGCCGGTGACCATTTCCCGCTGTTCCAATAACTACGGTCCGTATCACTTCCCCGAGAAGTTGATTCCCTTGATGATTGCCAACGCCCTGAATGATAAGCCTCTGCCGGTGTACGGCGAGGGTTTGAATGTGCGGGATTGGCTGTATGTGGCGGACCACTGTAAGGCCATTGACCTAATTATTCACAGCGGTCGAGTAGGCGAAGTTTACAACATCGGCGGACACAATGAGATGAAAAATATCGACATTGTGAAGTTGATTTGCAAGGAATTGGGCAAGCCGGAAAGCCTGATTACCTATGTGGCGGACCGGAAGGGTCACGATATGCGCTATGCCATTGACCCCACCAAAATCCATCGGGAATTGGGTTGGCTGCCGGAGACAAAATTTGCAGACGGCATCCAAAAGACCATCCGCTGGTACTTAGATAACAAGCCTTGGTGGCAGGAAATTATTTCCGGCGAATACCAAAATTACTACGAAAAAATGTACCATAACCGCTAAAACAACACCCAAGTGCTGTCGCACTTGGGTGTTTTGTTTTCTTTTGCTTGGAAAACATTGCAAAACCGCGATTTATCATGGGAAAACATTGGGAAATCAGGGTTTTTGGTGGGGCGGTCAAGTTGACAGAATGGCGCAAATCGGCTATAATAGCCAGTAATATAGGGAGATTCTGTCCGAAAGGAGTTTTTGAAAATGGAAAGCAAAAAAACGGAGCGTTTGATTTATTTCAGAGATTTGATTTTTACGGTGTTGAGAAAGTGGAAAGTCGTTGTGGCAGTAGGACTTATCCTCGCTTTGGTGTCGGGTGGATTCCAGTTGTTTAGGGGGATGCGGGCAAGTGATGCCGTGCAGTCTGCTGACCTGATGGCAGAGTATGAAAACCGCAAGGCAGATATGGAAGAGCGGGTTTTTATTTTGCAACAGCATTTGGATGGACAAAACAGTTATCTTGCCCAATCCCTTCTGATGCAGTTAGACCCCTACTACCACTATGCGGTGAAGGTCAGTTTGTATGCCCAGACGGATTGCGTCGCCACGGAAGATGGGTTACAATTGGCGTTGGCGGTGCTTCGGGGATATGAAAAAGCCTTGTTAGATACCGAAAGCACAAAGGAAATTGCCCAAGTGCTGGAAATTCAGGAAATGTATGTGCCGGAACTTTTCGTAGTGGAACTCGATGACATTTCCGGCACGCTGTCGCTGGCTGTGAAGTGCAAGGATTTGGAAAGCGGTAAAACATTGCTCTCTGCCTTAATAGAGCGGGTGCAATCGGCAGGCAAAAACATCCAATCCGCGGTGGCGGAACATAACCTCTCTGTGTTAGAGCAGACCGTTGTCCCCTGCGTGGACACCTTGCTGGCAGAGACGCAGAAACAGAACAATACCGCGCTGGCGGATGTGCAAAAGGATTTGACCAACGCAAAAGCGGAACTGTCCGCTTTGACCCCTCTGGCAACTTCCGGCGGTGTGTCGCTGAAAAAAGTGGTTCTGTTTGCCCTCATTGGCGGTGTGTTAGGCGTAGGACTTTGCGCCTGCGTGATTTGGGTCAACTACATTGTAGGAGCAAAGGTCTATTCCGTCAGAACATTGCAGGATGTTACCGGCGTTCGGGTGCTGGGCGCTGTTCGGACAAAGTCTCACAAGTTGGGCATTGACCGGTGGCTTTATCGGGCAGAGGGTCGGGAAACCTCCCAAAGTTATGATTTGGTAGCAACGGACATCCGTTGCCGAATTGCCGGAAAATCACTGCTTCTCACCGGCGACGGTAATACCGCAGATTTGCAAGAGGCATTGCAAAAGGCGATGCCCGAGGTGCAGATTTTCGCCGGCGGGGATATTTTGACGCAAGCCTCTGCGTTGGAAGATTTGGGCAAGTGCGAAAATGTGGTCTTGGTAGAGCAGTGCGGGGCTTCTTGCTATGACAAGGTAAAACGCCGTACCGCCCTTGTGGAGGATTATCAGAAAAAACTGGTAGGTTGTGTGCTTTTGGATGGTTAAGGATATGAAAAGATATACCGTTGCAGTAGCCGGTACCGGCTATGTGGGTCTGAGTATGGCAACTCTGCTGTCCCAGCATCATCGTGTGCTGGCAGTGGATGTGGTGGCGGAAAAGGTGGATATGATTAACCGCCGGCAAAGCCCCATCGCCGATGCGGAAATTGAAGCATTTTTGGCAACCCAAAAACTGGATTTGACAGCGACGATGGATGCCGAACTGGCGTATTCCCAAGCGGATTTTGTGGTGATTGCCGCCCCCACCAACTATGACCCTCAGAAAAATTTCTTCGACACTTCGATTGTGGAAGCGGTGATAGAGCAGGTTCTGCAGTATAACGACCACGCCTATATGGTGGTCAAATCTACCATTCCCGTAGGATTTACGGCGATGGCGCGGGAAAAATTCGGCACGGACAGATTGCTCTTTAGTCCGGAATTTTTGCGGGAGAGTCGTGCGCTGTACGATAACCTCTATCCTAGCCGAATTATTGTGGGCTTGGATGTGGCAGACGAAAAGCAGATGGAAGCGGCAAAGACCTTTGCTGGTCTACTGCAAGAGGGCGCTGTCAAAGAAAATATTGACACCTTGTTTATGGGTTACACGGAAGCCGAAGCGGTGAAACTTTTCGCCAATACTTACCTTGCTTTGCGGGTATCCTATTTTAACGAACTGGACACCTATGCGGAAATGCGTGGCTTGAATACCGCCGATATCATCGACGGCGTATGCCTAGACCCCCGCATTGGCAGTTATTACAACAACCCCAGTTTCGGCTATGGCGGGTACTGTTTGCCCAAAGATACCAAGCAACTATTGGCAAACTATCAGGATGTGCCGGAAAACTTAATTGAAGCCATTGTGGAAAGCAACCGCACCCGCAAGGATTTTATTGCTTCCCAAGTGCTGAAACTCACCGGAAAGCCGGCAGAAGAAAGCGTTGTGGGCGTGTACCGCCTGACTATGAAAACCGGCAGTGATAATTTCCGGCAAAGTTCCATTCAAGGGGTTATGAAACGGCTGAAAGCCGAGGGCGCGCAAATTGTGATTTACGAGCCCACCTTGGAAAACGGAAGTTGTTTTTACGGGGATTTGGTGGTCAACGATTTGGACGCCTTTAAAGCCCAAACCGACGCCATTATTGCCAACCGCTATCACAGCGAATTAGATAGCGTGGCGGAAAAAGTCTATACCCGAGATGTGTTTCATCGGGACTAATCAGTGAGGATTTTTATGAAGGTTTTTGTTACCGGCGTAGGTGGCCAGTTGGGTCACGATATTGTTAACGAATTGCACAGCCGTGGCATAGAGGCGGTGGGCAGTGACATTGCCCCAGAGTATTGCGGTGTGGCAGACGGTTCGTATGTGGCCCTTGCCCCCTATGT
Source organism: Faecousia sp. (assembly GCA_045647425.1). Taxonomy (GTDB): domain Bacteria; phylum Bacillota; class Clostridia; order Oscillospirales; family Oscillospiraceae; genus Faecousia. The sequence continues at coordinate 37,027 of JAZRMH010000030.1, forward strand.
GCAACTGGATATTACCGATGAAGAAGCGGTTGCCCGCGTGTTGGGGGAAGTTTGCCCCGACGCGGTGATTCACTGCGCCGCTTGGACGGCGGTGGATTTGGCAGAGGACGAGGACAAAAAGGACAAAGTCCGCGCCATTAATGCCACCGGCACCAAGCATATCGCCGACGCTTGCAAAGCCCTTTCTTGCAAAATGATCTATATTTCCACAGACTATGTGTTCAACGGCTTGGGGCAAACCCCGTGGCAACCGGATTGCAAGGATTACGCCCCCTTAAATGTCTACGGACAGACCAAGTTGGAAGGGGAACTGGCGGTAGCCAATACCTTGGAAAAATATTTTATTGTCCGTATCGCTTGGGTATTTGGCTTAAACGGCAATAATTTTATTAAGACTATGCTGAACCTGAGCAACAAATACGACACCTTGCGGGTGGTGTGCGACCAAATCGGCACCCCCACTTACACCTTGGATTTATCTCGGTTGCTGGTAGATATGGTGCAGACGGAAAAATACGGCTACTACCACGCCACCAACGAGGGCGGTTATATCTCTTGGTATGATTTCGCCCGGGAGATTTTCCGTCAGGCAGGCAAGCAAATGACGGTTCATCCGGTGACCACGGAAGAATACGGCCTTTCTAAGGCCGCCCGTCCCTTCAACAGCCGTTTGGACAAGTCCAAATTGGTGGAAAACGGCTTTACACCCCTGCCCACTTGGCAGGATGCCCTCCGCCGTTACCTAAAAGAAATCGAGGAATGAGTATGGGACAGATACAAGTAGAAAAAAATGTAGGCGGTATTGAAGGCTTGTGCATCATTACCCCTGCGGTACACGGTGACAATCGCGGTTACTTTATGGAAACTTACAGCCGGCGGGATATGGAAGAAGCCGGTATCGATATCGAATTTGTGCAGGACAACCAATCTATGTCTACGAAGGGCGTACTGCGGGGTCTGCATTTTCAAAAGAATTTCCCCCAAACCAAACTGGTTCGCGCCATTAAGGGCAGTGTGTTTGATGTGGCGGTGGACTTGCGGAAAGACTCTGCCACCTACGGAAAATGGTATGGCGTGGAACTGACCGAGGAAAATAAAAAGCAGTTTTTGATTCCCCGAGGCTTTGCCCACGGCTTTTTGGTGCTGACGGAAACGGCAGAATTTTGCTACAAATGCGACGATTTTTACCACGCCAACGACGAAGGCGGATTGGCTTGGAACGATCCGGCTATCGGCATCCAATGGCCCCAAATGCAGGGCGCTTACAAAGGTACGGCATCGGCAGAGGGCTACACCCTTTCCGACGGCACGCCCTTAAACCTCTCGGATAAAGATCAAAAATGGGAGAACTTGGAAAATACCTTCCGGTTCTAAAGGATAGGATTATGAAAATTTGCTTTGCCGCTTCTACCGGCGGACATTTTGAACAACTGATGATGCTTCGTCCTTTGATGGACAAGCACGATAGTTTTATTCTCACAGAAAAAACCGCCTATGCCACGGTAAAGCCCACAGACAAGGCTTATTATTTGCATCAGGTCAACCGCAAGGAAAAAAACTGGCTGTTTGCGATGATTGGCAACGCTTTTCGCAGTTTGGGCATTTTTTTCAAAGAGCGTCCCGACGCGGTGATTTGCACCGGTGTTTTGGCGATGATTCCCATGTGCTTGTACGCCAAACTCTTTGGCAGGAAACTGATTTACATTGAGTCCTTCGCCAAAGTCACTTCCCCCACGGAAACCGGTAAACTGCTGTATAAATTTGCCGACAAATTCTATGTCCAGTGGGAGAGCATGTTGGAAATTTATCCCGACGCCACATTTTTGGGAGGGATTTACTGATGATTTTTGTTACATTAGGCTCTCAAAAATTTCAGTTTGACCGACTTTTGGAAAAACTGGACGTTCTGCTGGCGCAGGGGGTTATCACCGACGAAGTGTTTGCCCAATCCGGCTACAGCACCTACCGCCCCAAGCATTTTACGGCTGTGGATTTTATGGACAGAGAAACCTTTGCAAACTATATGCAAAAGGCGGATATGGTGATTACCCACGCCGGCACCGGTGCCATTATCGGCGGTGTGAAGGCGGGAAAAAAGGTCATTGCCGTGCCCCGACTTGCCAAATTTGGCGAGCATGTGGATGACCACCAATTGCAGATTGTGGAGCAGTTTTCCGAAATGCAGATTATTGAGCCTTGCTACGATTTGACTTTGCTGGGCAAGACATATCAAAAAGCCTTGGAAACCACTTACACACCCTATGTGTCCAACACCCAAACCATTATCCGCAGTATCGAAGAATTTTTACAAGGGGACAAGACAAATGGATAATCTGACAAAAAATCTCATATTAACGCCATTTAATTTGCTGTATAAAATCAGCCCCGAGTTGGATTTAAAACTGCTGTTTCGGCTGAAATTGGGCTATCCTTTGCATTTGGAAAACCCCGTTACCTACAATGAAAAATTGCAGTGGATTAAACTCAACGATAAAAACCCCTTAATGCCTAAGTGCTGTGATAAATATGCGGTTCGGCAGTATATTGAAAGCAAGGGTTACGGCCATATTCTAAACGGCCTTTTGTGGCAGGGATTTAACCCCGAGGAAATTCCTTTCGACAGTCTGCCCTCGCGGTTTGTGGTGAAAGTCACCCACGGCTCGACTTTTAATATTATCTGCACCGACAAATCCAAACTGGACCGGGCAGATGTGATTGCAAAGTGCAAAAAGTGGCTGAAAGCCAAATTTTTGCCCTGCTACGGCGAGTGGTTTTACGGTATTGAAAAACCCCGCGTGATTGTGGAAGAATTTTTGGAAGGGGACAACGGAATGCCCCTATTTGACTACAAACTCTTCTGCTTTAACGGTGAGCCGAAAATGGCATATATCGACACTTGGAAGGATGGAAAGCATACCATTAACGCCTACGATATGGATTGCAACCTATTTAAGGGCGTCCGTTTGGGCTACCCCAACGACGACGAAACCCAAGTGGAAAAGCCTGCCTGCTGGGAAGAAATGAAGCAAATCGCCCGAGATTTGTCCAAAGATTTCCTACATGTCCGTGTGGACTTCTACTATACCCACGGCAAAATTTATTTTGGCGAACTGACCTTCACCAAAGGCGCGGGCTTCGGCAAAATCGAGCCTCACGACTTTGATGTGAAAATGGGCAACTGGTTGAATTTGCCGAAAAAACAGTAAAACGGAGCGCGTTATGGAAAAAGTATTGGTTTTAATGGCCAGTTACAACGGCGGGAAATATATTGACCAACAAATCGAAAGCCTATTCGCCCAAGAAGGCGTGGAAGTAGAACTTTTGGTGCGGGACGACGGGTCTTCCGACGATACCTGCGCCCGATTGGATGCTTGGGCAGAAAAAACAAATACCCGCTGGTACACCGGCCCCCACCTCAATGTCCAGTTCGGCTTTTACGATTTGATGGTCAAAGCCATGGAAAGCGACGCAAAATACTATGCTTTTTGCGACCAAGACGATGTGTGGGATATGGATAAACTGTCCGCCGGTGTGGCGCTTTTGCAGACCGTGGCAGAAGGTCAGCCGGGGCTGTATTACTGCGGGCAACGGCTGGTAGATGCCAATTTAAATCACCTATCCGACCACAGCCTCAATCGCCACAGAAGTCCCCACGCAAGATTTGTACTCAACGATATGGCAGGCTGTACTGCGGTGTTTAATCGGGCACTTTTGGAAAAAATGACCGCTTACCGCCCCGCCTACATTCGGATGCACGATGTTTGGATGACCAAAGTTTGCTTAGGACTGGGGGGACAGATTTTCCCCGACCCCGACACCCATATGGCCTATCGGCAACACGGCAATAATGTCATTGGCCTCAGCGGTGGACTAAAATCCAAACTCCGTCGGGCAAAAATGATTATTTTTGAAAGCAGTATTTATCGGCAGGCGGAGCAGTTGCTGGCCGGTTACGAACAAGAATTGCTACCGGAATATCGGGCGCTGATTGCGGACATTTTGGCAAGCAAAAAAAGCCTGCCCGCCCGTATCCGTTTGCTGAGAAAGCATAACATCCATTTCCACGATAAAGGTCTTTCTTTGACCTTTGCCTTAAAGGTACTGCTGGGAAAAATATAAAAGTAAAAGAGGTAGACCATGAACCAGTCGGTGATTGTGTTAATGTCCACATATAATGGGCAGAAATATCTGAAAGAGCAGATTGAAAGTATCTATAATCAGGATTTTTCCGGTCATATTACGGTGGTAATTCGGGATGACGGATCCAAGGACAATACCCTAAAAATCATTTCGGAATTTGTTCCCACGGCAGACCGTGCCGTGCAACTGATTGCCGAACAAAATATCGGCCCCCAAAAGAGTTTTTTGGAACTGATTCGTCGCGTCCCCCAAGCAGATTTTTACTGCTTTGCCGACCAAGACGATGTGTGGGATGCAGATAAGGTTTCGGTTGCCGTAAAAGCGTTGGCGCAGGAAGGGGAAAGCCCCGCTTGCTATTGCAGTAATTATCGCCTGACGGATATGAACCTGCAGGTGTATCGCCCGAAGGCCATTGCAGAAACCCCGAAGTTTACCCCCTTGAAGACTTTGCTGTACAACCGAATCCCCGGTTGTGTGATGGTGTTCAACCGCGCGCTGATGGGGCTTTTGCAGAAGGTAGAGTTGGAAGATGTGATGATGCACGATTCTATGGTGATGTGCCTTGCTTCCTACTGCGGAAAGGTCATTTTTGACCCCACCCCCCGCATTTCCCACAGAATCCACTTGGATAATGTGGTGGGCGACGGACATAAAAAAATTATTCCCCATAAATGGATTGTGGAAAAGGTCAAGTTGGTCTGCAAGAAAGAGCATTACGACCTTTCAAAAATGGCAGAGCAGCTTTTGGCGGTTGCGCCGGCGGTCAGTCCAGCCTATCATCGGGATATGTGCTTACTGCGGGATTTCAAAAAGTCCGGAAAGGACACCCGCGCCCTTTTGCGTCATCCCGACACCCAAGGCAAGCGGTTCGGTCGCACTACGATGTCCATTCGCTGTAAAATTTGGATGCATTTATTCTAAAGGAGGCAGGCGCTATGCCCGAAGCAAAAAAGATTTGTTTTGTGCTTCCCAATCATATCCGTAAGCCCATTGGCGGACACAAAATTGTTTTTGAATATGCCAATCGCCTTGTGCAGGCGGGTTTCGAGGTGGATATTTGCTACCAAAATCGGGATGTGCTGAAAAAGTTTCACCTGCCTGAACCCTTGCGCCGGATGGCCACCAACTTTTTGGCACGAAAGGGGATAAACTGGTTTCCCCTCTCTAACAAGGTGAAGAACTACTCCGGCTATGACCCCGCATTTTTAAAACATACCAAACAATACGATTATGTATTCGCCACCGGCGTAGATACCGCAGAATTTGTGCAGAAGCAGTTCTCTTGCCGAAAGTTATACCTGATTCAGGGCTATGAAAACTGGTCGGTGTCCGAGGAATACCTGCACAGCACTTACCAAATGGACTTTACCAACATCGCCGTTGCCAACTGGCTCAAGCCGGTGGTGGAAACCCATTCCCAAAAGCCTTGTTATGTGATTAAAAACCCCGTAGATGTGGGATTTTATCAAATTTCCAACCCCTTGGAAAATCGAAAGCAACATACCGTGGCGGCGCTGTATCACACCACCCCTTGCAAGGGCTTTTCCTATTTGATGGAAGCGCTGTTGCAACTGAAAGAGAAATATCCGGATTTTCAGGCGGAGATTTTTGGAATTCCCCCTCGTCCTGCGGAATTTCCCGATTGGATTGTGTACACCCAAAGCGCCACCGCCGAGGAAACCGTGGCGATTTACAATCGGGTGCCGGTGTTCCTCTGCGCCAGTGTGGAGGAGGGCTTCGGCCTGACCGGATTGGAAGCCATGGCCTGCGGTGCGGCGCTGGTTTCCACCGCGTATCAGGGGGTTTTGGAATATGCTGACGAAACAACCGCCCTACTTTCCCCCGTGAAGGATGTAAACGCATTGGCAGAAAATGTCAGCGACCTATTTGAAAACGACGAAAAACGCATTGCCTTGGCACAGACCGGACACGACAGTGTGCAAGACTTGTCTTGGGATGTGGCAATGGAAAAATTGCTTGGAATTTTAAAGGCAGAATAAGAAAAAAGGAGGAGATAAGGATGATAAATTCCGTTCGCAAAGAAACGCTGTATTATTTCTTTTTGCGACTGTTTGTCTATGTCAATGTCTTCTCCGAAAGCCAGTTAGACACAATGCCGGTGGTGGGCGAACTGCTGTTTTTGCTCCGCAACGGCTTGCTTGTGGCGTTTTTTCTGCTGTTACTCATCGATGACCGTGGATTTCGGCAAAATTTTGTGGCCATCGGTGGAAGCATTCTGCTGTTCTTCGCCTTCCGCATTGTGGCCAATAACAGCGGTCTGACCCCTATCACTCTATTTTTAATTGCGTGGACTTCTTACAAGAAAGATTTGAGCAAAATTTTTAAGTATGTGCTGACGGACATTATCCTAGGCTATCTTTTGGTCTACGGCTTGTGCGCAGTGGGTATTTTGGAAGATGAAGTGTCCAATCGGACCGTGGTGGATTTTAAAGGCTCTTTTTTAAGCGGTGATTACGCTCGTCACAATTTGGGCTTTGTTATCCACAACCAAAGCCCCACCACATTTTTGCTGGTGGTATTATTGGCAATCGGCTATCGGGGCAGTCACTTGTCCTTTCCGATTTGCGTGGGCATCTTAGCGTTAAACACTTTGTTTTTCTATCTGTGCGGTTCTCGGGTGGTGTTCCTTTTGGGAATCGTGGTGGTGCTGGCTTACTGGCTGGCGCTGTTCCTGAAAAAACGCTTCCACCTGACAACCCTTGCCAAAATCGGGTATTTGGCATTTCCTTTGTGCTGTATCGGTATGTTTTTGGCAACTTACCTCTATCCCCGAGGCTCTTATGCGTTGTATTTGGCAAACGGATTGCTCAATAATCGCCTTTTGTTTGGCTACACTGCCTTGCAGAAATACGGTTTTACCTTATTCGGGGCAGGGCAGAGCGCAGGTTCCTATGCCACGATGGATGTGACGGTGGACAGCGGGTACATCATCACCTATCTTCAGCAAGGCCTTGTGGTTTTGGTGCTGATGATGCTGGTATTCCAGCGGGCGATGACCGTAGCCATCCGTCGGAAAAATATTTTCCTAGTGATGGCGCTGTGCTTTGTGGCGGTGGAAAACATTGTCAACGCCCATATTTTCAGTTATAAACTGATACCGTTCTACTGCATCTTGCTCAATCCCGATGCGGAATTTCTGTCCGACGGGGTTGCCCCGCGAAAATGGCTGACATTGGAGTAAATAAGGAGTTCGCTTATGATTTTTGCCGTATTGTTGCTCTGCGTTTGTGCGCTACTCGGTCTAAAACTTCGGAAAGACTGTCCGGATAACTTGGGGAAACGAGATACTACCATTATCAACGGTATTTTTGTGATTTTGATTTTTCTCAGCCACAGCACCCAATATCTGCCCATGTCCCAAGCCATTCCCGACCGGTTATATGTGAAGTTCCAAAACTTCCACAACCAGTGGGTCGTGACCACCTTCTTGGCCTTTAGCGGATATGGCGTGATGCACCAATTGCAGGCAAAAGGGGCGGAATACTTGAAAGGCTTCCCACAAAACCGCCTTTTGAAGACTTGGTACCATTTTGCCATCGCCGTGGCGTTATATGTGGTGCTAAACCTGATTTTAAAGATTTCCTATCCGACTTGGGATACGGTTTTGAGTTTTACCGGTCTGACATCCATCGGCAACAGCAATTGGTATGTGTTTACCATTTTGATTTTGTATGCCGTGACCTATCTGTTTGCCCGCTTTGCATCTCTGCGGGGGGAGCGGTTGGTTTGGGTGATGGGTGTGTTCTGCGTGGTGTTTGTGGCAGTTTCCCACCTTACCGGACTTCCTTCCCGCTTCTGTTCCACCGTTTGCAGTTATGCGTTGGGTATGGGAGTTTATTGGTATCGGGAAAAGTTGTTGCGGTTTTTCTACGAGAAAAAATGGTCTGTCATTTTCCCCGCTTTGGGGCTGGCGGCTACTTATTTCTTCCGAGAAAACGATTACATTATGAACTTCAACTCTTGCTGTTTCGTGCTGTGCGTGGTGTGGTTTATGTCCAATTTTTCCATGGACAACAAGTTCCTCAATTTCATCGGAACCCACGCCTTCAGCATTTATATTTTGCAACGAATCCCCATGATTTTGCTTACGCAGTTCGTGGAAATCCCCGCTCTGTGGCGCACCCCCGTGAGTTTGGGTTTGCTGGCTTGTACCGTGGGCATTTCTGTGGCGTTTGACCGCCTAACCCCCGTTTTGGACGGGCTTTTGTTGGGGAAGAAGGAGTAATTCGCGGTGAATGAAAAGTTAAAATATTTAACAACCAACACCTTGGTGTTTGCCATCAGTTCCTTTGGCACAAAGTTTTTGTCCTTTGTGCTGGTGCCCCTTTACACCAATGTACTGACCACTGCCGAATACGGCATTGCCGATATTATTGTCACTACGGCAACCTTGATGATTTTCTTATTCACAGTGAATATCGCCGATTCCGTGCTTCGGTTTGGCATTGAGGCAAAGTCCGGCAAGCAGGAAATTCTGTCCTACGGTATGCGGGTCATCGGCATCGGCAGCCTTTTGGCGGCCGGAGTGCTGACGGTGGTGGCGCTGAGCGGTTTGGTGGATTGGAAAACAGAATATTATGTGTTCTTGTTCCTATATTATTTCTTTACGGCGTTGTATCAAACCTTAGCCAACTATATGCGGGCGGCAGACAAGGTAAAAGATGTGGCCATCGGCGGTATCATTTCCTCTGTGGCTATGATTGGCTGTAATTTGCTGTTTTTGCTGGTGATTAAAATCGGGCTGATGGGCTATCTAATCGGCTTGGTGGCAGGTCACTTGGCAGGCACGGTTTATTTCCTGCTCAGAGGGAAAATTACCCTGCCTTACTGGGGCATTCGGCTGTGTGACAAGGAAACCCGCCATCGAATGATGGTATACTGTATGCCCCTGATTCTCAACAGCGTGGCGCTGTGGGTCAATAGTTTTCTATCCCGCTTTTTCATCACCGGTTTTTGCGGTGCGGGTGCCAACGGCATTTATTCCGTGGCCAACAAAATCCCCGTTATTTTATCCACTTGCTACACCGTGTTTTCCCAAGCGTGGGGACTTTCCGCCATTCGGGAATTTGACCCCGAGGATACCGACGGCTTCTTTGCCGGTACCTATAAAGTCTATAACGCCCTGATTTGTATGGCTTGCAGTGGGCTGATTATCCTCAATGTGCCCATTGCCAAATTGCTGTTTGCCAAGGACTTTTTTGTGGCTTGGGAATATTCCTCTTTGCTGCTGCTGTCGGTGATGTTCAATGCCCTGACGGTGTTTATGGGCAGTATTTTCACCGCGGTGAAAAATACCAAAATTTTGGCAACCACCACGCTCTTTTCTGCGGTGGTGAATATTGGGCTGAACTTGCTTCTTGTGCCAAAAATGGGGGTTATGGGTGCGGCTTTGGCCAACTTTACTTCCTATGTGGTGATGTGGGTGGTTCGGCTGGTGTACGCCAAGAAGTATATCAAAATGAAAATCAACTTGGCCAAGGATGTTTTGGTCTATGTGTTGCTCTTGGGGCAGGTCGTGTTGGAACATCGCCTGCCGGACCACGGCTATGTATGGCAGGGGTTGATTTTTGTGGGAATTGTCCTTCTAAACGGCAAGCAGTTTGTAGAGATTTTAAAGAAGTTATTTTCTAAATTTTTATCCAAGAAGGGGTAAATTATGTCGCTGATTGAGAAAGTAGTCACCCAAGTAAAGCGCTACGGTATTTCCAGCGTGACCCAGCGGGTGTTGCAAAATAAAATATATCCCCCCTTAGATCGGCTTTGTATGGGGGTTATGAAACGACTTACGAAAAATAAGCCCTTGCAAGACACCATTATTTTGGAAAGTCATAACGATTTTGACACCAACGGCGGCGGTTTGTATCGCTATCTCATTGCCCAAGGGCATAACCGAAACTACCGGATTGTGTGGTTTCTGCGGAATAAAAAGCCGAAGAATTTGCCGGAAAATGTGTTGGCTTTCAATATGTTCCGCCCCAGTTTCCGAAAGGCCTATTATCTTTGCACCGCAAAGATTATCAGCATCGACCATGTGTTCCCCCCGAAGGTCAGAAACGACCAAAAACTGTTTTACCTCACCCACGGTCCTTTCTGCTTGAAGGCGGTGTCCGGCAAGGTTTGTATGCCCGAGGGGTTGGACTATTACTTATGTCCTTCCAAGGCGGTGGCGGAAATTCACGCCAGCCAGTTGGGGCAGGACTATCCCAACAAGCGCGAGTTGATTTTAGGCTTTCCCGTCCATGATGTGCTGTATTCCCAAGAAAAAGGAGATTTGCACAAATTGACGGATAAGGCTTTTTCCAAGGTGCTGTTGTGGATGCCCACCTTCCGCCGTTCCAAGGTGCATCTCAAGCGCATTGACAGCAAAATGGAACAGCCTATGGGCATTCCCATTATCGAAGATGAACAGAGTTATCAGGCGCTAAATTCTGCGTTGGCAAAGGAAAATGCGCTGTTGATCATTAAAATTCACCCTATGCAGGACTTGACCTATGTGAAGGTGAAGAGTCTGTCCAACATTTTGGTGCTGGACGGTATGGCTATGAAGCGGTTTGGGATTGATAACTACCGTTTGATGAAAGATACCGATGCCCTCATCAGCGACTATTCCTCTGCGGCCAATGACTATTTGCATACCGGAAAACCCGTTGCCTATACCATGGATGACGCAGGCTGTTTCGGTTCGGGCTTTATTGTGGACGATGTGACCACTATGACAGCAGGTCCGTTTATTCGCAATCAGGAAGATTTTTGGGAATTTGTCAAGCAAGTACTGTCCGGTGAGGATGCTTACCGAGAAAAACGACAACAACTACTGAAAACCATTTTCGATTACCGTGACGGCAACAGCGCCCAGCGTCTGTGCCGATTTATGGGAATTGAAAAAGAGTAAGGAGAAAAATATGCAAGGTCTGATTTTGGCGGCAGGTATGGGTCGCAGATTAAAGGATTTAACCAACAATAACACCAAGTGTATGGTCAGGGTCAATGGTGTAACGATGATTGAGCGGATGCTTCATCAACTCGACGCATTAAACCTTTCCCGCATTGTTATTGTGGTGGGTTACGAAGGGCAGAAACTGATAGACTATATCAGCACTTTGCATGTCAAGACCCCCATTTGCTATGAGGAAAACCCCATTTATGACAAAACCAACAACATTTATTCTTTGGCGTTGGCAAAAGAGCATTTGTTGGAAGAGGACACTCTTTTGCTGGAATCCGACCTGATTTTCGAGGACAGTGTGCTCACCGCAATTTTGGAAGACCCCCGAGAAACTTTGGCGCTGGTTGACAAGTACGAAAGTTGGATGGACGGCACTTGCGTCCGCCTTTCGGAAGACGATTCCATTGAAGCCTTTGTCCCCGGCAAGAAGTTTGTCTTTGAGGACATTCCCCATTATTACAAAACCGTCAACATCTATAAATTCAGCCGGCATTTCAGCCGTACCCATTATGTGCCGTTCTTGGAAGCCTATTCCAAGGCATTGGGCAACAATGAGTACTATGAGCAGGTTTTGCGGGTGATTACCATGCTGGACGATCCGGAAATCAAGGCAAAACGGCTCAACGGCGAGTTGTGGTATGAGATTGACGATATTCAGGATTTGGATATTGCCGAGTCTATGTTCGCCACCACTGAGGATGAGAAACTCTCCCGCCTGCAGAGCCGATACGGCGGATACTGGCGCTATCCCAAGTTGGTGGACTTTTGTTATTTGGTCAATCCCTACTTCCCCCCGAAGAAGATGACCGATGAAATGAAGGCCAGTTTTGAAAAACTTTTGACCCAGTACCCCTCCGGTATGTGGGTGAACAGCCTTTTGGCCGCCAAGAATTTTGGGGTCAATCAGAAAAACATCTTGGTGGGCAACGGCGCGGCAGAACTGATTAAATGCCTGATGGAAAAGTTTACCGGCAAGGTAGGCTTTATCCGCCCCACATTTGAAGAATATCCCAACCGTTACAATCGGGAACAGCAGGAAGTTTTTGTGCCTCAAACCGAGGACTTTTCCTATACGGCTGAGGATATTATGACCTTCTTTGCCCAAAAGGATATTGACAATTTGGTGCTGATCAATCCGGATAACCCCACGGGCAACTACCTGCCGAAGGCAGATGTTCTGCGTTTGGTAAAGTGGTGCGCCCAAAGAAATATCCGCATCCTTGTAGACGAGAGTTTTGTGGACTTTGCCGAAGAAGAAAACAGCACTCTGATTTGTCAGGAAATTATAGAAGAAAATCCCAACTTGTTGGTGATGAAGTCTATTTCCAAGTCCTACGGCGTACCCGGCATCCGGCTGGGCGTGTTGGTCTCTGCGGACCAAACTTTGATTGCCGAAATGAAAAAGGAAGTCGCCATTTGGAATATCAATGCCTTCGGCGAGTTCTATTTGCAGATCGAAGAGAAGTACCACAAGGATTATTTGCAGGCGCTTAAGAAGATTAAGGCAGTGCGCAAAGAATTTGTTTCCCAACTGTCCACAATTTCCGGATTGCGGGTGTTCCCCTCTCAAGCCAACTATGTGACGGCAGAAGTGGTGGGAATGCAGGCACGGGAATTGACAAAACGGCTTTTGTGCCAGTATGACTTGTTTATTAAGGATTTGACAGGCAAACTCTCTAGAAATGACCGCCAGTTTGTCCGCTTGGCTGTCCGCGACGAAAAGGACAATGCCCGCTTGGTGCGGGCACTTCGTGAGATTTTAGGTTAAGGATTGGTGCCTATGAAGATTGCAGTAATCGGCGGCGGAAATATCGGCACGCTTTTGGCGGCGGAAATGGCAAACAAAGGCCACAGTGTTTTTGTGTATACTTCCAAGCCTGCCAACTGGCAAAAGACGCTTACGGTTTTAGATCCGGAAAAAAATCCGGTACTGCAAGGAACGCTCACCCAAGTGACCGATGATTTGCAGGAAGCGGTTTTGGGCGCAGAGTATATTTTTATTACCCTGCCAGCGCAACTGATTGCTTCTTTTGCCCCGAAACTAGAGCCTTTTGTGACGGCGGGACAGAAAATCGGACTCATCCCCGGCAGTGGCGGCGGTGAGTTTGCCTTCCGTGGGATTTCGGAAAAAGGCTGTGTCCTATTCGGCTTTCAGCGGGTTCATAGCATCGCAAGGCTGGAAACTTATGGGCAATCCGTGGTGATGCTGGGGCGGAAAAAGTCTTTGGAAATCGGCGCAATTCCCAGCGCTTACGCCCAAGAAGTCTGCCGAACCATAGAGAATCTCTTGGACATTCCCTGCAATGTCCTGCCCAATTACCTCTGCGTCACGCTCACGCCGTCTAATCCGATTTTGCACACCACACGGCTGTGCAGTATGTTTGCGGACTATCAAAAGGGAATCTTTTACCCCGAGAAACCTCGGTTTTATGAGGATTGGACGGACGCTTCCTCTCGTCTGCTCATCGCTTGCGATGAAGAATTGCAGGCTTTGTGCGATACCATCCCCTTGGATTTGCATACGGTGCAGGCGTTGACGGCGTATTACGAAAGCCCCACCGCAGAAAAAATGACTCAAAAAATCCGCAGTATTCCCGCCTTTCGGGGTTTGACCTCGCCAATGGTGCAGATGGAACAAGGGTGGATTCCGGATTTTTCTTCCCGGTATTTTACAGCGGACTTTTCCTTCGGATTGAAGATTATCAAGGATTTGGCAGAATTGTTTGCGGTTCCCGCACCGCATATTTCCAAGGTGTGGAACTGGTATGTTGCCCAAAATCCGGAAGACAGCCAAAATGCCTTCGCGTTATCCCTGAGCAAAGAGGAATTCTTATCCTTATATCGGTAAACGAAACAGAAGGAGCATCGTATGCTAGATTTACACAGCCATATATTGCCCCAAATGGATGACGGAAGCGACAGCGTGGAAACATCCCAAAAGATGCTGGAAACCCTTTCCCAGCAGGGGGTGACGGTGGTGGCGGCAACCCCCCATTTTTATGCGGTTAAAGATAACCCCGCAGATTTCCTGCGTCGCCGCGGGGAAAGTATGGCGCAACTTGCCGAATATGCAGAAAGATTCCCCCGCATCCTATTGGGCGCGGAGGTGGCATACTTTGACGGAATGAGCCGTTGCGCAGATTTGAAACAAATGGAACTGGGCAACACGGGACTTCTGCTGGTGGAAATGCCGTTTTCCGATTGGACAATCCGTATGGTGGAAGAAGTGTTTCGCATACCCATCGAGTTGGGATTGACGCCGGTGCTGGCCCATGTGGAACGGTATCGGGGCAGAAAACAACTTCTCAAATTCCTGCCGGAACTGGCGAGCCAAAATGTGTCGATGCAGTGTAACGCAGAGGCGTTTTTGTCGGGAACAACCCGACGCTTTGCCCTTTCTATGGTGAAAAACGGGTACATCCATTTCTTAGGCACGGATTCTCACAACTTAACCACCCGCGCACCCCGCTATGCAGAGGCGGTGCAGGTCATCACAAAAAAACTGGGTAAAGAAATCTGCGAGGAACTGACAAAAGAGGTATAAAAAAGGACTGTTGCAATTTTGCAACAGTCCCTTTTTTATCTTAAAACATACTGGGCAAGTAACACCACAAGGGGCATCGATACCAAACTTAATAAGGTGCAAAGCACCACGGCTTTGCTGGCATAGACATAATCTTTGTTGTGCAGTTGGGAATACACCGCCACATTTGCCCCCACCGGCGCAATGGCGGGGATAAGAAGCGCGGTGAGAATGTTGGCATTAAAATTGGGGACAAAGGCGTTCAGCACCCAAAATACCAGCAGAGTCAGCAGGGAAATCAACACCAAACGCACAAAACTTACCAAATACAACCGCTTGTCTGTCCAAAGGGTTTTCATATCCGCTTGTGCCAAATACACACCCATAACCAACATGGCGATGGGGGAATTGACGGCGGCAATGCCGGACATGGTACCGGTAATCACCTCGGGCAGTTTTGCACCCCAGCCGGTGAAGAACAGAATAAGACCCAAGGGAACACTTAAAACCAAGGGGTGGGCAAGGGTTTTGAGGTGGAAATCCATTTTGGTTTCCTTGATCACCGCAACACCGTAAATCCACTGCAAAACATTCACTTGGGCAACAAAATACACGATGTAAAACACGCTGTCCGCGCCTAAGCAGGCGGTGACCAGCGGGATGCCGATAAATCCGGCATTTCCGAAAGCGGCTGCCACACTGTCAATGGGGCGGTTTTTAAAAAACAGCCGACTGACCAAAATGGAAAGTCCTTGGGCCAAAGTCGCCGCCAAAGTGCTAAGCCCCAAGCCCACCAACCGCTCTTTGGTGGGTTCGACACAAAAACTTTTCGCCAAAACCACGGGGATGACCAGCCAAGTCAATAGGGTAGCCAGCGTGGCGCTACCGGCTTTGCTCACTTTTTTGGTGCGGTACAAAACAAAACCGAGGGCCATATATAAAAACATAATGAAAATTTGCTTCGTCAGCAACTGCGCAACTTCCATAGTAACCTCTCTTTATTCCAATATCAATCCTGCTGAAAGGGCTTGTCCGAGGGATAGCCGCCTTTGAGTTTTTGCATACCTCTGGGCACAGCGTCCTTGGAATTTTTCCAAGGGACTTGGGCGTTGCGGTAGTCAAACTTGTCAATAAACCAGTCAATATCCTCTTGCACCCGGGCCAAGTTGTTTTCCATCACGGCAAACACCGTGGGGTAGAACCAAGAGATTTGATTGTTGGGCAAAAATTCCTCTGCCATTTCCAAAAGTTGACGGAAATGGTGCATACAAAAGCCTTTGCCTTGTTCCACGGTAGCCCGAAATTCCGGCTCTTTGAGCAGGTGGAAGAAGGTGGCATAGTAGCGGCGCATATTATAAGCAAGCCGGCTACACAAGAAACAACTGTGTTCCTTTTCCTTTGCCCATTGGGTAATGGGCAGGGATTTTTCCTGCTTTTTGGCAAACAGACCCTTCTTTTCCGGCAATTCAAAAGCGCTCAGTTGCGCCCGAAATTCCTTTTGCAGACCCACATAATAGGTTTGCATCATCAGGGCATTTCCCAGTGCGTTGCCGTAGTCGTACAGTGCTTTATAGTGGTGGCGGCAGAAGCCTTGGGCATCGGTCACCGCCCGCACATCCGGTTCCATATAACTGGCTTCCGGTCCGGCGATATACCGCAGAGCCCGATGTTCTGCCTGCCGTTCCAAGTAGCAAAAGGGACATTCGTCGTTTTTGGAAAAGGCGTCGGTTACCGGTATGGTATCAATATGTTCTTTCATAAGTTTCGTCACAACCTTTCTTGACCTATCCTACCATAAAACAGCCCTCGGGGTCAAGAAAAAACAGAAACACCGCGTCCAATTGGACGCGGTGTTTCCACAAGAAGGAAGAAAACTGTTAACTTAAAAAGTCTGCGGGGTCTAGGATGGTACCGTTACAACTGACACTGAAATGGACATGGTCGCCAATTCCGCTTTCCAGCAAGGCCGTTGCGCCAACCGACCCGATTTTCTGACCGGCGGTTACGCTGTCACCGGCTTTGACGGCAACTTCCTCGGCAAGGCTGGCATAGCGGGTGGTGTAGCCGCCATCGTGACGGATGACCACGGTCATACCCATGGTTTCGTCCTCATAGACGGTGTATACCGTGCCGTCGGCGGCGGCGGACACGGTTGTGCCGGCCTCTGCGGCAATGTCAACCCCGTCGTGTACCCGCCAATCTCGGGTGGTCTGATTGTAACAAAGGGCATCCATAGAGTATTCCAATATGGTTTTACCCGCTACGGGGGACTGAATGTTAGCAGGCTTCTGAGGCGGGGTTGTGGGTTGTACTTCCCCGTTGGGCTGTGTGGCTACAGCCTGCACATCCGAGTTTGGTTGGGTTGCAACCACCTCTGTGGGATTTTGCAACAGATCCTTGTTGGCATCTGCACTGCGATAGTACAGAAAGCCGGTGATTCCAATGGCAACGGCACATAGCACTAAGGCTATGTAATAGCCCTTGCCACTGACATTTCCGGTAAATTTTTTCTTTTGCATTGGTTAACACCTCCGAGAAGCATTATTGCCCAACTTTGGAAAAATAAACCTATTTTAAAAAGATTCATAAAAAAATATTTATTTTGGTGTTTTCGGCAAAATTCCACTACCATTTTCCAGAAAAATATGTTATGTTATTTGTGGGGAAATTTGGGCTTTGCCCGTTTCCAATTATGAAAAGTCTAAAGGAGTGGAATGCCATGTACTTCCAGAAAAAACGATGCATTGCGATGCTGTTGGCAGGCGGCCAAGGCAGCCGTCTGAAGGTGCTGACCAAAAACACAGCCAAACCCGCTGTCCCCTTTGGCGGTAAGTATCGAATTATTGACTTTCCTTTATCTAATTGTGTCAATTCCGGCATTGATACTGTGGGTATTTTGACCCAGTATCAGCCCTTGGAATTGAACGAATATATCGGCAACGGTCAGCCTTGGGGTTTGAATAAATCCCAAGCCAGCGCGCAGGTTTTGCCCCCCTATGAACGGCACGATAAGAAAAACGGCTGGTATAAGGGCACTGCCAATGCCATTTATCAGAATATCGCCTTTATCGACCGGTATGATCCGGAGTATGTGGTGGTGCTTTCCGGTGACCATATTTACAAGATGGACTACGCGGATATGATTGATTTCCACGAAAAGAACAACGCTTCTTGTACCATCGCTGTGCGGAATGTGCCGTTGGCGGAAGCCAGCCGTTTCGGCATCCTTAACAGCAATCCGGACAACTCAATTTACGAGTTCGAGGAAAAACCTGCCAAGCCTAAATCTACCAATGCCTCTATGGGCATTTATGTGTTCAACTGGGATGTTCTGCGGGAATTTTTGATTGCAGACGAGGAAGACGAAACTTCTGCCAATGATTTTGGCAAGAACATCATTCCCAATCTGCTGAAGGCGGGGCATAAGTTAATGGCCTATACCTTCAACGGTTATTGGAAAGATGTGGGAACCATTGACTCTTTGTGGGAAGCCAATATGGACCTTTTGGGTAAAGAGCCGAAATTGAATATCCGCGGGGATGATCAAAGCCGGATTTACGCCCGCAATAACGCACTGCCTTCTTCCTATATAGACGAAAATGCCAAAACCGAGGCTTGCTTTATCGCTGAGGGTTCGGAAATTTACGGCGCAGTTCGCCATAGTATTATCTCCATCGGCTGTATTGTGGGAAAAGGCGCATTGGTGGAAGACAGTGTGGTAATGCCCGGAGTCGTTATCGAGCCGGATGCTATTGTCCGTCACGCAATTCTCGGCGAAAACAGCAAGATTTGCCGAGGCGCGGTGGTAGGCGGCGCTTATGCCCCCAATGAGAAGAAGAAAATCAGTGTTACCGGTAAGGACACTGTCTTAGAAGAAAACACCGTGCTTTTGCCCGGTGAAATGCTGTAAAGGAGGGCGAGTATTATGAATGTAATGGGTATTGTATTTGCCAATGATGGCACATTGGGCGCTTTGACAGAAAAGCGTACTATGGCAAGCCTTCCCTTTGGCGGTCGTTACCGTCAGGTGGATTTCGCCCTTTCCAATTTGTCCTGCGCCGGTATTCACAGGATTGGTATCGTCACAAGACATAACTACCAAAGCCTTATGAACCATGTGGGTTCCGGTGAAGAATGGGGCTTAGAAATGGAAGCCGGTGGTTTGGAATATCTGACCCCCTATTCCTCTTCCAGCACCTCGGATTATCGAGGTAAATTGGAATCGTTGTATGCGGCAATGAGTTTTTTGGAATATGGGGACGACGACTATTTAATTATGGTGGATGCGGCCATTATCAGTAATGTGGATTTGTTGCAGGTACTGCATTCCCATATCGAAAGCGGAAAAGATATTACCGTGGTCACCAAGTCCGGCATTGCCGACGGTCACCGGAAACTGGACTTGGCAATCAAACTGGACAAGGACAATTCTGTGGTAGATGTGGCGGTGGACTATCCCGCACCCAGCGATTACGAAGCCTCTATGGATATTTTTGTGCTGTCCCGCAAGTGGCTGATCAATCAGTTGCAGGAACATATTGCGCGGAACTTGTTCCATATGGACCGGGATTTGGTGCTGGGCCTTTGGAAAGAGCAAAAAGCCACACTGAATGTCTATCGCTTTGGCGGTGTTGCGTTGTGTAATGACACCGTGGAAGAGTATTTCCAAAACAACTTGGCGCTGACGAAAAAGGAAATTCGGGACGACCTCTTTGGCCGAAACCATCCGGTCTTTACCAAAGTTCGGGACCGTGTGCCCACCTATTACGGTGAAAACAGCGAAGTGAAAAATTGTTCTGTGGCAGACGGCTGTATGCTGGGCGGTGCGGTGTGTAATTCCATGCTGTTCCGTCAGGTTACCGTTTTCCCCACTGCGGTGGTAAAGAATTGTGTCATTATGAACGATACGGTGGTAGGCGAGGGCGCTTACTTGGAAAATGTGATTTTGGATAAAGATGTGGTGGTGCGTCCGGGGACAAAACTTACCGGAACGCCGACAAATCCCGTGATTGTCAAACGAGGTGACGTGGTATGAAAATAGCCATCCTAGCGTCGGAAGGTGCGCCGTACATCAAGTCCGGCGGGCTGGGCGATGTGATGGAAGCGCTTCCTTCGGCACTGGCGAGAATCCCCGGAAACGAAGTGGTGCTGATATTACCCTACTATAAAAAAATATTAGAAAATGATCGGTATTCGGTGGAATTTGTCACCTGCTTCGACACCCAACTTGGGTGGCGTCAGCAGTACACCGGCGTGTTGAAACTGAAAAACCGCAACGACGGTGTGCAGGTGTACTTTTTGGACAATCTGTATTACTTCGGCAACCGCCCCGGGGCAATTTACGGGGATATGGACGACGGAGAACGGTTCGCCTATTTTTCCAAGGCTTGTTTGGAAACCCTGAAACGCCTGAATTTTATTCCCGATGTGATTCAGTGTAACGACTGGCAAACCGGATTGGTGCCGGTGTATTTGGCGGCTCAATATTATCCGGATTTTCCCGGTACCAAGTGCATGTTCACCATTCACAATGTGGAATATCAGGGCTGGGCAGACCCCTATTTCTTCGACGATGTGCTGGCGCTACCCCATAACTGGCGGGCTTGCCTAGACCTAAACGGCGGCGTCAATGTGATGAAGGGGGCAATTGAAACCGCCCACTTAGTCACCACCGTGTCGGAAACTTATGCCGGACAGTTGATGCAGTCTTACTATGCCCACGGAATGGAAGGAATTTTGCAAAATGCCGCCGGAAAACTCACTGGTATTACCAACGGCATCGACACCAACACCTTCAACCCCGCTACCGACCCTGCGCTGTGCTGTCATTATGATGTGACCAGTTTCGGCAACGGTAAGGCAAAGTGCAAGGCCGCCTTGCAACAAGAAGTCGGGCTGCCTCAAAAGCCGGACACGCCCCTTTTGGTGATGGTCACCCGATTGGCGGGGCACAAAGGCTTGGATTTGCTGTGTTATATCGCCGAGAAAATGCTCAATGAGCAGGATTGTCAGTTGTTGATTTTGGGCACGGGCGAGGCAAAATTTGAGCAGTTCTTCCAAGAGTTGGCAGAGAAATATCCGGACCGTGTGGCGGCGGAAATCACCTTCAATTTAGGCCTTGCCTCTCGGATTTACGCCGGCGGTGACATCTATTTGATGCCCTCGAAAAGTGAGCCGTGCGGTTTGAGCCAAATGAACGCCATGCGCTACGGTACCGTGCCGGTCGTCCACGCCACCGGTGGCTTAAAAGACACCGTGCCCGGGGTAGACGAGATGGGCAGAGGCGGTTTGGGCTTTACCTTCCAAAGTTACAATGCCGACGATTTCTATGGTGCAATTTGCCGTGCGGTGGATTTGTACCATCACCGACCCGAGGCATTTTATGGGTTGCAGAAAACCGATATGGAACAGGATTTCGGTTGGGATAAGCCTGCCGGACGCTATATGGCGCTGTTTCAAAAGATGTTAGGAAATTAAAGAAAAATCCCCCTTTTAGGGGGATTTTTAGGAGTAAATATGCGTATTTTATTCGATTCTAAAAAAACCGAATATAAAAACCCCTTCGGGTGCCTAAAGCCGAAGCAGGAATGCGTGTTGCACATCAAAATACCCAAGACGGTTCAGACCACCGCAGTGACAGTTGTGGTGACCGGGGAAAACGGCGCACCTTTTTTGGAAGTTCCGATGGCGTTTCTGCAGGCGGAAGAACCGTATGACATTTGGGAAGGCTTGCTTTCGTTTGCCCAAACCGGATTGTATTTTTACTATTTCCGCATCACCGGACATACCGGCACTTTCCGCCTTTTCAAATATGGGGACGACACCAATATGGAAGACGGTGCCTGCTGGCAGGTCAGTTGTATTCCGGCGGATTTTACAACCCCCGATTGGGCAAAGGGGGGGTTGGTGTATCAGGTGTTTCCTGATCGGTTTTATAAATCGGGGGATTGCAACCTGAGAGGAAAACTGGGACCTTATACCGTCCATTCTGATTGGAATGCGGAAGTTTCTTGGCAACCCAATGAAAAAGGGGAGGTGCTGAACAACGATTTTTACGGCGGTAATTTTCGGGGCATTGCCGAAAAAATGCCTTATATTGCGTCTTTGGGGACGACAATTTTGTATCTCAATCCCATTGGCAAGGCTTTTTCCAACCACCGTTACGATACCGGCGACTACAAAACTCCCGATCCTATGCTGGGCACGATGGAAGACTTTCAAAATCTCTGCCAAACCGCCCACCGCTATGGGATCAAAGTGATTTTGGACGGGGTCTATTCCCATACCGGCGCAGACAGTTTGTATTTTAATAAATACGGTTCTTTTGGGCAGGGCGGAGCATATCAGGATGCCCAATCCCCCTTCCGCAGTTGGTACAATTTCCAAAGTTACCCCGACCGTTATGCAAGTTGGTGGGGCTTTGACACCCTGCCCACGGTGAACAAGTTGGATACGGGGTTCTTGTCCTATATCTTCGATGGGCCGGACAGCGTGGTGGAACATTGGCTCAATGCCGGCGCGGACGGTTTTCGCTTAGATGTGGCAGATGAATTGCCCGGTGAATTTTTGCTTCGCCTAAAAACAAAACTGCGAAAACTCAGACCCGACACCCTACTTATGGGGGAAGTGTGGGAAGATGCGTCCAATAAAATTTCTTATAACCAGCGTTGCCGATACTTTGTAGACGGGGTGTTGGACAGTATTATGAACTACCCCTTCCGAACCGCCATTTTGGACTTCTTGTGGGGTCGGGATGACGGCAGAAACCTGAAAAATACCGTGATGACCATTTTGGAAAACTATCCCAAGCAGGTGGTGCTGTGCAATATGAACTTATTGGGAACTCACGATACCCCTCGGATTTTGACAGCCTTGGTGGACGATTTTCAGGGTAGTCGGGAGGCGTTGGCGGGACGGACACTTTTCAAGGCTCAAAAAGATTTGGCACAAACAAGGCTGATGTTGGCTACGGTTTTGCAGTATACGCTACCCGGTTGCCCCAGTGTGTATTATGGGGATGAAGCAGGCTGTGAAGGGGGCAAAGACCCCTTTAACCGCCGTACCTATCCTTGGGGGCGGGAAAATCAAGATTTACTTGCCCACTACCGCAAATTGGGGCAGTTGCGCACAGAAAATTCCGCTTTGCAAATCGGCGATACAGCGTTTTTGCAGGGGGGTGGGGGACGAGTGTCCTTTTCCCGCAAGACGGAAGACCAAGAGATTCGGATTTATGTAAACCAAAGCGGGGAACCTTGGGAAATTCCCGACGGTAAAATCTTACTCAGCCACAACCAACGAAATAACACCTTAGACCCCATGGGTTGGTGTATTGAGGAGATATAAAATGGAAAGAGAAGGCTTTTTCACCGGATATTGCCGACAGTTGGACAGCGCCCGCACCGTATGCGCCGAGGCAGAGGACGGAAAACTCACCGAGGTGGATTGTTGCTATCCTAATTGCAACTATGTGGCGGATTGCCCCATAGCGAAAAATTTGAAAACCTTTGCCGAAGAAGCCTAAAAAAGGGGCTGTAAAGAATTTCTTTACAGCCCCTTAAATTATGGGGGATATTATTTTTTGTTGCGAATCAGGCGGATGGATTTATGCAGGCAGTTGATTTCAATGTCGCTATGCCCCATCTCTTTTTCCCCATCCAATGTCCAAGGCAAATCCTCAGGGGCAGAAATTATGAAATGAGAGTCTTTCATAAAAGTAATCATCGGGCAATCGTATGTCTGCTGTTGCATCGCCCGCACACAGTCTGCCAACTCTAAAATATCCTTGGGGGCGCGGATGAGAAGCAGTTCCAGTTTGCCGTCTTGCAAGTCCACAAGTTCTTTGGAAAGGCTAAGCACACCGCCAAAGCGGGTGGAATTGCTGACCGCACCGAAGATAAACTCGTCTTCAATTTCTGTGCCGTCGGTCAGGGTAAACCGCAGGTGATAACTCTTGATTTGGGAAATTTCCTGCATACCGCTTAAAATATAGGCGGCGTGACCGAAGATGTTTTTCAGTTCTTGGGGGGTGGCGTAACTGGCCTTGGTAAACAGACCGAAGGAAGCCACATAGGAAAAATCCCGCCCGCAAAAACTGCCGGTATCCAATTCGTCCGGCGTACCCTCTGCAATATCTCGGGCGGCCTGCAAAACATTGCTGGACAGTTCCAAACTGGTGGCAAAGTCATTGGTAGAACCGGCGGGGATATAGCCGATGGGAAGCGCCTTGCCACTGGCAATCACGCCGGAAATGGTTTCGTTAAATGTGCCGTCACCGCCACAGCAGACCACCAAATCCAAATCCTCGGCATAACGGTTAATCATATGTCTGCCGTCACCGGGTTCTTCGGTGATATGGGTGATGACACTGTATCCTGCCCGATTAAAAATCGTGATAATTTCCAATAAATTCTTCACGGCCTTTTTCTGTCCGGCCTTGGGGTTGATCAGTAGCAAAAGTTTTTTATCTAACATAGCCCTTCTCCTGATTGTTTTCTAGGGCTATTATAGCACTTTTTTTCAAGAAAACAAGGCGGCAGACATATGTCTGCCGCCTAAATATGTAAATTTATTGGAAATTATTGCTCTTTGTTTTGTACGGGAGCGCCACAACTTGCGCAGAAAGAAGCACCGAAGGGAACGGGCTTGCCACACTTGGGGCAAATCACAGCCTGAGAAGGTGCGGTGATTTCTTCGTAGAAAGCAGCCTGAATGAGACCGAAGTACAAAGAAGACAGAGCGGCATAGCCGATGGACAATACCAAACCTGCAAGGGTGAACAAAATACCCAATACGGGGATGGCGGAAAACAGACCCAAAACCAAGTATGCAGCAAAGAAAAGCACAACCACCAAAACATCAGCGCCGAACATCTTGCCCTTATAGCCGTAAGTTCTAGCCTCGGAAACCTTGAAGGCGTCGGTGGCCTTCACATCGGGCTCGGTCATCAAAATGTAGGGGGTCAGACGGTAAGCATAACTTTTGATGATGAAGAAGATAGGGCCGACGATGGGAATCAGACCCCACAAGAAGTTCCACAAAGTGGACCAAGCCATACCGCCCAAGACGCGCTTCAAGGTAGCGCCATCTCTGAAGCAGTCAAACAACTGGACGGAATGAACTTCTTCGCCACGGTAGCCGTGAAGGAAGATTGTGTCTTTATTGTAAACAATTTATGAATAGAAGGCAACTCTTTTTTTGACAATTTTCTGATTATTTTTGCCGGTGGGCATAAAAAAGCCAAGCAGGCGAAAACCTGCTTGGCAAAAGGATTATTTTGTGCCGAAGATACGGTCGCCGGCATCGCCCAAACCGGGAACAATGTAGGCGTGGTCGTTGAGTTTTTCGTCCAATGCGGCAAGATAAATGTCCACATCGGGATGGGCTTCCTGCACCTTCTTCACACCCTCGGGTGCGCCGATGATGTTGAGCATCACGATGTTCTTACAGCCGTGTTGCTTCAAGAAGTTGATAGCCGCCACGGCGCTGCCGCCGGTGGCCAACATGGGGTCTACCACGAACACACGGCGGTTGCCGATGTCTTCGGGTAACTTGCAGTAGTATTCCACGGGTTCGTGGGTCTCGGGGTCACGGTATAGACCGATGTGACCGATTTTTGCAGAGGGAATCAGGTCAACCATAGCGTCCACCATACCCAAGCCTGCCCGCAAAATGGGGATGATTGCCAGTTTCTTACCGGCAAGGCGGCGGCACTTTGCCACAGCCACGGGGGTCTGCACATCCACCTCAACGGTGGGAAGGGTGCGGGTGGCTTCGTAACACATCAGGCCGGAAATTTCGCTGATGAGTTCGCGGAATTCCTTAACGCTGGTGTTCTTGCTTCTCAAAATTGCCAACTTATGCTGAATCAGAGGATGGTCCAGTACATGTACTGTGCTCATAATATCTATCTCCTTTATTTTTGTTCTCGGGCGAGCCGTTCCCGCTCTGCCTGAGAAAGTCTTAAGTAGTTAGGGGTTAACTCTGCGCCGTTGCCGGATGCGCCTTGGGCGATTTGCGCTTCTGCCGTCAGAGCCACACCGCTTGCCCGCTGGTGCAACCGATGTTCCGGGGGCAAAACAAGATGGGGAACGTGCTCCTGCAAACTAGTATAACACAAATTACTGCCATCGCCAACTAAAAAAATCGGTTCTGCCAAATTTTTTATTTCTTCTTGCAATTCTGTCAGGGCAATGGCGCGGTCTTCACACAAGCGGGTAAGTTTTCCGTCCTCTGCCCGAAACAGCGCGTTATAAACTTGATTTCGGCGGGCATCCATCACCGCGCAAACAATGCCGTTGTAAATACCCAAAGAAAGGGCCATCGCTTCCAAGGTGGACACGCCGTATAGGGGCAATTCGCCACCCCAAGCAAAGCCTTTCGCCACCGCCACGCCGATGCGAACGCCGGTAAAACTGCCCGGACCTGCCGCCACGGCCACCGCCCCGATGTCCTTGGGGGTGAGGGAGCAACTTTGCAAAAGGGATTGGGCCATGGTCATCACTGTTTGGGAATGGGTCAGGCCGGTATTTTGGAAATATTCTCCCAGCAAAACGCCGTCTTCCATGAGCGCCACAGAACCGGCCTTTGCCGAGGTTTCAAAGGCTAATATTTTCATAACCGCCTCCCGAAATTGTAATTTTGCGGGTGTCCTCACCCAGTTTTTCTATGCGGATATGCAGAGGGTTTTCTAGGGCATCTGCCACATTTTCGCTCCATTCCACCGCGCAGACACCGCCCCGCTGAAGATAATCTTCCCAGCCGATATCCCACAGTTCGTCACTGCTTCCCAAGCGGTACATATCAAAGTGAAAAAGGGGTAGCCGGCCGGACAAGTACTCGTTGACAATGGAGTATGTGGGACTGGTCACCCGTTCCGTTGCCCCCAAACCCCGAGCCAAACCCCGGGTAAAGGCGGTTTTTCCTGCGCCCAAATCCCCTGCGTAGGCAATCACTGTATTGGGTTTTAAGATATTTCCCAGCCGAAAACCGATTTCCTCTGTTTCTGCCGGATTGTTGGTCGTATATTCCATAATAAATCCTTTTATTGGGCGTTTTTTAGTTTTTCGGCTTGGTCGGCAGTGGCAAGGGCGTCGATAATCTCGTCAATGTCCCCGTCCATTACGCTGTCAATGCGGTAAAGGGTCAAGCCGATGCGGTGGTCGGTGACACGACCTTGGGGGAAATTGTAGGTGCGGATGCGCTCATTGCGCATACCGGTACCTACTTGGCTTCGCCGCATACCCGTGACTTCGCTGCTTAACTTTTCCTGCGCAATTTCATAGAGTTTGGATGCCAGCAGCCGCATACATTTTTCTCGGTTTTGCACCTGAGAACGCTCTTCTTGGCAGGCAACCACAATCCCCGAGGGTTTGTGAATGAGCCGTACGGCAGAACTTGTTTTGTTGACATGCTGACCGCCTGCGCCACTGGCGCGGTACACCTGCATCTCGATGTCGGCGGGGTTAATCTGCACATCCACTTCTTCTATTTCCGGAAGCACCGCCACCGTGGCGGTAGAGGTGTGGACACGGCCGCCGGACTCTGTCTCCGGCACTCGTTGCACCCGATGGACGCCGGACTCGTATTTTAGCCGAGAGTATGCCCCCCGACCGGAAATCACAAAGTCCGCTTCCTTCACACCCCCCAGTTCCGTGTCGGCGTAGTTCATCAGTTCCACCGACCAACCCTTTTGGGCGGCATACATACTGTACATCCGATAAAGAGAGTGGGCAAACAGTGCGCTTTCCTCACCGCCTACACCACCGCGGATTTCCACAATCACATTTTTTTCGTCGTTGGGGTCTTTGGGCAGGAGAAGAATTTGCAATTTTTCATACAATTCCTCGGAAGCGGTCTTAGCAGATTGAAAAGTTTCCTGACACAGCGCCTTCATTTCCGGATCGGACATCAACTCTTGGGCATCGTCCATTTCCTGACGGGCACTTTTATAGGCGGTAAAGGCTTCCACAATGGGCTCTAAGTCATTTTTTTCCCGCAATGTGGCGGCGGCTTTTTTGGGGTCTGCGTAAAAATCCGGCTGTTCCGAACGGGCGCAGATTTCTTCATAGCGGTTCTGCACCGCTTCCAACTTGTTGAGCATTCCTGCCGCCTCCTTTCCATACTTATGCCCATTATAACAGTATTTCATAAAAAAGTAAATATTTTGCAACTTAATACTTTTTTAATATTTACCCACTTATTTTCTTCACATTTACCCGATATAATCAATATCGTGAAAGTTAATGTCACTTTTTCATTTTTCCTCTCCTTTTTCTCTCTCTAAAGCAAAGTCGCAGGTTGCCTGCGACTTTTGCGATTCTAAAGCATAAATCTGCCACCTCCGGGGTAAATTACCCAAAAGAGGTGGCAGATTTTGATTTTATCCTACTTGCGTACGATTATTTTGTACTTGGTGCTCATTGCGGTGATACGGCTGATGGGCAAACGGCAAATCGGACAGATGGAACCGACGGAATTTGTGGTGACCATGCTGGTGGCAAACTTGGCGGCAATCCCCATGCAGGATGGGGGTATCCCTTTGTTTTCCGGCTTTGTGCCCATTGTCACGGTGCTGGGGGTGGAGTTGGTGCTTTCCCACTTGTCCTTAAAAAGCATCAAAATTCGAAAGTTATTGTGCGGAAAACCGGTGATTTTAATTGAAAATGGGAATATTATGCAGGAAAATTTGCGTAAAACCCGTGTCACCATGGACGAACTGACCGGACATTTGCGGGAAAAGGATGTGCTGGATGTGACCACGGTGCAGTATGCTATTTTGGAAACCGACGGCAATCTATCCGTGTTTCCTTATCCCAAAGAACGCCCCGCCACCGCTAAAGAGGCCGGCGTGCAGACGAAAAAGCAGTATATGCCCCTGACGGTGATTTCCGACGGCGCACTGCTCAGGGAAAACCTTCAAAAAGCGGGGAAAGACGAAAAGTGGGTGGAAAAAGTGCTCAAAGTACGAAATGCCACGGTCAAGAAGACTTGGTATCTCAGCGTGGACGGGCAGGATAAAATTGTATTTTATCCCAAGGAGGTGGGCAAATGAACCGTTGTTTCCTTGGGGTTGTGATTTTGGTTGTGTTTTTGGTGCTGGGGATTTTTGTGGGGGTGGCAATGGATAGTACCCATTTGCAAATTGCGGAAAAACTGAAAGAGGCATCTGTTTTGGTGCTGGGGCAAGCGCCGGAAAGGGGGATGGCTTTGGCAAAATCCGCCTTTGCGGATTGGGAGAAGAGTTGGGAAAAGACGGCTTCTGTGGCAGACCACGCCCCAATGGACGAAATTGACGGTCTGTTTGCCCAACTGCAATCTTTTGAAAAGCCGGAAGATGCCGCCCACTATTCTGCCACCTGCGCCCAACTTTCCAAGTTGGTGGAGGCGATGGCAGAGGCCCACCGCCTATCTTGGTGGAGCCTGCTGTAAAATTGGCAATTGAGAAAATACCGCACTGAAACCTTAGCCGTTGGCGCCAGAGGAAAGGTCTAGAATGGCCTCTGCCAAAATTCTGCCTGCCAGCAGGGCTTCTTGGCGGGTATTGCCCGCCGACCCCACTTCCACAATCAGCGCCCCCGGGGATAAGTCCTGATTAAACCGCTGTTTGCGGAAACTGATGGGACGGCAAATCCCCGGTGTCTGCTTTTCCAAATAGGCGTGGAGTTTTACCGCCAACGCCATATTGTCCGGCCAGTTGGGGTGCTTTAACCCATTGGCGTCCGTGCCCACCACCATCATCAGCCGAGAGGATGTGCCGTATTTTGTCTTCGTGACGTAGCGCACCTGCTCGCCTTTTTTGTTGGCGATGGCATCGCGGTGAATGTCCAGCACCATTTGGATAGAGGGGTACTGCTCAAGATATTCTTTGACACTTTTGCGGGAATTGGAATAGGATTTGGAATAAGAGGGGTAATCGTGGCAGGCGGTGTCGTGGATGACGGAAATACCACCGGACTCGAGTATTTTTTTGATTTCCGCCCCAATAGATACTACATTATAGTCCGTGTTTTTGGTGCGGTATTTGGTATGCTCGTCATAATCTTCCGTTTTGGTGTAACTTTCTGTGCCGTGGGAATGGACAATCAGCACCGTGGGCTTTGTCTGCTTCAGTTGCCAAGACAAGGGCTCTGCCAACAGCGCAGGTAAATCCGCCTTGTAGCCGTTGACGGCGTGGACCTTGACCAAATCCGCATCGGAAGGGGAAAAGGCCGGCAGGACAAGAGGGGTAGTTTCTTTTGGAATATCCGGCGCTTCCGGTTGGGATACTTCCGGCGCAGGACGCAAAATCCGTCCGGTTTCCAAAAACAGCAACGCCGAAGCCATTTCCGGTTGGGCGAGTTTTTCCACCACTGCCTGCACCGCACCGCCCCCCATCAGCCGAACTGCCAAGGCAAACACCACCGCGCCGCCACCAACTCGTAAACACCATTTTTCCCAGTTCATACTTGCTCCTTTCCGAAAAAAAGACAAGCGGCAATTTGACCGCTTGTCTTTCTTTATTCCGGTTTTTTCCACTTTGGTCTGTCCTTCAAAGTTTTCCGAAGGTTTTCAAAAAATTGTTGCATCAGCGCCTTGCTTTCCTCTGCCAGCACACCTTCCGTCACCTTGGGGTGGTGATTAAATTCCATAGAAAACAAATCGCACACACTTCCGCAAGCGCCGTATTTTTCATCCCGCGCCCCGAAGACTACACGCCGAATGCGGGCATTGAGGATTGCGCCGGCGCACATGGGGCAAGGCTCTAAGGTCACATACAAGGTGCAATCCCACAACCGCCAACCGCCTAAATTTTCGCAGGCATCGGCAATGGCGGAAAGTTCTGCGTGACCCAAGGCGGTTTTTTGTTCCTCGCGGTTGTTTTTGCCCCGCCCCACAATTTTGCCGTTGCGCACAATCACGCACCCCACCGGCACTTCGCCTTTTGCACCGGCTTCCTGCGCCAGTTGCAACGCTTGACGCATAAACAAAACATCATCCATAGTATCGCCCCCAATTTTCTTCATCATACCCAAATTTTGGGGGTTCGTCAAGAAGTATACCACACTTTTCCTGCAAACATACAAGAAACAAGTATCTTGCATTGAAAGTTTTGCCGTGTTATAATAAACAAAATATTGCCTTGAGGTAAAAAGATGAAAACATTACTGCATAGTTGTTGCGCCCCTTGCGCAAATCAATGTGTTGATGTGCTTCGCGCAGACGGATACGAGGTTGCGGGATTTTGGTACAATCCCAATATCCATCCCTTCACCGAATACCGCGCCCGACGGAACTGCTTGCGAGAGTACGCCCAAACCATTGACTTGCCTTTAATTGAAAAAAATGACTACGGTTTGCGCCCCTTTGTGCGGGAAGTGGCCGAGGATATTGACCATCGCTGTGTCAAATGCTATGAGATGCGCCTATATGAAACTGCCCGCCAAGCCAAAGAACTGGGCTTTGACAGTTTCACTTCCAGTCTATTCATCAGCCCTTACCAAAATCACGAACTGATGAAAGAAATTGCCGCAAGAGTCGGCGCAGAGTTTGGGGTGGAATTTCTCTATCGGGATTTTCGGCCCTATTTCAAGGCCGGTCAGGAAAAGGCAAGAGAATGTGGCTTTTATATGCAGAAATACTGCGGTTGCGTCTTTTCTGAGGAAGAGCGATACTTAAAGATAAGCAAAATTATTCGATGAGGTGGTCTATGGGAAAATTTACATTTGCCGTACCCTGCTTGTTCGGTTTGGAAGGACTGGCCGGGGATGAATTACGGCGTTTGAATATGGAAGATGTGAAGGTGGAAGACCGTCGGGTGCTGTTTGCCGGCGACGAGAAGGATTTGGCACGAGCCAATATCTGCTTGCGCACCGGCGAGCGGGTGATGGTGGTGCTGGCTCAGTTTACCGCCAAAAGTTTTGAAGAACTGTTCCAAGGCGTTTTGCACGCGCCTTTAGAGGAATTTATTCCTAAGGACGGTCAGTTCCCCGTAAAGGGACACTGCCTCAATAGCCAGTTAATGAGCGTTTCCGATTGTCAGGCCATTATCAAAAAGGCCGCTTCCCGCCGTTTGGGGGAAAAGTACGGCATCTCTTGGCTTCCGGAAACCGGCGTGAAGTTCCAATTGCATTTTACCATTTTAAATGACAATGTGACTTTGTGCTTGGACACTTCCGGACAAGGCCTGCATAAGCGGGGCTACCGCGCTGTGGGCAACGATGCCCCCTTGCACGAGACCTTGGCGGCGGGTATGATTCAACTCACCCGCTTCCGTGGCAGAGAGTATTTTTGGGACCCCTTCTGTGGCAGTGGCACCATTCCCATTGAGGCGGCGCTGATTGCTAAAAACCGCGCCCCCGGTCTGAGCCGCACCTTCTGCGCACAAGAGTACCCTTGGCTGCCCAAAGAAATTTGGCAGGAAGCCAAGGACGAGGCCCAAGATAAGGAATTTAAAGGGGAATATCGGATTATGGGTTCGGACGCTGACCCCACCTGCGTTTCCTTGAGTTTTGCCAACGCCAAAAAAGCCGGTGTTTCCGATTGCGTCACATTCAAAGACGGGGACGCCACCAAACTGAGCCTGCCCTGCGACAGCGGTATTTTGGTCTGCAATCCGCCCTACGGTGAGCGAATGATGGAACAGCACTCCGCCCAACGGCTTTATGGCGCATTGGGTCGCCACCTGAAGTATGCCGACGGCTGGAAAAAATTTGTCATCACTTCCGAGCCGGAATTTGAGCATTGGTTCGGCAAGCGGGCGGACAAAAAGCGGAAGTTCTACAACGGCAAAATCAAATGTGATTATTATATGTTTACCGACAATCAGAGAAAGAAGAAATAATGAAGCATATCTTTATTATCAATCCCGCGGCGGGTTCTCGCAACCGCACCAAGGAATACAAAGAACAAATTGAAAAAAGTTGCGGAAAACGGGGCCTGTCTTATAAAATCCATGTTTCCCGTTCCCCGGGGGATTGCCGTTGCATTGCCCAGTCCTATGCCAAAACCGGTGAGGAAGTTCGGCTGTATGCTTGCGGCGGTGACGGCACGCTGAACGAAGTAGTCAACGGCGCAGTGGGGCATCCCAACGCGGCGGTGACGGTGTTTTCCGGCGGCAGCGGCAACGATTTTGCCAAACTGTTCGATGACCCCCAAGGCTTTTTCGATTTGGAACGGCTGTTGGATGCCAAGGAAACGGAATTTGACCTCATTCGGTGTAACGACGATTACGCAATGAACATCTGTTCCGTGGGCTTGGATGCCCGAATTGGCACCGATGTGTCCAACTATAAGCGCATTCCTTTGCTCAGCGGTTTCCGCGCCTATGCGGTGTCCACGCTGGTGAATGTGGCTCGGGGCATCGGGGAATATTATGAGATTGAAATTGACGGTGAGCGGATAGAAGGGGAAAAGACCCTGATTTGCGTGTGCAACGGCAGATATTACGGCGGTGGATTTCATCCCGTGCCCGATGCCGACCCCACCGACGGCAAATTGGATGTGCTGGTCATTGAAAAAGTGTCCCGCCTGCAGGCGGCAAATGTCATCGGCAAGTACAAAGACGGCGGTTATCGGGAACTTCCCCAATTCATTCGCCATTTCCGCACAGAGGGCTTGAAAATCACCTGCAAGGAAGACAGCCCCGTGAATTTGGACGGCGAACTGCGGATTGCCAAGGAAATTTCTTTTTCTGTGGCAAAGGAAAAACTGCGGTTTTTCTATCCTAAGGAATTACATATCCGGAATTTAGAGAAAATAACATTGTGAGGTTACTATGCGAAAGCGGACAATCCTAGTGGTGCTTTGTATTTTAATTGCATATCTTGGCTTGGATGTGTCGGCTGCCACCGGTGCCAGCGCACAAGAGAGTTTTGCTACGGTATCTAGCGACGGAAGTTGTCAAGTCACTACCACCGTCACATTGCATTTGGAAGAACCGGTGGCGGATTTGAAATTCCCCGTTCCTGCCGATGCCACCGGTGTGACCTTAAACGGTTCTCGGGTCAGCGCATCCCGCAGTGGGGATGTGCGGTATTTGAATTTATCCCGCCTGACCAAAAATGTGGTGGGCGATGTGACCGTGAGCATCCACTACAGTTTGTACGATGTGATTGAAGCCACGGACACCGGATTGCAACTGAAAATGCCCCTTTTGTCCGGTTTTACCTATCCGGTGGCTCAGTTGCAGTTTTCTGTGACATTGCCCGGCGCCATTGAAGTTCTGCCCGGATTTGTCAGTGGCTACCACGGGGCTAGAATTGAAGAGGATTTAACTTATCAGGTTGACGGCGCGACGGTTTCTGGGTCATCTTTAAAGGCTATGAAGGACCAAGAAACCTTATATATGACATTGCTGGTGACAGAAGCCATGTTTCCCCAATCCATAGTTCAAACCCAAGATTATGGCTGGGGTTCAACAGGTATGCTGGTCTGCTTCCTGCTTGCTTTGGGGTATTGGTTGCTGTTTCTTTGGAATTTGCCGGTTATCCCCGGACAGTGCGCCCACCCTCCCCAGGGGTATCACCCCGGTCAGGTTGGCGCAATGATGGCGGGTCAGGGAATAAACTTGTCCCTTACGGTTTTGCATTGGGCGCAGTTGGGCTATATTTCTATCCGTCCCCAGCGGGGTCGGGTTGTGCTGTATAAGCGTATGGAAATGGGCAACGAGCGGACAGAAGGGGAAGTGCGGTTGTTCCAAAAACTCTTTGGCACTCAGAAATCCGTGGACACTTCCGACTATCGCTATGCCCAATTGCTTAGAACCTGCACCAAACAGCGCATCGGTTTGGCAGAAGTGTTCCGCAAATGGGGCACCAATGCCAAAATCTTCCGTTTCTTCGCCGCAGGCATCGGTCTGTTTGGCGGCGCATCCTTGGCGGTGGCGATGGCAGACGGCGCGGCATTGCAGGGACTGCTTTTGGCGGTGCTGGCGGTTGCCGGTTTCTTTAGCGGTTGGTTTATGCAAAATATCGGCGCAGGGCTTTTGCTGGCAGATAGCCGAAAGCGGAAAATCAGTCTGCTTTGTGCCAGTTTTTGGCTGGTATTCGGCGCATTGGCGGGGGATATGACCACTGCTTTTTATATGGTGGTGGGACTTTTCTTATCCGGCATTTTGCTGTGCTGGGGCGGTCGACGCACCCGAGAGGGACGGCGTGTTTTGGCAGAACTGATGGGTCTGCGAGGCTATTTGCGGAAAAATCCCCAAAAAAATGTCTTAATGAGTCAGCAGGACTATTTCTTCAGCATGCTTCCTTGGGCGATTAGCCTTGGCTGTGGCGCCCAGTTTACAAAGAATTTCGGTAAGGTGAAATTTGAAAATTGTGACTACCTCTTTTTCGGGGTGGACAAAGTCACAACCCCTTGGAAGTGGTATCGGCTGTTTACCCAAACCCTTACGGATATGAACCGTCGGGCGGACAATCTGCCTTTGGAAAAGTTCTTCGGAATTTTGCAATCTGTAACAAGACGGTAATGCGCGGGCAGTCCTTTTAGAACTGCCCTTTTGGAAAAGAAGGGATACGGATGATATTTGGAAAGCATATGAACCGATATTATCGAAAAAATGCGGTCTTTTTGCTTTTGGGTATTTTGGTTCTTTTGGTCGAAGACTACCTGATGCTGTTGGTGCCTGCCAAGTATGCCACGGTCATCAACGGTATGAACCAAGGGTTTATCGAGGAAAACGGCGTACAAGTGCCCTTTGATATGGCATATTTGCTGGACAAAATCTGTATGCCTCTGTTTGTGATTATTATGCTGATGCTGTTGGGGCGTTTTTTGTGGCGGGTGCTGTTTATGAGTTCTGCCCTGCGGATGGAAACGGACCTGCGCAATCGGATGTTTGAACGGGCACGGCATTTAAGTCCGTCTTTCTATAGCCGAAACAAAATCGGCGGTCTGATGAGTTTGTTTACCAACGATTTGGAAACGGTACACGAGTGCTTCGGCTGGGGCATGGTGATGGCGGTGGATGCCGCCATTATGGGTGTGATGGCACTGCGGAAGATGCTTTTAATGGATGCAAAACTCACCTTGTATTGTATGCTTCCAATGCTGGTTTTGATGTTTACTGCCACATTGATGGGGCGGTATATGGCGAAAAAATGGCGGATACGCCAAGAGACCTTTTCTCATTTGTCGGACTTTGTCCAAGAGCGGGTGTCCGGTATGGGGGTGGTAAAGGCCTTTGTGAAGGAAAAATTGGAACTTTTTGCCTTCAAAAACCTGAATATTGCCAACGAAAAAGCCAATGTCAAGCACACCAAGGCATCGGTGCTGATGCGGATTTTGGTGACGCTGTTTGTGCAAAGTGTAACGGCGGTGATTTTGGGTTACGGCGGTTATTTGATTTACGACGATCGGTTTAATGCCGGCGAACTGGTTGCGTTTATCGGCTATTTTAACAATGTGGTCTTTCCGGTGATGGCGGTGAGTGAGCTCATTGATATGACCAGCCGTGGCAAGGCATCCCTGCAACGGATTTCGGAACTTTTGGATGCCGAGCCCGATGTGGTAGATGGGCCGGATGCCAAGGCTTGTCCGAATATGCAAGGTCATATCCATTTGGAAAACCTGACATTTGCCTATCCGGATACGGAGCAACCCGTGCTGAAAAACATCACCCTGACCATCGAAAAAGGGGAAAAAGTGGGCATCGTGGGCAAAACCGGCGCAGGAAAAACCACCTTGGCAGACCTGCTTTTACGCGCCTATAATGTCCCCGACGGCACAATTTTTATCGACGGACAAGACATCAATCATATAATCTTGCGGGATTTGCGGGACGGCTTCGGCTATGTACCCCAAGATAATTTCTTGTTTTCCGATACCATCGCCAACAACATTGGCTTTGGAGTAACGGGGGCACAACAGGAGAAAATCCAGCAGATGGCAACCTTTGCCGATGTGGATGAGAACATCCAAGGCTTCCCCAAGGGCTATGAAACCATGCTGGGGGAACGGGGCGTTACCGTCTCCGGCGGTCAAAAACAGCGGATTTCCATCGCCCGAGCGTTTTTGAAGGATGCACCGGTGCTGATTTTAGATGACGCGGTATCTGCGGTGGATACCCAAACCGAGAAGACCATTTTGGAAAATATGCACCGCATCCGTCAGGGGAAAACCACCTTGATGATTGCCCACCGGATTTCCACGGTGGAAAGTATGGATCGCATTTTTTTCTTGGAAGACGGGGAACTGATTGCCCAAGGCACCCATAGGGAACTTCTGCAAACTTGCCCTTCCTACCAAAACCTTGTGCTGTTGCAACAGTTGGAAGCGGAAGGAGGCGGGGAAAATGGCTGAGTATTTGCCGATTTTGCTGTTAGGCGGTTTTTTGGGACTTTTGAGTGTGCTTTTTTTGGTGGCATACGGGGTGTTCAAAAAACGCAAAGGTCCGGAATTTCAGCGCACAATGTCCGATGGACAGATTATCCGCAGACTACTGGGCTATGCCAAGGGATACTGGGGCTATTTTGCGCTGGCGCTTTTGATTATGCTGGTATCTGTGGCCCATGATGTGATTTCCCCCTTGCTCATCGGTCATATTGAAGAGATTGTCACGGGGGATTTTCGTTTGCCCTACCTGTTTCAGGTGGTGGGGGTGTATGTGGGTATTTTGCTGGTCAGTGTGGTGTGTACCTATTTGCAGGCGCTGATTTTACAGCATGTGGGTCAAAAAATTCTCTCGGCTCTGCGAACCGATGTGTATGCCCGGGTGCAGGAACTGTCCCACGACCAACTCAACCACATCCCCGTGGGCAAACTGGTGACCCGGGTGGTCAATGATCCGGAAGGCATCGCCTATTTGTTCACCAATATTTTGGTGACACTGGTGAAAAATATGATGGTGGTCATCGCCATTACCGTGGCGATGCTGATGCTCAACTATGCCTTGACGCTGATGCTGTTGAGTTTTGTGCCGTTTTTGGTACTGGTGACGTATATTTTCCGGAAATTTTCCCGCAACGCCCATCGGGCGGTGACGGATACTACCACGGAAATGAATGCCTTTTTATCGGAAAATCTGTCCGGTATGAAGTTGGTCCAAATTTTCAATCGAGAAGATGCCAAAATGGAGGAATTTTTGACCCGTTCCTATGCCCAAAAAAAGGCAAAACTGGGCAGAATGTTTGTCTTTGGTATTTTCCGCCCGGTGGTGCAGATGCTCAATGTCGGCGCAATTTTGTGCCTGCTGTATTTAAGCGGTCGGGGTTATATTCAAGACACCCCTTTCTTCGGGCAGATGATTACCGGCAGTGTTGTGGTCTCTTTTTATATGTATATCTCGAAGTTTTTCAATCCCATTCAATCTATGGCAGAGCAGTTTGATATGCTGCAAAAGTCCTTTGCCTCGGCGGAAAAGATTTTCAGTGTGCTGGATATGGTGCCGGAAGTGATGGACACAGAAGATGCCGTAGACCTTCCGCAAATCAAGGGCGAGATTGAATTTCGGGATGTTTGGTTTGCCTATGAGCCGGATGTTTGGGTACTCAAAGGCGTGTCTTTTAAAGTGGAAGCGGGACAGACCGTGGCCTTTGTGGGGGCAACCGGTTCCGGCAAAACCACAATATTGTCCCTGATTTGTCGCAATTATGACATCCAAAAAGGGAAAATTCTCATTGACGGCATCGATATTCGCAATATTAAAATTGCCAGCCTGCGGAAGCACTTCGGACAAATGCTTCAAGATGTCTTCCTGTTTTCCGGTACGGTGGAAAGCAATATCACCTTGGGGTTGGATGTTTCCACACAGCAGGTGTGGCAGGCGATGGAATTTGTCAATGCCGACGGCTTCGTGAAAAAACTACCTAAGGGCTTGCAAGAAGAAGTTCGGGAACGGGGCAACAACTTTTCTGCCGGACAACGGCAATTGCTCAGTTTTGCCCGCACGGTGTTGCATAAGCCCTCTGTGATGATTATGGACGAGGCCACTGCCAACATTGACACGGAAACGGAAGTGCTGATTCAAGATTCTTTGGATAAGATGAAAAATATCGGCACCATGCTGGTAGTTGCCCACCGCCTTTCCACCATTCAACACGCAGATAACATTATTTTGCTGTCCCACGGAGAAATTTTAGAGCAGGGCAATCACCAAGCACTGCTCAAACGCCACGGGCACTATTATAAACTCTACACCTTGCAACATCAAAAACAAGAATTGCAAAACAGTTGACGAAAAGCACCGCTTTTGCGGTGCTTTTTCTTGCATATTCCAAATCTGTTTTGTATAATGAAGAAAAAGGAGTGTTGGATATGGAACTTTCTGAAATTTTAGCAAAATGCGACCATACTTTGCTGGGGCAAACTGCCACATGGGCGGACATTCAGGGGATTTGTGATGACGGTATGAAATATCAAACCGCGTCGGTTTGCATTCCCGCCTGCTATGTGAAGCAGGCGAAGGACTATGTGGGGGATAAACTGGCCATTTGCACGGTCATCGGCTTCCCCAACGGCTATGACACCACCGCTTCCAAGTGCTTCCAAGCCACCGACGCTGTGGAAAACGGCGCAGATGAAATCGATATGGTCATCAATGTGGGTCTTTTGAAAGACGGCAAGGATGCACAAGTGCTGTCGGAAATCAAGGCGGTGAAAAAGGCCTGCTGTGGCAAACTGTTGAAGGTCATTATCGAAACCTGCTTGCTCACCGAGGATGAAAAAATCCGGATGTGCCATATCGTCACCGAAGCCGGCGCAGACTATATTAAGACTTCTACCGGCTTTTCCACTGCCGGCGCAACCTTCTCTGATGTGGCGCTGTTTGCCAAGCATATCGGCGAATATGTGAAAATTAAGGCCGCCGGCGGTATCGCCAGCCTAGAAGATGCCGAAGAATTTATTCGGCTGGGGGCAAGCCGTTTGGGTACATCCCGTATCGTGAAAATTGCAAAGAACCAGAAAGGTTCCGGTTATTAAGGAGGAAATGTTATGTTAACTAAACCGACCCCCCATATCAGCGCAAAACCCGGTGACTTCGGAAAAACCGTTCTGATGCCCGGTGACCCTTTGCGTTCAAAATTTATTGCGGAAAACTTTTTGGAAAATCCGGTTTTGGTGAATAATGTCCGCGGTGTGCAGGGCTACACCGGCAGGTACAAAGGCGTGAAGGTGTCCGTGATGGCTACCGGTATGGGTATGCCCGCCATGGGTATTTATTCCCACGAGTTGTTTAACGCCTATGGTGTGGAAAATATCATTCGGGTAGGCTCCGCCGGCGCCATTCAGGAGCATATTAAACTCTACGATATTGTGCTGGGTCAGGGCGCTTGCACGGATTCCAACTTTGCTAGCCAGTTCCATTTGCCCGGTACATTTGCCCCCATTGCCTCTTTTGAACTTTTAACTAAGGCGGTGGAAGCGGCTCAAGAACAAGGCGCTACCTACCATGTGGGCAACATCAATTCTTCCGATGTGTTCTATGGGGACCACGAAGGCGTGCCGGAAGGGTTGGACAGCGTGTATGCCCTGAAAAAAATGGGCGTGTTGGCGCTGGAAATGGAAGCGGCGGCGCTATATATGAATGCCGCCCGCTACGGCAAGCGGGGTCTTTGCATCTGCACCATTTCCGACCATATTCTCACCGGTGAAGAAACTACTTCGGATGAACGGCAAACCGCCTTCACCGCAATGATGCGGGTGGCGCTGGAAACCGCCGTGAAAATGGAAAGCCTATGAAACGAGTATTTTTGATTGTATTGGACTCTTTCGGCATTGGGCAGATGCCCGACAGCGAGTCTTTTGGGGACGGGGGGGCAAATACCCTTGCTTCCTGCGCCAAATCTGCATATTTGCACATTCCCAACCTGATCAAGGCGGGTTTGGGCAACATTGACGGAGTCACCTGCCTGCCCAAAACGGAAAATCCCACCGGCATTTACGGAAGGCTTGCGGAAAAATCCGCCGGCAAGGATACCACCATCGGGCACTGGGAACTGGCGGGAATTGTGTCGGAAAACCCACTGCCCACCTATCCCGAGGGATTTCCCGAAGAAGTGCTGAAACCTTTTCGGGAAGCCGTTGGTCGTGATGTGCTGGCTAACGCCCCTTGGTCGGGCACGGCTGTGATTGCAGAATACGGCAAACAGCATATGCAGACCGGCGATTTGATTGTCTATACCTCTGCCGACTCGGTGTTTCAAATTGCCGCCCATGAGGACATTGTCCCGCCGGAACAACTTTACGAATATTGCCGAATTGCTCGGAAAATTCTCACGGGCAAGCACGGGGTAGGGCGGGTCATCGCAAGACCCTTTGTGGGCACGCCGGGGAACTTTACAAGAACCGCCAACCGCCACGATTTTTCCTTAGAACCCCCCGAGGAAACACTGCTGGACATTTTGAAAAAGCAGGGGAAAGATGTGATTGGCGTGGGGAAAATTCACGATATTTTTGCAGGGTGTGGGCTAACGGAATATGTGTATAACAAGTCCAACCTCGACGGCATCCACCACGCGCTTGATTATGCAGACAAGGACTTTTCCGGTCTGTGCTTTGTGAATTTGGTGGATTTTGATATGGTCTACGGTCACCGTCGGGATGTGGACGGCTACGCCAAAGCACTGTCGGAATTTGACGGTTTTCTGCCTAAGTTATTGGAAAAGTTAGAGGAAGAAGATGTCCTTATCCTCACGGCCGACCACGGCTGTGACCCCGGCTTCACCGCCACCACCGACCACACAAGAGAGTATGTGCCTTTCTTGATGCTGGGAAAAGGCATCACGCCGGAAAACATCGGCACGAAAGACAGTTTTACCTTTGTGGCTGACACGGTAATAAAGGCGTTGTTGTAATAGGAGAAGAGTATGGAAGAAATGCTAATGGAACAAGCCAAACTTGCCATGGGAAACGCCTACGCCCCCTATTCCCATTTTCAGGTGGGTTGTGCGCTTTTGGGGGAAGACGGTAAAGTTTACACCGGCTGTAATGTGGAAAATTCCGCCTTTAGCCCCACCATATGCGCAGAGAGAGTGGCAATCGGCAAAGCCGTTTCCCAAGGCTGTC
This sequence comes from Faecousia sp., assembly GCA_045647425.1. Classification (GTDB taxonomy): domain Bacteria; phylum Bacillota; class Clostridia; order Oscillospirales; family Oscillospiraceae; genus Faecousia. Next base: position 78,642 of record JAZRMH010000030.1, read on the forward strand.
GGAAATTTACCGCCTTGGCAGTTTGCGGGGGCAAGAATGGGGAAATCACCGGTCGCTGTACCCCCTGCGGGGTGTGCCGTCAGGTGCTGAGCGAGTTTTGCCAGCCGGATTTTCCTATCTATGTAACCGACGGTAATGTGGTTCAAACCTATTTGCTGGCGCAATTATTACCGGCGCAATTTTGTTTGTAAAAAAGATTCACCGCACCAAAGCCTCCCTTGTGTAAAGGGAGGTGGCATGGCGTAAGCCGTGACGGAGGGATTGTTATGCAGTCAAAACATAATAAGCAGTTGGTTCCATTGGCGAAGCAACTGCGAAAGGAAATGACAAAGGAAGAACGACACCTTTGGTACGATTATCTTCGTAGTCATCCCGTGCGCTTTTCCAGACAAAAGGTACTGGGGAAGTACATTGCCGATTTTTATAGTGCAGAAGCCAAGCTGGTAATTGAATTGGATGGCTCGCAACATTATGAAGATTGGAATGTAGAGAAAGATGCAGAGCGAACCGCTTTTCTGGAAGGATATGGATTAACAGTTATTCGTATTCCAAATAACGAAGTCAGCAAAAACTTTCGCGGAGTTTGTGAGCATATCGGTAATGCGGTAAGACAATCCCTCAGTCAAAAATCAGAAGATTTTTGACAGCTCCCTTTACACAAGGGAGCCGTGGGTGCTGTAAACGCCAGTGCAACTTGAATTTGATGCAGGAGGAATATCAATGAAGAAACGAATAGGATTAATAATCGCAATTGTGATAGCTGTACTGATCATTGGTTTGCTTGGTTGGCGATTTTGGCCGCAGTCTGCCTCTAGTGTGATGCCCGTTAGTGAGGACACCATTACAAGTTTTGCGGCTTATGGAATGCTTGATAGTTTTGAAATGGGTTGCTGCGATTTATATAGCATAAATAGTCCAGCACCTATTAGCAATGAACCTGGGGAGATTCTGGAAATTCTGGCTATGTCAAAATATCAACAAGATTTCCGCAATCTGTTACCATGGGGAGTTGATGGCGTAAGTGCTGATAAAAATTATGATGGGAATATGGTAACCTTGAGCCTGTATTTCCAGGACAAACAGGGATACATAGAATTTCAGTTTCTTAGCAATAGTATCGTGGTTGTTAGAACATCCAATCAACCCAATATGCGTATCTACCATCCTACAAATAGCGCAGCATTTGAAAAGTTGGTAGAATACCTGAAAACCCACGGTGTTTTACAATGACACCCAAATTCAAATCCACCCATTCAGCGGGAAAGTCATTTGCAAAAGCCCTTGATTTTTGTCAAAATATGGTGTATAATGCCAAATGGAATTGAAATTCGAAAGCAAGGAGGAAAAACCGCGTTTTTATTGCTCGGTCTTTCCTTCTTTTTTTGCGAATTTAATTATCAAAAAATTGGAGGAATTTTCAATGAATCTGATCTATGGCATTAAAGACAAACCCAAATTTGGCCAGATGCTGATCTTCGCATTCCAGCAGGTTCTGGCAATCCTGGCAGCTACCATCGCAGTTCCCGCAATCATCGGTAACGGTATGAGCCAGGCGGCTGCTTTGTTCGGCGCTGGTGTCGGTACCATCGTTTACCAGCTCTTCACCCGTTTCCGCAGCCCCGTGTTCCTGGGCTCTTCCTTCGCATTCCTGGGCTCTATGGGCGCAGCCTTCGCAGGCGCTGCTTCCGGTTCTGCCGGCTTTGCAGGTATCCTGTTGGGCGCTGTGTTCGCAGGTCTTGTTTATGTGGTGATCGCTCTGGTGGTTAAGGTTGCCGGCGTCAAGTGGATCGACAAGCTGATGCCCGCTGCTGTTATCGGACCCACTGTGGCCATCATCGGTCTGAGCCTGGCAGGCAATGCTGTGGGCGACCTGACTACCGGTCGTGTTGCCGGCTGCAGCCCCTATGTTGCTTTGATCTGCGGTCTGGTGACTCTGCTTGCCATCGTTCTGTTCTCTGTTTACGGCAAGAAGATGATGAAGCTGATTCCCTTCGTGCTGGGTATCCTGGTGGGCTATGTGGTCGCTACCATCTTCACCGTGATCGGCACTGTTTCCGGCAACGATGCTCTGAAGGTTATCGACTTCTCCGCATTTGCCAACCTGAAGCTTTTTGCTATTCCTGATTTCACCTTTGTGAAAGCTTTCCAGGGCTTCAAGGAAATTGACGCTACCTACATTGCAACCGTTGCCGTTGCCTATATTCCTGTGGCATTCGTGGTCTTTGCTGAGCACTTGGCTGACCACAAGAACCTGTCCACGATCATTGATGAAAACCTGCTGGAGAACCCCGGTCTGCACAACACCCTGTTGGGTGACGGCGTTGGCTCCATCGCCGGTGCTTTCTTCGGCGGCTGCCCCAACACCACCTACGGTGAGTCCGTTGGCTGTGTTGCAATCACCAAGAACGCTTCCGTGGTAACCATCACCACCGCAGCGATCCTGTGCATCATCATCTCCTTCTTTGGTCCTTTCATCACCTTCCTGGCTTCCATCCCCAACTGCGTGATGGGCGGCGTGTGCATGACCCTGTACGGCTTCATCGCTTGCTCCGGTCTGAAGATGATTCAGAAGGTCGACCTGAACAACAACAAGAACCTGTTCGTGGTTGCTGTGATCCTGATTGCCGGTATCGGCGGTCTGTCCCTGACCTTCGGCAAGGTGACTCTGACCTCCATCGCTTGCGCTCTGATCCTGGGCATCATCGTCAACCTGGTAGTATCCAAGGCAAAAGACGAATAATCCTCAGAGAGTCATAGAAACACCAAACCGTCAAAACAGAAACATATTGAGATAAAAAAGCATCTATTATCGGTTGTAGGGGACGGGTCTTCCGTCCCCTCTAACGGAGAAGGGGCCAAAAAACTTGCTGGCGCAAGATGTTTTGACTTACTTCACAACTCGAACCTTACCGTACCTATGTACGCCTACAGGTTCGAGTTGTTTGTCTTTGGCGTTTCTCTGACCTCTGCAAAAAATACTGCCGGTTTATTCCGGCAGTATTTTTTTGTCCAAAAAGGCATACAGTAAGGTTGCACCCAAACCAATGGGCACCCACAAAAGGCAAAACGGCAGGCAAATCTGTCCCCGCACATTCATAGGCATATCCCGATAATCCCAAACCCCATAGGATTTGTTCACCAACAGACCGGCGGTAAATTCCACGCCGGTGATAATCCCTGCCCCTACCAAACTGCGGGTGAGGGGATTTTTTGTAACCTGAGCCAATTTCCCCAACAGCAAAAAACAACTGCCCCCAGCCAAAAACATACTGCCGTGACTCCACCCTCGCCACAAAAGTTCCAGCCCCATATACCCGCAACCGCCCAGCGCAAATAGCATACTTTTCTTCCAAAAATCCAAACAATATCACCCCAAACAAGTTTTCCCGAAAAAATCTTGAAAAATACAAACTTTTCTCTTGACAAACCTCGCCTTGAAGTATATAATGACAAGGCTGAATTTCAGCGTGAGATTATATGGCGGCGTAACTCAGTTGGTAGAGTACCCGGTTCATACCCGGTATGTCACCTGTTCAAGTCAGGTCGCCGCTACCAGGCCCGTTGGTCAAGCGGTTAAGACACCGCCCTTTCACGGCGGTAACATGGGTTCGATTCCCGTACGGGTCACCAAAAAAAGACACACACCATTTGGTGTGTGTTTTTTTGTCCGTACGGGAATCGAAATATAAGTTGCA
>JAZRMH010000031.1:0-28244 GCA_045647425.1 Faecousia sp.
ACTACATCGACTTTTACAACCACGAGCGCATCCAAACAAAAACGGGAGTGGCGCCGCTAACGCTACGCCACTCCGCTTGAATTAAATATTTCCTACATAGGGGTGTTTTTGTGCTGTCCGTACAAACTGGGGCAGTTCAAAACGGGTCGGCGTTTTTTGTGTCTATGATTAGTTCAGCATTTCCTGACCGCCGGTTACAGGCACAGCCTGACCGGTTTCGTAATCCTGCTCGGAGATATAGAAGATGGCGCGAGCCACATCTACCGGCAGACAGCCACGGTTCAAAAGAACCTTGGACTCATAGAAACGACGGACATCTTCCACAGTCTTTGCACCGGGAACTTTGCCTGCGTTCAAGTACTGGACAAACAGACCTCTTTCGGGGTCGGACCACAGAGGACCGTCCAAGTAGTTGCCGGGGCATATGGCGTTGACTTTGATATTATATGGCGCCAATTCCATAGCGAAGGACTGGGTCAAACCGATACCGCCAAACTTAGAACCGGCGTATGCAAAGTTCTTGTTAGAACCTGCCAAACCGGATTTAGAGTTAATGGCGATAATATCCATCATATAATCGGGAGCGTAGGCGTGCTGAATTTTCATCACAGCGGAAGCGTACTTGGCGCAGAGGAAGTAGCCGGTGTAGTTCACCGCGGTCACCAGTTCAAACACGGACTTGGTCATTTCTTCCAAACCGCCTGCCTTGGCAATACCTGCGTTGGCAACGAAGATGTCCACACCGCCAAAGTGCAGGACAACCTGATCCATCATAGCCTTGACGGAAGCCTCGTCCGAAATATTTGCGCCGACAGCAAAGCCATTTTCGCCATAGTCAGCGGCGGCGGCCTTTGCGCCTTCCAAATTCATATCCACGATTGCCAAATATGCGCCTTCTTCGTACAGCGCGTCGGCAATGCCCTTGCCAAAGCCTTGTGCGCCGCCGGTGACCACAACGATTTTGTTAGCCATCCGCTTGGCACCACTGCCGGAAAGGCTGACCTCGGAACGGTAACTTTCCACTTCCCGGTTGACAATGAAATCAATGAGGAATTGGGGCATGGGGGATACACCGCCAAAGGATTCGGCGTATGCCACAACCTTGATTGCATCCAGCATAACGGTCTGGGCGGTAACGGCTTCTTTGATGGTGTTACCGCAGGCAAACATACCCAAGCCTTCTACAAAGGCAATCTTGGGTTTATAGCCGTTGGCGGCTACGAAAGCGTCGAAGAGTTCTTTAATCTTGTTGCCGTCTGCATCTGCCGGAACAATGAGTTGCCTTGCCTTGCAGTAAACAATGTGGTCGGGGGACAAACTGTCGGTGGCGGGATTATAACCCAAAATTTCCTTGTTGGTCAAGAACTTCACGGTAGCGGGATGACCTTCGCCGTACAGTGCCCGAAGTACGGGGCTGATGGCGACAACTTTCTCAATGTCATACTCAATTTCCGCCAAGTCGGGTTCCCGAGCAATGGCGCCTTTGAGGGTTGCGATGGTCTGCTCAGCCAAAGCGCCCACTTCCTCGGCAGTTTCACCGGCAAAGAAGATGCCGTGATTTTCCAAGAACAGCAGTTTGCAATCCTTGCCGGAAGCAACTTTATAAGCGTCCATAACCTTCTTGCATTCCAGCGCCAAAATGTAGCCGGGCTTACAGGCATCAACCCAAACGGCTTCGGGCAACAACCGCTTCACAGCACCTGCACCTTCCTTAGAGCAGGTAATGCCGTTGACGATGGCGGGGTGGACATGGAGAATGTACTTTTGGGGGAACAAATCGTGAAGCAGGGTCTCTACGGAAGGACGACGGCTTTCTCCACGGATGCGGGCGTCCATCATATCTTCCAACACAGCCGCTTCTCTTGCGGCCTCGTCTTCGGGATATTGGGCATTCCACATTTGCGCCAAGAGAGCACGTTCCATCACCACGAAGTCTTCACCGCGAATGGTGGCAAGGGATGTACCGGAGCCTTTGATCCACAAGTAGTCGTCACTCTTAAAGGAGGTGTTGCCACCGCCTGCCAGAACATACTCCGGATTGGCGCCAAATTTGTTGGACATCCCAGCCAAAGCACTTAGTTGAACATCAAAACCAGTAACTTTCATTTTTATATTAACCTCTTTTCAGTAAAACTTCGTTTTCATATTTTTGTACGGCTTCAAACCGCTGACCGTCCGCAGGCGCACCGCAGACACGGCAGTATTCTTCCCAAATTTCCCCGAAAGGCATCGTTTCCAGTTCTTCCTGACGAACCATCAGTTCTTCCGGAGTGCGGGCACGGCCGGGGTAATTGCCGGTGGTTTGAATACCGCCGGTTAGGGGCTTATCGGGGTCTGTGTCAAAACCGCGAACATCATCGCCCTGCCAGCAGTGCAACGGGCACATCCTTTAGTGTAGCGATGGAGGCATCGGTGTCCACACCCAGTGCGGTATATTTTGCTTTCGCATCTTCGTAACGCATTGTGATTGCCTCCTTATGATAAAATCTCGTATATTAGGGATTGATCTCACGGATTGTGAAACTTTCCCGAATGGTATCTCGCGCTTGTTGCAGACTTTCAAAATCGCCGCCGGCGATCATCTGCACCAATAAGTTACCAATGGCAGTTCCCTCAACGGGGCCTGCATAGACGAGAAGGCCGGTTGCTTGGGCGGTGCGGGCATTTAAGTAATTATCCTGACAGCCACCACCCACAATGTTAATGCTGGTGTACTGCTTACCGGTGAGTTTTTGCAGACTTTCGATTGCTTTTTGATAGCATTGGGAAAGACTGGTGTATACGCACTGCATAATTTCACCCACGGTTTCCGGCACGGGTTGATTGGTGCGGGCGCATTCTTCCTTCACGGCTTCAATCATACTGGCAGGGGATAGGAAGCACTCGCGGTTCACATCCACAACAGAGGGGAAGTTCTCGCATTTTTCGGCTTCCGCAATCAAATCCGGGAAACTCCACTGCTTTTGCGCGGCGGTGCGTTCCTGCTTGCCTTGCACATAGGAAACGCCGTTTAATTCCCGACGGATGGATTGAATCATCCAAAGTCCCATAATATTCTTCAGGTAGCGGTAACGGTACCAAGCACCACCCTCGTTGGTGAAGTTTTGCAAGTAACTTTCTTGGGAAGTGATGGCGTTTTCGTTTTCCACACCCAAAAGACTCCAAGTACCGGAGGAAAGATACACCGCATTGTCATCTTTGGCAGGCACAGCCAAGAAGGCAGAACCCGTATCATGGGTGGCGGGAAGAATGACCGTTGCGTCAAAACCCACCTCAGCCTGAATTTCCGGCAGAAGGTTGCCCAGTTTTGTGCCGGGAACAGCCAACTCGTGGAAAATGCCGGTGGGCAGACCCAACTGGGAAATGACTTCCATATCCCAAGTTTTTTCTTGGGCGTTGAGCAGGTTGGAAGAAGATGCGTTGGTGTATTCGTTTTGCTTTACGCCGGTCAAAAGGAAATTAAAATATTCCGGCATCATCAATAACCACCGAGCCTTTTCCAGTTGCTCGGGATGTTCTTTCTTGAGAGCCATCAGTTGATAGATGGTGTTGAAAACCTGATATTGAATGCCGGCGCGGGCATAGAGTCTGTCAGCCGGAATGATGGCGTTGACCAAATCTACCATGCCTTCGGTACGGCTATCCCGATAGGCAACCGCATCACCGATGCGATTGTCCTGCTCGTCTAACAGCACATAGTCCACACCCCAAGTGTCGATGCCGATGGTGGTGGGAATTTTGCCGGCCTTTTTACAAGCCTTCAGTCCGTCGAGGATGCCATTCCACAGATTGTCAAGGTCCCAACAATCGTGTCCGTCCTTGCGCACTTGCAGGTTATCAAAACGGTGCATTTCCGCTAAAACCAGTTTGCCGTTTTCCAAATGGCCTAAAATGTGGCGTCCGGAAGAGGCGCCAATATCAATGGCGAGATAATACTGCACGAAAAAACCTCCTATCAATCCTTTAAGTTAAAGGCGACTTTTAATTCGGCTACTTCTTCTTGGGTGATATGAACGATGTTGCCTAATGCGCCGGAGTTGATAATCGAGTGGGCGGTGGATTCCATAACTTCCAGCCGGTCAAAGGCTTGCAGCAGGGAAGAACCGGTAACAATGACACAGTCATTTTCAGCCATAATCGCAGGATTGACATCGCTGAAGACGGCGGCAGTTTCTTCCTGCTTGGTGTAGATTTGACCGTAGGGCAGGCGCTTGACATCCCGCAGAAAGATGTAACTTTCCGGAATGGTTCTGGGGTCGAATTTTGCATCGGTAATGGCAAAAGCCATGGCATTTAAGGGGTGGGCAAGTAAAACTGCGTGAATATCCGGATTGGTTTCATAAATGCTTTGGTGCAGACCCACCGCGCGGGAGGGGACCTTGCCCAATTCTTTCATACCGCCCTTTACCCGCACAAGGTCTTCTTCGGTCAGATAGGCTCTGTCAAAACCAAAGGGGGTGATCAGGAAACTGCCGTCGGACAGACGGACGGAATAAGTACCGTGGGTTGCGGTAAACAGACCTTGACGATAGGAACGGCGAATGAGGGTAATCATATCTCTGCGGGCGGCAAGTTCTTCGGAAGAATGGCTGTTGGGAATAAAATCGTCCATTTTTAGGTGGGTTGTGGTCTCTGCGGTACGCAGAGCATCCTCCGGCAACCGATGCACCTTGCCGATACGCTTTGCCAAGATTTCCAAATTGGCGGAATATTCCAAAGTCTCAAACCGCTGGAATGCGGTAAACATATCCGGCGCGCCGATGCAGACACCGTGATTTTCCAAAATAACAATATCACCGCCATCGGCAAAACAAGCGCCGATGTTATCGCCCAATTGCTCACTTCCGGGGACGGCATATGTAGCCATTTCCACGGTGGGGCAGACCTTCCGCACGGAGGGAATCAAGTCCAAGTCCGGCAATTGCCGAACAATAGAGAAGGCAACCAGCGCAGGGGGATGGGCGTGAAGCACTGCCCGCAAGTCCGGACGCATTTTGTAAACTGCGGCGTGGAAGGGGAGCTCGGAAGAAGGACGGTGGGGGCCTACGAAAGTGCCGTCAGGCTTGACGCAGATAATATCGTGGCGGTTTAGAGTACCCTTGTCCACACCGGCAGGAGTAATCCAAATATTGCCGTCATCGTCGATAATGGACAAGTTGCCGCCGGATGTGGTGGTCATACCCTTGTCGTAAATGCGTTGCATAAACATAACCAACTGGTCGGCAGGGTGCATATATTGAATGTTCATAAAAATCCTCCTGTCAAATTAAATTTTTCCGAGTACAGTATAGCATATTTCCTCTTGTTAAGCAAGGTGGAATATACGGTTTCAGAGCAAAAAACAGACAAAAAGTTCCAAATAATTCTTAGTAGGTTTTTCTTGCACTTTTTGCCGTTTTCTGTTATACTGTATGCAATATTATGAGAAGTTTAGCCATTTGGACGATTTGAGAAAGTGAGGATATCGCCTTATGAATAAGAAAAGATTAATTGCCCTTGTGTTGGCTGTGGTGCTGATTGTTTCGCTGATTGCGGGTGTTTTGCCTGCGGTTTCCGCCGCTGGGGAATATACCATCAGCCTGCGGGACGGTTCTAACAACAGCAGTGCGACCGTCAATGCAGGAGACACCATTACCCTATACTTAAAACTTTCTAACAACCCCGGTATTATCAGCGCCGGTGCGGAAGTGGAGTATCCGTCTGTGCTTTCCCTCAGCGCAAAGCCCAGTAGTGTTTCTTTGGATTTTGAACCCAACTGGCAGTTTTCTTCTGCTTTGACAAAAAATCCTTATCTGATTTGGATGAATGTTCCCACCGGTACGGATGAGGGTAAGTTGGTAAAGCATAACGGAAGTATCCGCAAGTTGACATTCAAGGTTTCCGAGAATGCTGATAGCGGTACTTACGAAATTAAATTAAAAGCCCCTGCAGATAAGAACCTGACCGCGGAAACTGACGGCAGTGGTGTGATTAAACCCAATACCAACAAAAAAATTTCTGCGTCGGTTTCCGGTTTTAAGGTGACCGTAAAATCCGCTGTTTGCGACCATAATTGGGGCGCTTGGACAAAAGAAAGTAGCGCAACTTGCGACAAAGCCGGCAAGGAAGTGCGGGAATGTTCTGTGTGTCACAAGAAAGAGGATAGACTGATTTCCGCCACCGGACATAGTTTTAATGCTTGGGCACAGAGTAAAGCACCCAGTTGCACCGTAGCCGGCGAAGAAAAGCGTACTTGCCAAAATACCGGCTGTAATAAGGTAGAGACGAGATCCGTAAAAGCCCTCGGCCATAAGATGCCCACAACTTGGACACAGACGAAAGCGCCTTCCTGCACCGTAGCCGGTGAAGAAAAGCGCAGTTGTCAGAATTCTGGTTGTACCTATGAGGAAAAGCGTGCCGTTAAGGCGTTGGGACATAATTTTACCAACCCTACCGTAACAAAAGAACCCACTTGTACTACCACCGGCGTAAAGTCCGGTAAGTGTACCCGCTGTAACAAAGAGACTACCCAAAGCATTCCCTCTACCGGCCACAGTTACGGTAAGTGGACAGTGACCAAAGAGCCGACTTGTACCGTAACCGGCGTAAAGACCAGTATTTGTACCAAGTGTAACGCCGAAAAAACCGAAAAGGTGGCGGCTACAGGGCATAAGTTCTCTGCCCCCAAGATTACCAAGCAACCCACTTGTACCGAGCCCGGTGAAGCCACCGGCAAGTGCGATAACTGCAAGAAAAATACCAAAGAGGCTGTGCCGCCTACTGGTCATAAGTACGGTGAGGCTGAGGTGACTTTGGAAGCCACTTGCACAGTTGCCGGAACAAAAACCCAAACCTGCGAATTTTGCAAGGGTGTAATCACAGAGGAAATTCCTGCGTTGGGTCACGAATTCGGTGAGGAAGTTATCAAGCAGGAAGCAACACTCACAACCCCCGGCATTGTTGAGCAGAGGTGTGTCCGTTGTGAGGAAGTTCAGCAAACAGAAACACCTTGCAAAATGGAAGATACCGCAACCGGAATTGTGATGGAAGCGGATAAAGATGTGTTCCAATCCGGAACGCTGGTGACGGTAACGGCAATTGCCCAAGAAACAGATGCTTATGAGGCAATCAAGAAGGTAATGGCAGATGTTACTTCTAAGTTTGTGGCCTTTGACATGAATGCTGTTTTGGATGGCGCGCAGGTGGAACCCAACGGTACGGTGAAGGCGAAATTCCCCATTCCTGCGGGCTTTAGCACAAACTTGGCGCTGTATTATCTATCCGAGGATGGACAAAAAGAATTTGTCCACGGTGTCATCAGCGAAGACGGCAAGAGTTTGGAAGTGGAATTGCGCCACCTTAGCACTTATGCGCTGTGCGATTTGGATGCCAAACCGGACAACGCGGTGGATATGAAGCAAATCTACATTTTGGTAATCGGCGTAGCCGGCGCAATGTTGCTCGGCATTGTCGTGTTTATCATTGTGTTAGTGTCTACCCGCAAGAAGAAAGAACAATTGTAAAGCAAAAAAGGAAGACTTTCGTTAGAATGCTTAGGGCGACTTAAGGTTGCCGGCAGGAAGGTAAAAATCCTATTATTTTAGGGTCGGTTGCAAAATGCAACCGACCCTTTCTTTTTATATCAATGTTATGCCAATTCCACAAAAACCATTTTGAAGAGCCCAAGGCTTGTCTGAATGTTCAGGACGCCGTTTTCCACAGTGTAGGGAATTTCCGCACCGTCGCAATCAAAGACACCGGCAGAATACAAAACCTCACCCTTGCCGTAGGTGTGCTTGAAAATGGCGGGGTATTCTGTTTGGGTGGCGGCGTGGTGCTGAATACCGATTTTGGTGGGGTAAAACACAGCCCCAGACAGTTGGATGCGTAGATATAGGCGGTGTCCGCACCGGATAATTTAATGTTTTGGCATATTTCTTCGGGTTGAATTTATCCAAATTGTCCCCTTCATCCGGAATGTGCATATCCACAAGGTTGCGGATAACGGACTCTTCATACCAAGGTCTCATAAAATAACTCGAAAAATGTTAACTCTCTGCTATAGGGGATTTATTACAGCAAGGGGATATTGTTTTCTTTGCAGATTTTTAAGGTATCCTCGTCCCACAGGCTGGTTTGCACCTCGCCAATGTGGGCGCAGCCAATCAGCAGCATACAAAGACGGCTTTGACCGATGCCGCCGCCAATGGTCAAAGGCAGTTCGCTGTTTAAGAGCATTTTGTGGAAGGGAAGCTCCCGACGGGCATCACAGCCGGATTCTCTTAGTTGCCGGTCCATAGCCGCCTCATCTACCCGGATGCCCATAGAGGAAATCTCAAAGGCGATCCCCAGCAAATCGTTCCAGAAAAGAATGTCGCCGTTCAGGGTCCAGTCGTCATAGTCCGGAGCACGGTTGCCGTGGGTTTTGCCGGAACGCAGCTTATCGCCAATTTTCATAATAAAGGCAGTTTTATGCTCTTTTAAGTACAGATGCTCCCGCTCCTCAGGGGTGTTTTCCGGATACAGATCCTCCAGCTCCTGGCTGGTGACAAAGCTGACCTCCCGCTTTAACTGCACCTTAATTTGAGGGAAGGCTTTTTTCAGCGCCTCGCTGGCATCGCAAATCACGTCCACAATGGATTGCACGGTTTCTTTCAGGTAGGCTTCCGTTCTATCCTCTTTGGCAATCATCCGCTCCCAGTCCCACTGGTCAACGTAGATGGAGTGAATGTTATCCAAATCCTCATCCCGGCGGATGGCGTTCATATCGGTGTACAGACCTTCATGCATTGCGAAGCCGTACTTTTTCAGCGCCAGACGCTTCCACTTGGCCAAAGAATGCACAACCTGAGCGTAGTTGCCGATGGCAGGAATGTCAAAGGCCACTGCCCGCTCCTTGCCGGTCAGGTCATCATTCAGACCGGAAGAGGCGGCAACAAACAAAGGCGCAGATACCCGGAGTAAATGCAAATTCTGGGTAAACTCTGCCTGAAAGATTTCTTTTGTCAGGGCAATGGCGCGCTGCAACTCATAACTGCTGAGCGCCGGCTTGTAGCCCTCAGGGATAATTACTTTATTCATTGAGGTCCCTCCTGGGAAAAAGTTGCATTTAGTATACCACGGAAAGAATAGGAAAGTCAACCGACAAATAGGAAAAGCGCCCGAGTTCCTCGGGCGCTTTGATACCTTTAGATAAGCATTAACGAATTGATTAGCTGGGAGACTAGCACAATCAGCACCAGTGCGATGGGATAGGTGGAAGCGTAAGCGGCAGCCACATCGTCCGTGCCGGCAACGCTAATCAGCGTGCCCAGAGCCGGGGTAGAGGTCATACCGCCGGTGATAGAACCCAGATTATTAAGAAGGGGCAGTTTGCAAATCCTTCTTGCGAACAGGTAGCCGACGATCATAGGAATGAGGGTCATCACAGCGCCGGCAATAAAGCCGTACACCACAATCATAATACCGTACTCGGAAGCGGCAATCTGCGCTACCAACTCCACACCGCCTTCCACACCGGCACCTACCAAAAACAGCATCAAGCCAAATTCCCGGAAGCTCTTCAGCGCGTGTTCGTCCACCTTCAGGTTGATAGGACCTAAGTGACCAAAGTGGGCAAGAATCAGGCCCATCAGCAAAGGACCGCCGGTCATACCCAGGCTGAAGCAAGGACCGTCAAAGCCCTGCGCGCTCAGCGGAATTTTAATTGCGCCAAGCAGAATGCCCAACACCACAGCCAAGCCGAAGACGCCGAACCCAAACTCGTCCAGCTCCAGCCGTTTCTTCTCAGGAGTCTTAGCTGCAGCATTTTCATGGACAACACTTCCGATCAGAGTGCGTTCGTATGCAATGTCCGCTTTCAACAGTCTGGGCATTATCTGTACAAACAGCACAACACCGATCACACCAAAGGGATAGGCAACGGCGTGCCCCAGGGACACCAATCCCAGCTGCTCCGGAGCCATCGCTTCCACTGCGCCCTGAGAGGCGGAGAAAGCGGGGGTGGAGGTCAGCGCGCCGGAGAGAATACCGGTAGCATAAGCAGAACCGATGCCGGGAATGAGCGCAAATAAAACCGTAACCAAAGAACCCATCAACACAATCAGCACGCCCATCGGCACATAGGACTTGGCATTTGCCTTCAAGTTGCGGAAAAACTTGGGACCGGCAATGCAGCCGACAGAGGTCACAAACAGCACAAGGCCGATGTTGGAAATAAACTTAAAACTGGAAATTTTGCTGTCGGCAGCATTTTCCATATAGAACTTCTGCAGCAGGGGGATTTCCTTGATACCCGGCAGAGTGCACAGGTATCCGAACAGCAGTGCGAACAGGAACACACCGGCAGTTCCCAGACACAGACCCTTGACCTTCACAGACCCGATGGCATAGCCGATAAAGCAAATCAGAAAGACGCTGAGCAGCACAACGGGTGTCTGTCCCAGACCAATTAATTTGGAAAGAAAATCCATTGTCAAAACATCTCCTTCCGTCCGGGCGCCTTACTTTTCGTGACGGGCGTACTTGGGCAGCAGCAGGGGAGAAACACCGGACTCATTCAGACCGGCATCTTCCAGCTCCTTGGCATAGGCCTTGATATGATCAAGGTTCATCTTGCCCAAGGTTACTTCCTTTGCCTTGCGGGCAGCAGCCTTACCGGCATTTCTGCCGAAGACGATGATGTCCAACAGGGAGTTACCCATCAGACGGTTACGGCCGTGAATACCGCCTACCGCTTCGCCGGCAACCAGCAGATTGGGGATTGCCTTGGTAAAGCCGTCACCGCCGATTTCCAAACCGCCGTTTTGATAGTGCAAGGTGGGGTATACCAAAATCGGGACTTTTCGCATATCAATGCCGTAGTTTAAGTACATACGGAGCATGGCGGGAATTCTCTTTTCAATGGTGCCCTCGCCGCCCAAAATCTCAATCATCGGGGTATCCAGCCATACGCCACTGCCCAAAGGTGTATCGACACCCTTGCCGTTGGCGCATTCCCGAATGATGGCAGATGCGGAAACATCTCGGGTTTCCAGAGGATGGGCATAAGCCTCACCGTCTTTGTTAACCAGCATAGCGCCTAAAGAACGAACCTTTTCGGTAACCAATGCACCGAAAATTTGGCTGGGATAAGCAACACCGGTGGGGTGGTACTGAATGGTGTCTTGATACAGTAGAGGCGCGCCGGCACGGTAGCCCAACACCAAGCCGTCGGCAGTTGCGCCGTAGTGGTTGGATGTGGGGAAGCCTTGGTAGTGCAGACGGCCTGCGCCGCCGGTGGCAATGACCACGGTTTTGGCTTTGGCAATGAGATAATCGCCGGTTTCCATATTCAGAAGCACAGCACCGGCTACTTGCCCCTTGTCGTCCTTAATAAGTTCCACCGCAGAGGTAAATTCCACCACGGGGATTTGACGGTTGATCACTTCGTCACGGAGGGTACGCATAATTTCTGCGCCGGAATAGTCCTTGCAGGCGTGCATACGCTTGCGGGAAGTACCGCCGCCGTGGGTGGTGACCATGGTGCCGTCTTCTTCTTTGTCGAACATCACACCCAACTCGTTGAGCCAACGGATGGCATCGGGAGCTTCCATCACCAATCTGCGCAGGAGTTCGGGGCGGGCGGCAAAGTGACCGCCACCAAAAGCATCCAAATAGTGCTGAACGGGGGAGTCATTGGGCTTGTCAGCGGCTTGGATACCGCCTTCTGCCATCATTGTGTTGGCGTCGCCGATACGCAGTTTGGTGACCACCATCACATTTGCCCCTGCTTCGTGGGCTTCAATGGCGGCAGATGCGCCAGCACCGCCACCGCCAATGACCAAAACATCCACATCGTAATCGGGATTTGTCAGGTCAAGGTTTTTACCCAGCAGACGGCTGTTGCTGTGCAAAAGGTTTGCCAGTTCCAAGGGCGCTTTTTGACCCTTGTTCTTGCCGATTTTAATTTCAGCAAAGCCGTCTTCCCGATAGTCGGGATGGTATGCTTTTAATAATTCTGCTTTTTCCTCGGCGGTCATTCTCCGAGGTTCTGAGCCCATACGCTCTGCGCGGGTGGCTTCCACTTTTTTGATGGATTCCAGCATCGTTTCGGTAAACATACAATCCCTCCTTACTTTTCAATATCCCGGGTGTTATACAATTCCTGCATCTCGGTGATGGGTTTTTGCATCACTTGCTCGATGAGGGCATCATATTCACCACGGTTGATTTCGTCAACACGGTCATACACATGTTCGCTGGTGGGGGCAACATATTTGCCCACCAAACGGCGGGCAAGCAGACCCACCATAGGATGCGAGATTTCCGCCGGACAGCGGACGGAACAACAGCCACAACTGACACAGTCGAAAGATTCTTCTGCGCATTTTTCCAGTTCGCCACGTTGGGCGTAGGCGATATACTGCATAACATTGAGGTTTTGGGTACAAGCCTTGGTGCAGGCGTTACAGCCGATACAACTGTAAATTTCCGGATACAGTTCCATCATCACCTGCTGGTTGGGCTTCAAATCCTTGATTTCATATGTCCGCTTATCCGTGGGGAAGAAGGGAATGCTGGCAATATACATACCCTCTTGGACTTGGGTTTGGCAAGCCAAGCAGGTCTTCAGTTCGTTACAGCCTTTGATACGGTAAATGGTGGCGCAAGCACCGCAGAAACCGTGTCGGCAACCGCAACCACGGCTCAAAGTATAACCGGCATATTCCATAGCGGTCATAATGGTCAGGTCCCCGGGGACTTGATACCGCTTGCCGAAGAAATAAACATTTACAAGATTTTCCATAGTGGCAATCGTCCTTTCTTAGTATTCAGCCGGAAGTTCGTCAATTTGGTCACAACGGAACACCGGACCGTCCTTGCAGACATACTTGGAACCGATGTTGCATCGACCGCACTTGCCGATACCGCACTTCATCCGAAGTTCCAGCGTGGTAAATACCTGCTCTTTGGAAAAACCCATTTCCTGCAAAGCCTGCAAAACAAACTTAATCATAATGGGAGGTCCGCAAATCAGGGCGGTTTTATCGTCACTGAAATTCAGTTCTTTCAAGTAAGCGGGGACGAAACCCACATTTCCGGTCCAACCCTCTTGGGGACGGTCAATGGTCAAATACACATTGACCCCGGGGGCATTCATCCAAACCTCTTGAATTTCTTTTAATTGCACCAAATCGTCGGCACTGCGAGAGCCGTAGAGAATATCCACGGTGCCGTAGTTTTCCCGATTGTCCAGCACATAGTTAATCACACTGCGCAAGGGGGCTAAGCCGATACCACCGGCAATAAACAGCAAATTTTTGCCCTTCAAATCCGTTTCCACGGGGAAATTATTTCCGTAAGGACCACGGACGGCGATTTGGTCGCCGACTTGCAGGCTGTGCAGATAGTCGGTCAGTTCCCCGCACTTTTTAATGCTGAATTCCTGATATTCCTTGTTGGTGGGGGAGGAGGTAATGGAGAACATAGCCTCGCTGACGCCGGGGGCGCACAGCATGGCGCACTGACCGGGCATATGCTCAAAGAGTTTACCGCCGCCGGGGGCGTTGACCCGGAAGGTCTTCACATCCGGCGTTTCCTGACGGATGTCGGTGATGATACCCACATGGGGAATCAGGGTGTCGTGAACATAACCGGGATGACAAGTACATTCGTGCATTACTTCTCCTCCTTTGTGAAGGCTTTGATTACCTTAACGATATTTAGGTGGCTGGGGCACTTGTCAACGCAACGCCCGCAACCTACGCAGGAGTACATTCCGTCATTGTTGGCGGGGAAGTACACCAATTTATGC
Source organism: Faecousia sp. (assembly GCA_045647425.1). Classification (GTDB taxonomy): domain Bacteria; phylum Bacillota; class Clostridia; order Oscillospirales; family Oscillospiraceae; genus Faecousia. The sequence goes on from JAZRMH010000031.1 coordinate 13,775, forward strand.
ATAAACCGCTGACGGAAGCGCTGTAACTGGCTGGTACGGTTGTTGCCGTGAGCCATCATGGTAAAATCGGAATACATACAACTGTCCCAGCAACGGTAGCGTTGTACGCCCTTGCCGGTGTCGTAGTCCCGAATGTCATAGCACTGACAAGTGGGGCAGACAAAAGTACAAGTACCGCAAGCCAAGCAAGGCTTGTAGAGTTGTTCCCAAATGGGAGAGTCGAACTTTTCTTTTGTGGCGTTGCCGTCCCAGCCGTCTAAAGATAAGTTGGCATAGGGCAGTTTTTCCACAATTTTAGCAATCGCTTCTTTTTGGGCGTTAACGGCGGTTTCATCGGTCTCTTCCAGCAAATCCGCTACCAAGGCGGTGAGTTTCTCACCCTTTTCGGTGACGAATTTCCAGTAAAGATAGTCTGCGGTCAGCCAAGTGACCACATCGCCGGCAGGCTCTTTGCAATCAATGCCGAAAACCTTGCAGAAGCAACTTTCTTCCGGCTCACCGCATGCCAAAGAGACGATAATACCGTGCTGACGGCGGGCGGCGTAGAAACTGTCCACGGGGTCTGCCAAAAACACCTTATCCAGCACATCAATGCCCCGCACATCGCAGGCTTTCATACCCAGAACCACAAAACTTTCACTTTCCAGTTTCTCAGGGGTAATGGTAATGTTTTTGCCATCTTGCTCGCAAGTGTAAAGGGTTTCGCTTTGGGGGAAGAAGGCGTCCTTTGCGGACTTGACGGTTTTCAAGGTGTTCAAATCCACCTCGCAACCCTCGTTCCAAAGACCAAAGTTGGTTTTGCCGGCAGTTTTAATGGGCAAAATCAGGCTTTGGGTTTGGGCAATGGTTTCGTATAATTTCGGGAGGTTACTGACAGAAATCTTTTTCATTTGATACCTCCTTGTGCCACAATACCGGGCTCAGCATCTTCAGTAGTGAAACTGGTCAGCGGGCCTCTTGCGTCGGCATCCGCACCGGCTTGATATTCGCCGTACAGCGCGTTAATGTCCTTAATAAACTTGCGGTTAAACAAGTGCAGGGGAATGCCTTGGGGGCAAACACGGCTACACTCTCCGCAGTCGGTGCAACGACCTGCCACATGGAAGGCGCGGATAATATGGAACATCTTTTCCTCGAAAGAATCTGCATTTGCCTTTTGGGTGCTGTCGAATTTATTGCTGTCAAACACACACTTACGGCAGGAGCAGGCAGGACAGACATTCCGGCAGGCGTTACAACGGATACATTTGGAAAGTTCTGCTTGGAAGAAGGCAAATTTTTCAGTGGGGGACATTGCTTCAATGGCTTGCACTTGGGCAAACCGGTCAGCATCCACCGTATCTTCACTTTCGCCAATCAATTCGTCATATACCACGTGTTCTTTGCCTTTGCACACATGGCAACGCTCCAACAGAGCATCCTTATAGGCAACTTCCTGATTGCCGTAAAGAGTTTCCACCTGCAAAGGGTCGGTATCTGTCACAGACAAAATGCCCTTGACACCGGTGGCTTTCACTTTTTCAATACTTAATTTACCTTTACAGCCCACACCAATGATGTAAGCCTTTTCACGGTCAATCCGATGCTCGGACAAAAGTTGATTGAAACTATAACTGTCGCAAGGTTTCAGGCAAACAAGGGTTTTGCCTTCCAGTTTGCTGGCTTCAATCATATATTTGCTCAAATTAGCGGCGCAGAAATTGTTATACACAAAATCCTGCATCTGTTCCTCGGTTTCAAAGAAAGCAGGCTCGGGGTCATATGTATTTTCACCGATACGCCAACCCAAAACCCGATTGACAGTGCCGTCTTTCAAGAGCGCTAAGGCTCGGTTTTTTAATTCTTGCATCTCAAATCCCCCAATCTTACATTTTTACCCAGATTGCGGATTTTTTCCACAAAGTCATTCATAACGGTAGAGAACTTGACACCCTCGGCGGCGGAGACCCATTCCACTCGGGTGCGTCCGTTTTCCACGCCCATAAAGTCCAGCATAGAAAACAGCAAGGTCATACGCCGGCGGGCGTAGTAGTTGCCGGTGGAATAGTGGCAGTCACCGGGGTGGCAACCGCACAAAATCACGCCGTCTGCGCCCTTTTCAAAAGCGCGCAGAATAAACATGGGGTTCACACGGCAGGAGCAGGGGACACGGATGATTTTTACATCTGCAGGATAGGCAAGTCGGCTGGAACCGGCAAGGTCAGCGCCTGCATAACTGCACCAGTTACAGCAAAAGGCCACGATTTTCGGGCGAAATTCTTCATTTACCGACATATTGCATCCACCTCCGCAATGAGTTGTCTATTGGAAAATCCCTGCAGGTCCATAGCACCGGAGGGACAAGTGACCGTACAAGCGCCACAACCTTGACACAGCGCATTGTTCACAACGGCAATTCGGCGATCTTCTCGAATACCGTGGTCGTTGATTTGGCGCACCTCGTAGGTGATTGCGCCGTAGGGACAAACTTTCGCGCAGTTGCTACAGCCGTTACACAGCAGTTCGTCAGACTTGGCAGTGCAGGGGTTGGTGGTCAGTTTGTCCTTGGCAAGCAGACCAATAACCTTGACTGCCGCCGCACCGGCTTGGGAAACGGTTTCGGGAATGTCCTTAGGACCTTGGCACACACCGGATAGGAACACACCGGCAGTGGGAGATTCCACGGGACGGAGCTTGGGGTGCGCCTCGGTTAAGAAGTTGTTGGTATCAATGGAAGCGGTGAGCATGGTGGCGATATTCCGCACGCCCTCGTTGGGCTCAATGGCGGTTGCCAGCACAACCATATCCGCTTTCATCTTAATCTGCCGATTGTCCAGCAGGTCAGCGCCCTGCACCAGCAAACTGCCGTCGGGTTGGGGGGCAACCTTGCCTACCTGACCTTTGATGTAGTTGACGCCGTATTCTTCCACTGCGCGTCGGTAAAACTCATCGAAGTTCTTGCCGGGGGTACGGACATCAATATAAAATACCGTCACATTCACATCGGGGTACTTATCCCGAATGAGCATGGCGTGTTTTGCGGTATACATACAGCAAATTTTAGAACAGTACGGCTTGCCACGGCTGTCTGCGCAACGACTGCCCACACATTGAATAAACACAATTTCCTTGGGGGCTTTGCCGTCGGAAAGCCGTTCCAAATGGCCCTTGGTAGGACCGGCGGCATTCATAATCCGCTCCAATTCCAAAGAGGTAATGACATCCTTGCTTTGGTTGTAGGCGTATTCGTCGTATTTGTCCAGTTTGATGGTATCAAAGCCGGTGGCGACCACAATGGCACCGTATTTCTCGGTGATAATCTCGTCTTCTTGGGCATAGTTGATTGCTCCGGCCTGACAGACCTTTTCGCACACACCGCACTTGCCGGTTTTGAATTTAATACAAGCTTCCCGGTCAATCACCGGCACATTGGGAATGGCTTGGGCGAAGGGGGTGTAGATAGCACTGCGATTGCCTAAGCCGCGGTTAAATTCACTGGGGGTTTTCTTGGAAGGACATTTTTCCTGACACACGCCACAGCCGGTACATTTGGTCTCGTCAATGCTACGGGCTTTTTTGCGAATGTCCACGGTAAAGTCGCCCACAAAGCCGGAAACCTTTTCCACTTCGCTGTAGGTGTAAATGGTAATCTTTTCGTGGGCGGCGGCATCCACCATCTTGGGGGTCAAAATACAAGCAGAACAGTCTAAGGTGGGGAAGGTCTTATCCAGTTGGGACATACGGCCGCCGATACTGGGGGTCTTTTCTACGATGTCCACTTCGTAGCCGGCATCGGCAATGTCTAATGCGGTTTGAATGCCGGCAATACCGCCGCCGATGACCAAAGCCCGCTTGGTGACACGGCTTTCGCCTGCCTGCAAGGGCGCATTCAAATTCACCTTGGCAATGGCGGCGCGAGCCAAAATTACAGCCTTTTCGGTGGCTTCTTCCACATTTTTATGTATCCAAGAGCAATGTTCTCGGATATTGGCGATTTCCACCATATAGGGGTTTAGTCCATAACGCTGGGCGCACTTTCGGAAGGTGGTCTCGTGCATTCTGGGGGAGCAGGAACAAACCACCAAACCGGTTAGGTTGTGTGCTTTGATCGCCTCGCCGATTTTGGACTGACCGGCTTCGGAACACATATACTGGTAATCATCGGCAAACACCACACCCGGCTCTTGAAGAGCCAATTTTACCACTTTTTTCACATCCACCGTGGCGGCAATGTTACTGCCACAGTGACAAACAAAAACACCAATTCTCTGCATACCGCTTACCTCTTATATCTTCTGTAGGCACTGACCAAAAGTTGTTGGGGAAGTTCTTCGTCTACAAGAGGCGGAATTTCCTCTGCTTTTAAGTAGTTGCCACCCCGTTGCCGTACCACAATTTGCCGTGCCGCATCCAAAATCCGACCGGGTTGCACATCTCGGGGACAGCGTTCTACGCAGGCAAAACAACTTAAGCATTTCCAAAGGGATTTGCACTGGGCCAAAGCCTCAATATCGCCTTTTTGCACATAGGACACAAACTGATGGGGCTTGATGTCCATTTCCTCATAGGCGGGGCAGGTGGCGGAACATTTTCCGCACTTCATACACTTGTAAGGGTTTACGCCACTGATGGCTTGAATTTCTTCTTTTCGGTTCATTTTAGCGCCCCCTCTTTCACACCCAAAGCCTCAGCCAAAAGTTCGGTAAAATAATATACCGGCAAATCGCTGTTCGTTTTATTGAGATTGTATCGGCACAAGGGGCAGGCGGTAATCAGACACTCGGCGCCAAAACCCTTGGCATTTTCTTGGATGGTTTGACTCATATTGTTTGCTATTTGAGGCTCTTTGAGAGATATGTAACCGCCACAGCACTCATTGCGGTAGGGATACACCACCGGTTCAGCCCCCAACGCCCGAATGAAATCTTCCAACAATTTGGGATTTTCCGGATCGTCAAACGCCATAATCTTACCGGGACGCAAAAGTAAGCACCCATAGTATGCGCCGATTTTCCGTCCGGTGAGGGGATTAACCACTTTCTTCTTTAGTTCCTCAAAGCCAATCACATCCCGAATGACTTCCAAGAAGTGCAAGATTTTGGTTTCACCGGCATAAGGCTCATCCAATTTCATATAATTATTGGCTCTGGTGCGGATGTCTTCCACATTTTGCATATCGTCGTTGACCCGCTTGAGCACATGGTGGCAGGCAGAACATAAGGTGACCAAATCTTGGCCTTTGGCTTTGGCTTGGGCTAAGGCACGCACGGAAGAGAGTTTGGATGCGATTTCGTCAGTGCCCAGAGGGTAAACGCCACCGCAACACTGCCAATCTTCCAATTCTTGCAATTGGAAACCTAAAACCTCGGCAGAGGCTCTGGCATAGGCATCCAAGTCTTTCGCCTTGTTTCGCAGGGTACAGCCGGGATAGTAACTGAAAGTCATAAAACACATTCCTTTCTACTGAAATGAAAACAAAAGGGTAATAAATAAATATTTTAATATCAATAATATTATAACGATTCAAACAAAAAAAGGCAATATGAAAAGAGAGGAAATATGAAATTTCGCATTTCGCACAAATAACGATGGATATAAGGGTATCCTTTTGTTGAAAACATCAAATTTGCGCCGGGGTATCGCTTTTGTACTGTGCCAAAATGACATATAATCCCGTGGCAATTTCCGGCGAGATAGCCTTCCAAGGTTGGTTGTGGCTTTTAAAGTATCGATGTCCGGCTTGTTGGTAAATGTGGGTCGTTCCGTCGGACAAAAATACGGTGATTTGAAAATGCTCTGCATCAATATATTCTTCCGATGGATCAGGGTTTCCACGGGGTTTTAATAGCCGTATATAAGTTAGAACCGCCTGCATTTTTTCGTTTTTTGTATAATTGCGCTGAAATTGCAAATCCTTATGACGGCAGGAAACTTCCACGCGGGTGGCAATTCGGCACAAAGATGGCGTACGGTTGCGTTGACAACCGGTAAGGCATCCCGACAGTAAAAAAACAATACAAAGCAATGAAAAAAATCGTTTCATACGCACAACCCCTTTCGGAATTAGGATGTGCCGTATGATGTCCGATATTGCCGGAAAATTTGAACAAAAAAGGGACTGTTACAAACTACAAAAATCTTCAATAGAATTCGTAGGGGCGACTTGTAGTCGCCCGCGGGCGGATAATATCCGCCCCTACTTTCCAAAAACCATAATAAAAAGGGTCTGTTACATCGTTTTGCAACAGACCCAAAATATTACAAGTCGCAGTTACCCACGGTTCTGGGGAAGGGAAGGACATCGCGGATGTTGCCCATACCGGTCAGGTACATAACGCAACGCTCAAAGCCCAAGCCGAAACCGGCATGGCGGGCAGAGCCGTACTTCCGCAGATCCATATAGAAGCCATAATCCTCGGGATTCATACCCAACTCCTCAATACGGTTCTTCAAAAGGTCATAGTTATCCTCACGCTGGCTACCGCCGATAATTTCACCAATGCCGGGAACAAGGCAGTCCATAGCGGCAACTGTCTTTCCGTCGGGGTTTAACTTCATATAGAAAGCCTTAATTTCCTTGGGATAATCAGTGACAAATACGGGCTTTTTGAACACTTCCTCGGTGAGATAGCGCTCATGCTCAGTCTGCAGGTCACACCCCCAAGATACGGGATAGGCAAACTTATCGTTGTGCTTTTCCAAAATCTTGATGGCTTCTGTGTAGGTAACGTGACCAAAATCGGAATTTACCACATGGTTCAACCGTTCCAGCAGACCATTGTCCACAAATTGATTGAAGAAATTCATCTCTTCCGGCGCTTTTTCCAGCACATAGGTGATGATGTATTTAATCATATCCTCGGCTAGACGCATATCGTCAGCCAAATCCGCAAAGGCAATTTCCGGCTCAATCATCCAGAACTCGGCGGCGTGGCGGGTGGTATTGGAATTTTCTGCGCGGAAAGTAGGGCCGAAGGTATAGATATTCTTAAATGCCATAGCGAAGGTTTCGCCATTAAGCTGACCGGACACGGTGAGGTTGGTGGGCTTGCCATAGAAATCCTGAGAGAAATCTACTTTGCCGTCCTCAGTTTTGGGAACATCGTTTAGATTCAGGGTGGTCACTTGGAACATCTCGCCTGCGCCTTCGCAGTCAGAGCCGGTAATCAAGGGGGTGTGGACATACACAAAGTCCCGATCTTGGAAGAACTGGTGAATAGCCATAGCCGCCAAGGAACGGACACGGAACACCGCTTGGAAGGTGTTGGTACGGGGGCGTAGATGGGTAATTGTGCGCAAGAATTCCATAGTATGACGCTTGGGTTGCAGGGGGAAGTCACCGGTGGATGCGCCTTCAATGGCAACCTCGATGGCTTGAATTTCAAAAGGTTGCTGAGAATTGGGAGTTTCCACTACAGTACCCTTTACCACAAGGGCTGCACCAATATTAATTTTGGAAATTTCTTGGAAATTTTCAATGGTATTGTTATAAACTAGTTGAACGGGGGTAAAATAAGTACCGTCATTCAGCACAATAAAGCCAAACTGCTTACTGGGACGGCGATTACGCACCCAACCGCCAACGGTGACTTCCTTGCCAAGATAGTCCTTGGTATTTTTGAAAAGTTCACGAACAGAAATCAGTTCCATATACTATCCCTCTCTTAATGTTTACTCAATATAAAATAGAGTATATGTCAAATTGACAGATTTTACAAGTCTTTTTTATAGCCTTGCAAAAGAATTTTCAAAATCACTGAAAAAGTTGTTGCAAAATTAAAAAGTGCGTGCTATAATACGGCGTGTGCCTGCGTCGGGCGCGCTGACATTGGGATGTCGCCAAGCGGTAAGGCACCAGACTTTGACTCTGGCATTCGTAGGTTCAAATCCTGCCATCCCAGCCAACGATCCGCTAGCTCAGCTGGCAGAGCAATTGCCTTTTAAGCAATGGGTCCGGAGTTCGAATCTCCGGCGGGTCACCAAAAAAGCAGACATCCTTTTGGGTGTCTGCTTTTTTGCGCGCTGGAGATTCGAAAGATAAATTCCAACACGCCGGTGGCGTGTTGGCGGCGAGGGCTAGACCGAGCCGAACCTTTCTTTTCGGCAAAGCCGAAAAAGCAAACGAATGACGCGGGTCACCCAAAAACGGATACCCATTTGCCCGTTGTTCTTAGGGGTTTGCGGGATGTTTTCTTCCCCTTGGGTTTTCATTTTTGGATAAAACAGCCAAACGAACCAACGAATGATACAATATATTTTGTAAGCCAGTTTCTTCATAGATACACAACACAACCAATTTTTACTTGTATAGCAACGAAAATTAATATTATTATAGCATCGGGAATTTTATTCGTATGAACAGAATTTGAATATTTTTTAATAAGACAAATCGGTTTGAGGGATTTTACAAAATGAATAAAACATTGTTGATTTGATTGTTTCCTTGTGGTACAATAATGAAGACAACTGCAATTTTCAAATAAAAAAGCTGTTTGTTTTTGATATAAATTGCCAAAACTATGCAAAAAACGCAGAAACGAGGTAAAATATGGATGAAAGAAAAAATGAACTGAAAACCCTTAAAAAAGCATACAAGAAGGCCAAACGCCGTACGGTCACCCCGTGGAAGACCATTGCGATTATCAGCCTTGTGCTGTGCTTGATTTTTACGCCGGCAAGCATTGTCGTGGGTATGTTTGACAACACCATTGCGCTGTTTACCGGCGATAGTTTCTGGGACTTGGAAAACAAAGATCCCAATGCAAACTACTTTACATCTGATTTTAAAAATCAGGAAGAGCGTGTCAACGCCGGTTATGAACTGGTTAAGCAGGTGGAAGGTGAGGGCGCAGCCCTGCTTCTGAATCACGACAATGCATTGCCCCTGGGCAAGGATGCGTCTGTGAGCCTGTTTTCCACCTCCTCTGTGGATTTGGTCTACGGCGGTACCGGCTCTGCCAATGTGGATGCTTCTAAGGCAGACACATTGAAATCCGCAATGGAAAAGGCCGGATTTAAGGTTAACCAAGCGCTGTGGGACTTCTATCTCACCGGCGAGGGCAGTGCTTACAAGCGTGTCGCCGGTGGCTTTACCGGTTCTTCCGCCGTGGGAGAAGCACCTTGGAGCGCCTACACCCAAAATGTTTTGGACAGCGTGGCAAGTTATGGCGATGCCGCCATTGTGACCCTTTCCCGCGTGGGCGGTGAGGGCGCAGACTTGGACTTTTTGACCACCAATTATTTGGCACTGGATCAAAATGAGAAGGGTCTGCTTCAAAATTTGACCCAAATGAAAAAAGACGGCAAGATTAAGAAGTTGGTGGTACTTCTCAACAGTTCCAACCCCATCCAAATGGATTTCTTGTTGGAAGAGGGAGTTGCCGTGGATGCTGTTTTGTGGATTGGCGGCGTGGGTATTACAGGCATCAATGCGGTTGCCGAGATTTTGGCCGGTACAATTAACCCCTCCGGTAGTTTGGTTGACACCTATTGCTATGATAACTATTCCAGCCCTGCGATGAAGAATTTTGTGCCGACGACCTATGTCGGTTACGCCGAGGGCTTGGTTCCCGCAAATGCCAGCACCTATATGATTTACCAGGAAGGCATTTATGTAGGTTACAAGTATTACGAAACCCGTTATGAAGACTTTGTTATGGGTACCGGCAAGGCAGGTGCGTATGCTTATGGCAACGATGTGGCCTTCCCCTTTGGCTATGGCTTGAGCTACACCACCTTTGCCTACAGTGATTTGAAACTGACTTATGACAAGGCAACCGCTACCTATCATGTGGAAGTGACCGTTACCAACACCGGCAGTGTGGCAGGTAAGGAAACTGTCCAGATTTATGTGTCCAGCCCTTATACCCAGTATGATGTGGAAAATAAGGTGGAAAAGGCCTCTGTTTCTCTGGTTGGCTTTGAAAAGACCGGTATTTTGGAACCTGGCGCATCTCAGACTTTACAAATTGCGGTAGACGGTGACAATGTTGCCAGCTATGATGCTTTTGGCGCAAAGACCTATATTATGGATGCCGGTGACTACTACTTCACTGTAGCTACCGACGCCCACGATGCCGCCAACAATGTTTTGGCAGCCAAGGGTTACACCCCCGAAAATACCGCAGGTCGTATGGATAAGGCCGGTAACGACGTTTTGACCGCTAAGTGGAACAATCCCGAGTTGGATAAAACTACCTATGCCCTTAGCGACAATGGCACTGCCATTACCAATAAGTTGGATAATTCTGACCCTAATCTGAATGAAGGTGTGCAGGAAGCGGTTACCTTCTTGAGCCGTAACGATTGGGAAGGCACAATGCCCAGTGACGAAATTGTGAAGTTGACTTTGACAGATTCGCTGAAAAAGGCTCTGCAGGATGTGCAGTATGACCCTGCAAATTATGAAACCGTTGCAATGCCTACCTTGAATGCGAAAAATGGCATTAAGTTGGTAGATATGATTGGCCTTGCTTATGACGATCCCAAGTGGGAACAGTTGTTGGATCAGCTGTCCTTTGCGGATATGGTTTCTTTGATTGGCGACGCTTTCCACTGGACAATGCCTGTTGAGTCTGTGCAAGCGCCCGGCACTCGGGATGAGAACGGCCCGCAGGGCTTGACCGTTACCTTGTTTGGTTCCGGTTTGGGCGTGGAAACTACCGCGCTGACTTCTGAGGATGTGTTGGCGGCTACCTTTAATAAGGAACTGGTATATGAAATGGGCAAGATTGTGGGCAATGATTGCTTAGCGGCTAATGTTGCCTTTTTGTACGGTCCCGGTGCCAACACCCACAGAACCCCCTATGGCGGCCGTAACTTTGAGTACTATTCCGAAGATGGCTACTTGAGCAGTGCTATCGGCGCGGCAGAAGTTAAGGGCATCGAAGAAAAGGGTGTCCATGTGGTTATCAAGCACTTTGCCCTCAATGATTGCGAGCAAGACCGTATTGGCTTAGGCGTATGGCTGAACGAACAATCTGCAAGAGAAATTTACCTTCGTGCCTTCCAAGGCGCTTTGGAGAGTTCTCAAGCCGGTGGCAACGGTGTTATGATGGCATACACCCGTTGGGGCACCCAGTGGTCCGGTGCAAATTATAATTTGGTAACCGGCATTATGAAGGAAGAGTGGGGCTGTAACGGCCTGCAGATTACCGACAACGTGCTGACCACCTATGTCAACGGTGTGGACGGTGTCATGGGCGGTACAACGGCTTACGACTCTATGATGGCCTTCTATATCACCGACCAACTTCCCAAATATGAAAATGACCCCGTTGTGGTCTCCGCAATGCGAGAGGCTTGTCATAAGAATCTTTACGCCATTGCCCATTCTTGCGGTATGAACGGCGTTGGCCCGAACACGGTTATTCGGGCAACCACACCGATTGTTGTGACTCTTGTTCGTGTCATCGCAATTGTCAGTGGCGTGGTGTTTGTGGCAATGCTGGTTCTGTGGATTTTGGGCAAGAAGAAGTGGAAAAAGACAGAAGCATACCTCAGTTACAAAACGATGAAAAATGCCATTAAGGCAGAAAAGAAAGCAAAATAAATAAGCGTAGGCACCCACAATCGTGGGTGCCTACTTTTATAATATAATGGGCTGAATTTGCTTACCTTGTAGCGCAAAGTTAAGCGCCGCGGGGATTTGAGAAAAATCCGCTACCATACTGGTGGGCTTTTCGGTGGGGTCATCTTGCCCGAAAGGCACAAAATAATAGTGCTTTCGCGCCAAGAGTTTCCCGATGTTTTCTGCCGCACCGGCTAAAGCGTCGTTGGTAGATACCGCCAAAAGCACCGGTCTTGCGTTGCGCAAATGACTTTTTGCCGCCATGGTGACCGAGGTGTCTGCGATACTGTGGGCAAGTTTGGCAAGGGTGTTTCCGGTGCAAGGGGCTATGATTAGGGCGTCTAATCGCTTTTTCGGTCCGATGGGTTCAACTTCGGCGATGGTTGTTAGTGGCACCGAACCGCAAATTTTCGTAATTTTTTCCATATGGTCTTTTGCGGTTCCAAACCGACTGTCCACTTGACCGGCGGCGGGGGATAAAATCGGAATGAGGGTATATTCTTTTGCCAGCGTTTCTATAATGGGAAAGACTTTGCTAAAAGTACAAAAAGAGCCGGTTAGGGCAAAACCGATATTCATGTTCCTGCTCCTTCCTGATATCGGCGCAATACACTTTTGGCGATCAATGCGCCGGATGTTTCCGGCGCTTCCTTGCAGGGCAAACCGCGGGCGCTGACTACATCTTCACCGGCGATGCCTGACTGGGATGCAAGTTCAATTTTTAAGCAATCGGCACGGCAGTGGGTTGCGGTTTCTTCTGATATTACCATAGAAGGTACGGTGTTGAAAATCACCCGATACCGCCCAAGTTCATAACCGAGATCTGTGCTGTCTAATGTGTCATAGCCGAGGGTTTCCAAAATACTGCGGTCTGCCGGATTTCGCAAGGCAACACTGACCCGCGCATCTAAATTTCGCAACAGCCTTGCCAAGCACTTGCCAATCCTGCCCCAGCCGATTACCAAAACCGGACATCCTTTCCAAGTGCAAGGGAGTGTCCTGAGGGCAACTTTTATGGCGCAATGGGCGGTGATGTCCGCATTTTCGGCAAGATAAATGGGGTCTTTCAGGAAATCGGTGGTGTGGTAATTTTTTAGGGCAGGGCAGGATAGATTTCCCCCTAAAATGTGAATGTCTTTATGGAATAAAGGGAGAAGGTCAGATAAATAACCACCGCCTTTTATGCGTCCGTCTGCACTGAAAGCGGGCGCGCCCAATAATAAGTGTGTGACGGCGTTGGGGTTTTCGGAAAATAAAATGCCGTTTCGAACAAGTTCTGCCTTGGCATAATCCAGTGCGTTGTCCTGACCGGCCATATAAAAAACAGAAGTCTTCATAAATTCACCCTTTCGTGACAGAATATGTTGGAAGCGTGTGGGTTGTGCTTGATTTTTGTCGCAAATTTTGTATAATGAAATCAAGAGGTGAAGAAATGGAAAGACACGGCTTTATCCATGATATGATGGATGTAAAAGTTTTGATATTGTTTGTAACCGCACGGGCCAATTACCCGATGACGACCCAAGAAATTTACGAGGTCTGCTACCAAGACGATTGTTTGAGTTATTTTGATGTATGTACGGCTGTGCCGGAAATGGTGGCATCGGGACATTTGCAACAAGACGGGGAGCAGTATGTAATCACGGAAAAAGGCAAAGAGGATGGTAGCCTTACGGAAGATTCCGTGGCCTTTACCGTGCGTCAGCGGGCAGAAAATGCCGTTGCGCGTTTTAATCGCCAACTTCGCCGCAAAGGTTATGTAAAAGTAGACTATGTCCAAACAAAGACCGGTGACTACAATGTGCAAATGGCCTTGGATGACGATGTGGGAAATCTTATGAAACTGGAATTGACCGCGCCGGACTCTCGCCAAGCAGTGCGCTTACAGCAGACCTTGGAAAAAAAGGCGGAATTTATTTACAATTTTATTATGACGGAATTGCTGGAGGAAGAGGACTGACCCCTTGTCGCTGCGCCACAATCGTGGTATAATATAGATAGACCGGAGGACCGGTGATACGAAAGGAGTTGCTCTTGTATGAAATTTCAGTTTAGTGAAAAGAAAATCAAATTACCTGAAAATGTCCATGCTTACGCTGAGAAAAAGGTAATGAAGCTGGAGCGGTTTTTTGAGGAGGATGCACAAGCACTCATCGTATTTTCTGTAGAAAAGAACCGGAACAATGTGGAACTCACTGTCCGGGGAGCAGGCACATGGTTCCGCGCAAGAGAAAGTACTTCGGATATGTTCGCGTCGATTGATGCGGCGGTGGGTACGATTGAAGGGCAAATTCGTAAGAACAAAACCCGTCTTGCTCGCAGATTGCGTAAAGATGCCTTTACCCGCACGGTGGAGGAAACCTCTTTTGCAGAGGACGAGCCGGAAGAGAAACTGGAAATCACCCGCAAGAAGACCTTCGCGTTTGAGCCTATGACACGGGAAGAAGCGGTTTTGCAAATGAATTTGCTCAACCACGATTTCTTCGTATTCCGAGATTTGGACAACTTGGACAATGTAGGGTCTTATGCTGTGGTCTACCGCAGAGAAGACGGGGATTACGGTTTAATTGATGATATAAACTGATACATTATAAATAAGCATTTGGGGGTCTCGAAAGAGATCCCTAAAATTTTTTGTATTTTTTTGAAAAAACTGCTTGACAATTGGCTGATGGTCTGTTAATATACTCAAGCGCTTCCGGCAGGGAGCGCAAAAGTCTGCCTAAGGGGCAAAAATTTGTTGAGAAAACGGAAAAAAGTTCTTGACAAAGAGGATGCACTGTGGTAGACTTAAAAAGCTATCCCCTTGGGGAGCAGTTCTGTACCTTGTAAATTGAATAACGCAAAGACGAACTATAAACACCTTGGACAATTTAAATGGATTGTTTGAGAAATCGATGTAAAATCGAATTTATCAGCCAA
>JAZRMH010000032.1:0-2641 GCA_045647425.1 Faecousia sp.
GGAAGATACGACGCCAGTTTCGAGGCACTCATCATTCCTCAGACCGCTGCTCCTAAGTTGACTATCGAGATGAGTGACGGTCGTGTATTCGCAACTACACTCACAGAGCAAGAGTTCAAGAGCGGCTATCAGTATAACATCAAGCTCAAGGTCGGTCAGGACAAGGTGGAATTGGGAGGCATTACTGCCGATTCATGGGGAACACCTGTTGATGGCGGAGAACTGGAAACTTTGTAATAACCTTTGCCCCGCAGATATTGATTGGTTAACTCACGCAAATCTCGCGAAAACGCGAAGGCCAGGTCCTATGAATATGGTTCACACGAATATTTGGGTCTCACACAGATCTCACAAATCTCACGAAGCACACGCGCTATCGCTTGTGTGTGCCTCCGGGACGCAAACACTCGGCAAGGCCGACAAGCTGCGAGCCTTCTGCGATGCAGCCAATTTCGTGAGATTTGCGAGATTCGCGTGAGACAAAAAACAGCGTGAAACAAAGAGTATAAATTAGCCCATCCGTGGGACAAACAAAAAACGAAGGAATATGAAGAAATACAATAAATATATAGCCCTTGCAGCACTGACATTGTCATTCGCTGCATGCGAGCAGGAGGATATCAATCCTGCCGTACAAGGTGACCCTGATGCAGTAAAGATCAACGCCACTATCGGCAATATGCAGACCCGCGTGGCATACGGTGAGAATGGTGTAACAAACTTTGTCAATGGTGATGCCATTAAAGTGGTAAACTTGATGCGCACCTCAAAAAATGAAGCTACCTATACTACTACCGATGGAACGAATTGGACTACTACCGATGCTATGGTATGGAACAGCTCATCGAAGAATAAATTCCAGGCATGGTATCCCGTGGCAGAGTACTCTTCGTACGATACGTTCACGATTCCTACTGACCAGAGCGATGCTACCAAGTTGGCTTCTGCCGATTGGATGACCGCATCGACCGGGGAAATCGACAAGCCCGGAAATGGTGTACTCAACCTCAACTTCCAGCACCGCTTGGCAAAGGTAACGGTGAACCTTACTTTCAGTTCGCAGTATCCCGAAGGTTTTCAGCACGTATCGGATTTCACATTCTTAACCAACGAAGAAACTCCACAGGCAATCACTGCGCTTGCGAATAGCGAAACGTCGTACACCGCTATCTTGCGTCCGGGTGAATATGCAGACGAAAGTTCTTTCATCTATTTGATGATGGATGATATTGACGAGCATTATGTTCTCGGCAAGACTACCACATCAGCCATCAATCTTGAAGCAGGCAAGCACTACACCTTCACGCTCAAAGTAGGTAAAGACGTTGTAAGTATTGATGAGGTCACTGTAGCGGACTGGAATGAGGAGGATATTGATGGTGGCGTGGCAGAGGAAGTGCCTCAAACCTATACATACGATGCAACAACCAACACCTACAAAGTCTATCAGGGAGATTACCTGCAAACAGCTATTGATGAAGCAGAAGTGACTGGTACGGCAGAAAATCCTGCTACCGTCAAGATTATGGCTGATATGGAGATTACGGGTGTTCCTGATGAATATGGTATTGTTGAGCAAGACCTCCTTATGGATGCTGGCGTAATTATTCTTGACCTGAATGGACATACACTGACAGGAAAGACTGGTGATGCAACTATTGACATAGATAATGGTGCAAAACTTACCATAGACGATAGTTCTGAAAGTAAGTCGGGAAAGATTCAAAACTTGTTACATTATGCACTAGCAGTATATGTATGCGATGAAAGCACTTTGGTTGTAAACAACGGAACTTTTGAAGGAGAATACGCTGTGTACGGTTTTTCTTCACCTACCATTATAATCAATGGCGGTACCTTCAAAGCAACAAATAAAGCGATTTATCCTCAAACTGCAACCTTAACCATTACTGGCGGCACTTTTGATGGTGGTGTAGAAGCTTTGCATTTAAATAGCGCCACCATAGCATTGATTGCCGGCGGTAGTTTTACTGGCGGGGATTGTGACATCAGTACAAGCGGTAAAACCGGGTTCCTCTCTTACAATGAAGAAGGAACGGGTGCAACCTTCCCCGGTGGATTAAGTATTTATGTTTATACCAACTGTCCTACGCTGACCGATCTGTTGGCAAATGGTGCTGCTTATTATGATTCAAGTGGCAACCAACTGACCTTGGCAGATGCTGCTACATCTTGTGAGGGTGATGTTACAGTGAAAAGAATTCACTAACGAATAAACCTATTTAGGGCAGGATGGGTTGAACGTCCCTACCTGCTCACAAAGAGATCCACGGTCGGAGCCGGGGATGACAGAGTAGATGGCCGAACAGGTCGGTCATGACGGGAAATAATAAAAGAAATTAACGATATGAGAAACAGAAAATTTATCTATGCAGCCTTAGCCCTATTGACTTTGGGCTTCACTGCTTGCTCGCAGGAGGAGGACTTTGCTCCACAAGGAGGTAATGGGCAAGAAATCCGTATCGCAACTCGTGCCACAACCTTTGACGGCAATGAAGATGACTTTACCGAAGGGCAGGTAATGACCATCGGTATTAAACCAAGAGGAGTTGTAGCATCGAAAGCAGATTTCTACAAATACACCTATCAAGATGGCGAATGGGTTAGCGATAATCCGATG
>JAZRMH010000033.1:0-39862 GCA_045647425.1 Faecousia sp.
TCACACCGGAAAGACCGCTAACCATAAAGAGGATGAATTGCTTAGAATCTTCCGTTCTTTAGAGCCGGGGCAGCAGGACATTTGCCTTGAACAATGCCGCGTGTTCGTCCGCGCAAATCATAGGGAAAAAGTACCTGCCCAAAAATCTTCTTAATAAAATAATGATGCCCTACACCACAACCGGTGTAGGGCATTTGTGTTAACTTGAAAACCATTTATTTTTGCCATATAATGTAATAACAATTTATAATAAGTTAAGTATTCAGCCAATTATCCAAGCCCGTCGGCACCATCGAGTGGGAATAAGTATAAAAAATGCCACCTGCGATATTTCGCAGATGGCATTTTTTTATGATGTCAGAGAATAATCCAAATTGTTCTTTTAAGAATAATTTGGGTTGTACGATGACACTTATTCTCTCAATATTTTCTTTTTAGTTTCATCAGTGCAAAAATCTTTATCCTTTTCCTTTCGTCATTCCTTCTGCAATTCAATGCATTTTTAGTGAAGACATCTCCACTTTTGGCAAGGAAATTTCTCGTCCAAACCTTCATTTTTTCTGTTTTCACACCCGAAAATAAAGCGAAAACAAAAGCGATTGGCAAGGATTCTTCTTCACGAAAAGAGAAGAAAAAGGGAAAAATATGCTGAAAAATAAAGGATTTTGGCAAGGATAGCACTAATCTTGCGAATGGTTTTTGGTCAAGGTCTCTCTTGCGACAAAAAAGAAGACCTTGGTCATCGTTTCCGATGACACAAGGTCTTCAAATTTACTATATTGTTTGCTTTTGCAGTGATTTATCTAATCGAGAAAGGATAAAGAAAATTGCCCCGAAGAGGATAAATCATATTTGCTAAAACACATATATCACTCCCTCTCAATAAATCCCAAAAAGCCAAATGCATCGCTATATCAAGGCTTTTGGCTTTTTCTGTTTCCTTTGTTCCGCATATTGTTCCGCAGTTTTTAGGCGTTTTTGAAGTCACCAAAAACCAATAGAAACCAAGTAAAACTTTTTTTCTAAACTAAATCTTGTTCCACATCTTTGCTTTTGGTGCAGAGGGGTGGCGGCTGTGTGTGGTGGCTCTGCCAAGTTCGATTTGAAAATCAGAACTGAAGAGGTCGAAAGTTACAATGCCTCTCAAAGGCTCTAAAATGCCCTACAAGCGATTTTATGCCACACATAGGGTAGAGATACCACTGATAGGCATAACACCCCTCAAAACGCCTTTAAACGCCTTCTGTGAGGTTTTGCCTATTTTAAGATAGAGGAAGCGGCGGAGGCGGCTCTGTATGGTGTCCTACAACCCAAAAGAAAACCACCCTTGCTCTATCCTACAAGAGAAAGGGTGGTGGCAGCAGGGTTCGGCAAAGCGGCAGCGGCACTTCTTACTTAAACATCTTATCTATTCCGCTAATTACTTCTTGTATCTTCTTTGTTGCTTCATCTTCAACTGTGATACTAAAATCAACCTTATATTTCTCCATTTCCATTCTTAGTTCTTTAACTGCCTGTATCTCTCTTTCAAGTTCCATTACAAGGCGGTCTAACTCTCTATATTCTAATTGCATAGCTATTTCTTGATGGTGCTTATTAAAAGCATCTGTAAGGTCATAAACACCGCTTTTATTATCACTTCCATCTGCATAACTAATAGCAAGCTTAGATGGTCGGTGCATTAAGTAAGTTCTTTCAAAATGCGTCATTTCAATTATCTCCTTTTATCATCTTTTAGGGATTGTATTTTTTCACAAAATAGGGATTTGCTTTTATCAAGTAATAGGGAGCGGGTTTTATCATAAAATAGGGAACTCTTATAAAATATGATAATCAAAGCCGTTCCATAGTTCTTCTACAAAATATTATCAATCATTAGTTTTATAACAATTTCTTAAATGTCCTAATTCATCCCTGTAAGGTGTAATTATAATCAATCCTTGTTCTTTAAGTTTATTATTATAAGTGCTAATTTTATCTAACTGCGATTGTGATTTAGTAGAATATCCAATAGCAGATAGAAACTGTTTAGCAGTAAAGTCCTGTTTAATTCCTGCTTTCTTCGCAAGAGAGCAGTAGTATTTTAAGTAAATATAATACTTACACAATAGATTGTCTTTCTCTTTCCGCAAGTATGCTACTTCTTTAGCAGTTAAACGAACAAAGCAATTATTATTGCTTTCTTTTATTACACTACTATTCAATGTAATTGTTCTACTATCCTTATCAATAGAAAGAAAGTCTTTGTATTCATCATTATCTAAAAGTCTGTTAAGTGTGGCGGCGGAGTAGGGGAGCAACGCCACAAGTTTAGGTATAGAAGTATAGTTGATAGTATCGTAAGCCTTGGTGGCGGGGTTATAGTCTGCCAAATCATACAGGGAGAAAAGATGCAGATAATTTACATCTGCATTAGGCTTAAAGTGCAGATAGTAGATTTTCATTGCTGGCGGTCAGCTCCATTTGCTTCTTTCTCTCTTGGTTTATCTTTAGATGGGCGGCGGCGTGTTCTGCCTCTGTCATCCATTGGAGATTTGAAGCTTTATTGTTTCGGCGGTTGGTGTCCCTGTGATGCACTATTGGTTTATCTTCGGGATTGTCTATAAAAGCCTCTGCAACAAGCCTATGCATACGGCACTTTAGGTCTTTTCCGTCTTTGCGTAAATCTACATAATAGTAGCCATCACCGCAAATAAAAGGTCGCATAAGCTTATATCCATCCATACAAAGGCTTAAAACCCTACCATCTGTTGATACAAAGTATCTACTATCTAACCCCTTTATTTCTTTCCATACTTCATCATTCATACTCTCTAACCATACAAAGGAGAGTAATAGGCTTATTTCTCTTGTCTGCATAGAGTTAATCTTTATATCGTGTCTGCGATTGTAGTTTATCTGTTCCATTAACTTAATCCTCTCTAAGAGTATCAATTATACTCTTTAGTTTCTTTTGTCTTTCTACACTAAAGCTATAATAACCTTTAAGCCAACTATAAAAGCTATCTTGCCTAATCTCTAAGTATTCTGCAATTTCTTTATATCTAATGCCTTGGTAGCACTTCAAATACTTACATTCATTTCTCAAAAAATCATCCATTTTAATCCTCTTTTCTTTTTCTTACTACGGAAATATGAAGTAGTTCGGTAAAAATAAAACCTACTGCCGCAGACATTAAGCAGTAGGCTTTATAGGAACAAATAAACTACTTCAATCCCCTGTATTATACTCACAAAATCCTTATTACACTTTAATAAGTGTTGTCCAAATAGTAGGGGGTATTTTCGGGATAAATAATAATTTCACACCCGATAGTTGTAATAGGTGGCTAATCTCCCAACGCAAAGCCTTTTTCATTTCCTACTACGATAATTATATCAAATTTTTTCTGTAAAATCAAAAAAGGGCAGTTGAACTCGCCCTTTCTTATTATTCCGCTTCTCTCAATTCTTTCTTGTATTTGTAATAAGTCTTTCTTGCAACTCCTGCTAACTTCATTACATCTACATCCGCAAGTGTTCCATTAAAGTCCTTAGAGTGTTTAAGGATAATCTGTTTAACTTCCTTGCTCTTTTTAGTTTCCCAAGTATCACCCTTGCTCTTGCCGATTTGCTTTCCCGCAAGCTTCGCAGTTTCGATACCCTCTTTAGTTCTTTGGTGCAAGTCCTCTACTTCTTTTTCCGCTTGCTCAAATGCTAATCTAATCTGTTCTTTTGCTAATGCCAACAGATACTTATTGATACCCTCTAAAATGAAATCAACATTAGTATTTGTCATTGATACAAGTCCTGTAAGGCTTTTCTTGTATGTATCGGTGTTAATGTGAGGCTCTTTAAGGAATATAAGATTGATGCCTCTATTATAAAGTTCTTCATAGGTATTAAATCCATCATCCGCATTTCTACTCATTCGGCTAACACTATCAAAAATAATTGTATCACCGCTCTTGGCTTTCTTATAAAGCTTGTTCCATTCTGGTCTATCAATCTTTGTTCCTGTAAAGGCTTCTTCAATAATTACCGCTTCGGGGTAAGCCTCTTTGATATTTCTAATCTGTCTTTCAATACTCTGTTTCTTTTGGCTTATTCTACAATAACCATACATACACATTACTATTATCTCCTTATCAGTAGTCTTATTGCCGTTCGTCATTATTACTACTAATAATATACTACAAATTTCTATCAATGTCAATACTTTTGACTACTTTTTGTTAATAGGTCAAAATGACTACTGCAAGAGCAAAGAAAAAGGGAAAGCCTTGCTTTCCCTTTAATCTATCTATTACCAATTCTTGAGGCGTTCAGTAGGTGCAACTTTCTTTTCCTTAGCTACAGGAAGCAGTTCGGGAGCATACTTCTCACAGAACTTTCTAACTGCATTAAGATGGTTATACTTTTCTACTGCGTTGCCATCCTTGTCTTGGAAAGCTACTGCCTTAAACCACGCCTTGTCATTAGAGTAATTTGCTTCGATGAAATCAAGCATTTCATCAAGAGTAATCTTCTTATAGTCTGTTGCTTCAAACTTAACTGCCATTGTTATTGCCGCCTTTCTTTATCTATTGGTTATTGCTTACACTAATGATACATCTGCTAATCCAATAAGTCAAGTAATAAAAAAGAACAGTTGCTTGTAAAAGCAACTGTTCGACAAATTGGAATTTGTATCTCTGTATTAGTCCTCCGTCATTGTTCTCCAAAACAACTTTTCAGCAATTACATAAGTACTGTATTTTCCGTTAGTGGAAATCGGTTTTTCTTCCGTATAATTTATGGGATTAAAACCATCCCAATCCGCCCATACTATCAGCTTGTCATCACGAGTTTTACCAAGTAGGTCGCTATGAAAATTCAAATATGCACCAAAAATGTCGCAGAAATAATTATCCTCCCAGCCAACAATATTACATTTTCTTACTCCTGTAAAACGCAGTTCAATAGGTTTATTACACTGACTATGTAATACCATTTCAATGCTGTGCTCAATCAATTCACCATTTGCCATAGCACCCTTATCATTAACAAATGCTCCGCTATGATAGTTTATTGATACTATACAGCTATCGTGAAAGCCGCTATATTCTTTCATCAAATTTTCGATATCAATTTCATTTTTTATTTCATTCCACATATAGTACCAAAACTCCTTCTTTTATTCCCGCGATAGTTCTTCGTCAAATTCAAGTTTGTCTAATTGTTCCTACATTCATTATAAGAGATTTTTTAACAGACTTCAAGTGCAATTATCTGCGGCGGGAGCGGGTGTGTTCTTATTCTTCCTCTGTGTCCTCTTGTTCTTCCTCAAGTCCAAACCATTCGGTATTGTCATTAAATGTATCTTTAAGCTTTTCACTTGCAAGTGTGAGAGCATCAGCATTTGCATCACCATAGGTATCTAATGTCATTGCTCTGCTTGCGTGACCCATCATAAGTGCCAAGCTTGCAATATCCATTCCCGCACGAATACCAACAGTTGCAAAGTTATGCCTTAGTCCGTGCGGCACAATCTTTTTACCATAGGCATCGACTAAACTATTTCTTTCTACAAACTCACTAAACAGGCGGTTATACTGCTGAGGTCGCATAAACTGTTCTTTCTCACCAATTACATACCAACTATCGAGCGGGTTAAGCAATACTTTTCTTTGCTTCAATGCTTCTTCTAACTGTGGCAACATTGGGAATGTTCTATTGGAACTCTTATTCTTTGGGTTCTTCGTATAATCGCCACTAATTCCATTACTTACACCAACGGCAGACCTAATAGTAATTGTGTGCCTATAAAAATCAATATCGTTCCATCGTAAGCCGCAAATCTCACCACGCCTTAATCCCGCATAGAAAGCCAATAGTATTCCTACATACATTGGGTCTTGTGGTTCAAAATCCAAATAGACAGCTGATAAAACATTATCCATTTGCTCATTGTTCAAGTGTGTTACTTTTGCTTCTCCCTTTTTAGGCATCTTTACGCCTTTGAATGGGTCTTTTAATAGTTCTCCATTGTTGTAGTAGTAATTATATACTTTTTTCAAGCGAGCATAAGTAGTATGTATTGTATTCTGCGAATAGCCTGCTTGATATAATTTAGTAAGCCAACCGCTTAATACTGTCTTATCAACAGTTGCAAAGACATAGTCACCCAAATAAGGCTTAATATACTTGCTATAGGAATACAGGGTATTGCTATAGGTGCTTCTTTCTATTTCTCCTGTTGATACTTGGTGAAGCAGATATTCCTTATAGATTTCATCTACTGTCTTTGCCTTTCCTGCATTTGGCATCAAATCAGCTTCGGCATTTAATTGGTCTAACCATTCTTTAGCTATTCGCATAGCTTCTTTCTTGCCTTTTGCTTCGGGAAGCATTTTACTTACTTCTTTCCATTTGCCATACACATCTTTATATTTTGCCCTTGCCTGCCAAGGCTTGCCTTTTCGGTTGGTAAGTTGCTGAACATTTACAGTTGTATATTTCATAGCCAAATCCTCCTTTGCTGAAATCGTTCCGCAAATCATACCCCAAAGATACCGCAAATGTTCCGCAAAGTCAAGATTGTTCCGTAAAATGAGAAACCCGAAAACCCTTGATTTGCAAGGGTTTTCGGGTTCTTAATTCTCTCAAATAGGTGCGGGATTTATTCCCACTCCGTTTTGAGTTTTATCTCACTAGTGTTAAGTGGTCTCACAGATGTCAGAAATCCCAAAATTCCTATAATTTTCTCACTGAAAAGTCTGATTTTTGCTCTGAAAAAGTTTTTTGTGTACTTTCCGTGTACCTCAAATGTATCAGGTATCTCACTATTCTCAAAGACGCATTTTAACATTGACTTTCATGCTTGATTCGTTCATCAAATTAAGCATGAAAGTCAATTTATTTCCATGTACCAAAATACCCGACAAACTTATTTTTTTGAGCTATTGGTTTTTCCATTTTTACTATGTGATGATCCATCATTTCGTCTGGTGTTCCAAGGTGGCATCTTTTATATTTTTTACCAGAGCCACACGGGCATTGCGCATTTCGACCGATAGTTTTAAATTCAGGTTTCTTAACTTTTGTTGTTTCGATATGGAATTCATCATACGGACTATTTATTTCTGGCATCAGTTGTTCCAGCATGCCATAGTTGTACTCTTGGCCCTCTAGTTTCACGAATGTGTATTTATCGAATGGATCCGTAACAATACTAAACGCCTTAAACTCCATATCAGTTACTTCTCTCAAACACAACTCACCCATATAAAGTTTACCAACTTTGTGACCGCAAGGGTGACGAAGAGATATTGGTTGACCACAAATTGTACATTTTTCAGCTTTGATGATGCTTTCTCTGCTTAAAAAGTGATGATACGGAAACAGTTTTTGATACTCTTTTATCATTCTTCCAATAAACACCAAATGATATCTATCGTTATCCTGTTCTATATCAAAATTACTTTCCAAATTGCTTAGAGCAATATCCATATGGTCAAATGTAAGCCAAGCATCTTCATACTTTTTCTCTTTAAGAGCTTGTATTGCCGAAACAAATCCTTTTTGTATTTTATATATTTGCCTTAAACACCAATAGTAATTTGCTTGGGCTTCATTTCTATCGGCAATTGCTTCAAGACGAAGGTTTTCTATTTGTTCTCCAATACCGCTATCCAGTTGATCGTTTTTTTTAGACAAATAGTCTTCTATTTCTTTAGTCGTCATTCTTTTGACCTTCTGAAAATAAATCTTTTGCCGCTTGATCTAACGCATCTTTCACACCAGACACCGGTCCTTCATAGGTGATCATTTTGCTCTTTTTGGTTTTCGTTTCTTTTGTAACAATTTTCACCTTAGCAGAAGTTTCTTCTGGAGTTCGATGATATTTTTTTATTAGATCATATAGGAATGCAGAAATAATGCCAATCGCAATATTGAAAATTGCCGATTCGACAATAATTGTTGCAACCTCAATTGCAGCAGAATGCAATTCAATACGTTGAAAATCTTCATCAGAAATTGCAATATCGGCAACTACATCATCCCCCGAAGAATCACGAATAAAATCCAAAAACTCTCGTGTCGTTTCAGGAAAAAGAACATCACCCGTATCGCGGAAGCCCTCATTAGGAATAATAAGAAGGTTGGCTTTTTTAATGTCTTCTAAATATTCCTTTGGGATATATTCTTTATCGTAGATTTGTTCAAAAGTGATGTCTGTATCAACTATTTTTAAAGTTTTATCAAAGATTTCATGTTTCATATATAAACCTCTTGCTATTTTGGTATAGTTATGGCCAGACGTATTTTGCGACTAATTTACCATATCCATATAAAACTCTTGCTTTTGTAAACTGTTGTTTTTTATATCGTTGCACAACCGATTTAATAAAGCTTTACATTTAATTAAAAAGCTATTGAGTTGGTAAATTCCAGCTTCTTCAAGCAACTCTCGGTTAAAAACCGCAGGATTTAATTCAACAACATTATTATAAAGAACAGCGAGTTGATCCATAAAACTTCCATCAACTTTTGGAATCAGAATATTATCCCAATAGCCAACAGCAAAACTGCCTCCATTAGCCCCAACAGACATGCGTTCGAAAATGCGACTTTGACGAAGATAGTTTAAATATAATGCCAAAAATACACTTTTTTTCAATGGAACACGATTTGTTTTAGGGTGAATGATTGTACCATGGAAGTTAGTTGTAAAATGCATGGTTTCATCACAAACCGCAAAGGTTTTCCCAACGGTTCCTTCAGCCGCAAATAATATATCACGTTTCCCCAAAAACCAAATTGGATTTCTAGCTCCAAGGTATGAGACTTTCTGAATGTATCCTGCTGGTGAAATATCGCTTGGATAAATCAAAACATTATAACCGGCTCGGTATATATCAGTTTGAATTGATCTACCCAAATCACGTTTTGCAAGATTCGGTCCGCGTTTTAACTCAAACCCGAATTGTTCAAGATTTGAGTATCCATACTTGTAATTTCTTATGTTTTCCTTCCACTGAAAGACTGTGTTCGAGTAAATTCCTGAGTCTAACCTTGCTTGACTTTGCAATTGTTTCACCGATGGATTAACATATGGAAACTCTTGAATCATTATCTCTTCATGAATTAATTGCTCACTTTTTCTAAGCTTTTTCTCGGAGATATACTCGGAGTAAGCGATGTTTTTTATAAGTGATTCAATAATAGAATAAACCCATTCTTCCGGTGCATCAGGTATAAGACATTCCATAAACAAATCTCCAGAATGTCTTATGGTAGCACCCTTTGGGGTTTTTGCATTTAATTGCTCACGGAAATAATCATCACGCATAAATGCAATCACATAATATTTATATTTTTCATTTTTGAAATTGAGTTTAATTATGCCAGAGGAAAATCCAACACTTTCGCTATCACTAATGAATAAACAACAATCACCAATATTTGCATCTGTGCAGAACAATACATCACCATTGGTAACCATAGAATCATTGAAATAATTTGGATTGAGATAAATATATTTGCTTTTATCTACAGAAAATTGAATGTCATTAATGCAACTATTTCTTAAAAAATGCTGTTGTGATTTGGGAACATATGCACTACTTCCTGGCTCAATCCCTTTTTGATAAGGAACTTCATCCAAGTAATAATTAATGGGATGTTGTTTTTTATTCTTGATTGTAAGTTTTTTATAATTATTAGGCGATAATGATGCATTTGCCTTTATTTCTGAGATTTTGACCTCAGTTGGTACTATTAATTCATGCATATTTTTTACTCCAAGAACAATTTTTTTAGGTCAAGTTCTTGATTAACACACCATTCCTTAAACTCTTTTATGATATGAGTGAAGTCCTCATTAAGCACGGATTCACCCTCTACATTAGTTATGGTTTCAAAAGTATCCGGATCAAGAGCGTAATCATTATCAAACTTAACTGTTCTTTTTGATGTTTTCTTTTTATAGCCGACATTTAAAATATCTCTTGTAAACACTGAGTAATCATCAGCAATTAACTCTGCCAGCCGTTCCTTTGAAGGTTTATATCCGACAAGAATAGTTGTATTAACTCCGGTTTCTGCAAACACGTTTTCAGGTAAGTCAAACAAGGCCACTATTCTTATCCTTTCCATTACCCATTGACGAACAAAAGGCCATGTATTATTTGACATAATAGCATTGCTAAGTACAATTGCAAATCTTCCGCCTTCTTTAATTTGGCGTATTGCATTTTCAAGAAATACGACTCCCTTATCCAATCCTGACTTGGGATTGGTCTCAGTATATTTGTCATATAATTCATAAAGGTTGGAGACCTCTAAATCATGTGCATTGGATAAATCAAGGCTTCTATTTTTTCCAAATGGGGGATTGGTTAGAATTACATCGTACTGCATCAACTCTGTCTCATCGTACCAATTATCCCAATTTCCGCCCTTGTGCATTTCACTATTCAGTGTCACAATTCTTCTATCGATAGTGTATTTCTGATTAATTGTACCATATTCAGGGACATATTTAATTACTGCATTACCATCGCCGTTTAAGAGCATATTAAGCTGGGCTAAAACGGTCATATTATAATCATTGTCAAATCCAAAAAGTTGACAATCATCCAGCTTCATATCTGCATTAACATAGCTCTTTGATAGGAAATCGGCAATTCCACAACAAGGATCGCAAATAGTCTCGCCGGCTTTAGGATTTACAATCTTTACAATAAAATCGATGATCGGCAGCGGAGTAAGGAACTGCGCCTTTTCATCTTTTTGAAATTTTGTTGCAAAGTTATAAAAAATAAGCTGATATAAATCATTGTTGCTTGAACGGACAAAAGAATAGTCCTGAAATTGCCTTACAATTTCATTTGCAACCTTTACATGTTTTTCTTGAGTCCATACGATTTTATTTTCACCCAGAATGTTATTATAGTAAGCCCTTGCCTCTTTATATAAATTTTTCATTCTGGTAATAAATTTTTGAACAGAAGCAATATTCAGATTACCTTGATAGTATTCATCTTCATTGATGTAGAACTGAATATAACCACCATGATCCTCTCTTTGCTTTTCGTCATAAATCTTCATTGCGATAAGCTGAATCAGAATCATATATCCTTCTTCATTAGACAAGCTAACGGAATCCAAAACACGCATTATAGAATTAAGTGCATTTTTCATGTTGTCATCTTGAATGGTATAAACGATATCAAGATCTTCAATACGCAACTGGCTTCTATCTGTTTTTTCGCTTTTATTAATGATTTTAGATAAATTATCAAGCGTGGGGATCGTATAATACGGATCTGTGATTTCAAGTTGATACTGTTCAAGAATTCTCTGACTCGTAGGGAAACTCAAACTATTATCAAAACGGGTAATTTCATCTTTAATTCTTTTAAAAAGAAATAGTCTTCCGGTATCATAGTATATCCCAAGAACAAACGGGCTATCAGGTTCTTTCATTGCTGCCTTAACTTGAGAACTAAACACCTGCTCAATGGACTTATCGTTTCTTTTGTATTCAATAACTTCAACAGCTAATTCTCTGACTTTTTGCAATGAATCTACATCCTTGGGATTGGCTCTATACTTTCGATAATAATCAATCCAAGAGATATCAGAGAAAACGACAGAATCAACTTTTATAGGGTCGGAATGGATATTTCCTTTTGGGAAATAGATTTCAGCTCCTATATAGTCTCGGCTAGGAATCCTTCCCGACTGAATCATACTATAAATGAATTCCCATTTATAAAATTCTTCATTAGGCTGTCCGTGTACATCTTTGATAGTAATATTTTCAACGAACCTACCGTCTACCGTACAAAACGATTTAGGTAAAATTGTTTTAGTAGCATAATCGTGATTAAAATTAATTCGTGCTTGCGAAAACTCCATAACTGCATACCTCCGTAATTAAGCACCTTTCTATAATCGAAGTGACGTGCTTTGTATATTACAATAAATTACCATACCGCATCGGGAACTTAATCCGGGGTGAATTCTAATATATCGTCAACACCACATTCAAGGCTCTTACATATTTTTTCTACGCTTTCTAATGAAACGTATTCATTACGCTTCAGGCGCGTGATAATATTTGCACTAACGCCCGATATATCCTTCAGTTGTGCATTTGTAATTCTTTTATCGATCATTAAATGAAAAAGTTTATCATAACAAATCGCCATATGGCACCTCCGAAAGAACGATTTTATTTATTATAT
Source organism: Faecousia sp. (assembly GCA_045647425.1). Taxonomy (GTDB): domain Bacteria; phylum Bacillota; class Clostridia; order Oscillospirales; family Oscillospiraceae; genus Faecousia. Next base: position 12,216 of record JAZRMH010000033.1, read on the forward strand.
CACGACTTCGTGATTTTTTCAAGGAGAATCGGCATTTTTCGATATTCCAATTGAATACCCATACACATAATGTCATATCCATAGCAAAATTTATAATATTATTTGATTTCTTGCTATAAGGAGATGATAGTATGCGCAAAGCAAAACTGATAGGAGGTATTAAAAATGCCTACTTATAAAGATCAAAAGACCGGGAGGTGGTATTGCAAATTTGTTTATGAAGATTGGAGTGGGAAAAAGAAACAAAAAAAGAAAATGGGATTTCGACTACAAAAGGAGGCAAAAGAATATGAAATTGATTTTATAGCACGACATTCAAAGTCTTGTGATATGCAGTTTTCATTGTTTGTTGACGTATATTTTGAAGATTGCAAACCGAGAGTACGACCGACCACACTAAGTGGAAAGCAATATCTTATTAGGGAACATATTTTACCGTATTTCGGTCATTTAAAGCTGAACGAGATCACTGCCATCACGGTGCGTAATTGGCAAACAGAATTGCTGAATCATCCAAACAACTACAAAGAAACTTATCTGAAAACGATTCATAACCAGTTATCTGCAATTATGAATTTTGCCTGTCGCTTTTACGGGTTGCGAGAGAATCCCGCTAAACAATGCGGTGCGATGGGTAAGAAACAAGCGGAAGGGATGCAGTTTTGGACGCTGAGAGAGTTTAGATTATTTGAAAAAGCAATAAGTGACGATATGTTATCTCATACCATTTTTAGTTTGTTGTTTTGGTCGGGTATGCGTTCGGGTGAGCTACTGGCATTAGTGCCGGAGGATTTCAATTTTGATACGCAAACTATAAAGATATCCAAAAACTATGCACGGCTGAATGGTAGGGATCTGTTGCTACCACCAAAAACACCGAAAAGTAATCGTCAAATCGCATTACCACTTGCGGTTTGTGTTATCCTTCAGCAGTACATAAACACACTGCCAAAAGAAGGCTCAAAGCAAAGATTGTTTCCGGTAACAAAGAAGTGGTTGTCGCAGGAATTAAAGCGAGGTATAGAAGCAAGTGGAGTCAAAATGATTCGGGTACACGATTTACGTCACAGCCACGCCAGTTTGTTGGTTGAACTTGGTTGTTCGCCAATTCTAATTAGCGAACGATTAGGTCATGAAGACATAAAAACAACTTTGCAAACATATTCGCATTTATACCCAAACAAGCAAAAAGAGGTGGTAAATTTGATGGGAAATTGGTGTGAAAACACCCTTGAAAATTAGGTTGTCGTGTACCTTTTGTGTACTCGCAAAAATAAGAAAACCCCGAAAACCCGCATAAATACTGGGGTTTTCGGGGGTCAATTTTAGTGAAACTTTATTCCCATTCGATGGTGCCGATGGGCTTGGGAGTCAGGTCGAATACCACGCGGTTGATGCCTTCGACCTCGTGAGTGATACGGTTGGTGATATGGTGCAATGTGGCGTAAGGAATTTCCTCGATGGTGGCCGTCATAGCGTCCACAGTATTCACTGCGCGCAAAATGGCAGGCCAGCCTTCGTAACGCTTGCCGTCACGGACGCCCACGGACTTGAAGTCCGGCACAGAGATAAAGTACTGCCAAACCTTTTCCGCCAGACCGCACTTATCAAACTCTTCCCGCAAAATGGCATCCGCCTCACGCAGAGCGTGGAGGCGATCCCGAGTAATCGCGCCCAAGCAACGGACACCCAAACCGGGGCCGGGGAAAGGCTGACGGTAAACCATTGCGTGGGGCAGACCCAAAGCCTCGCCAACCACACGGACTTCGTCCTTATACAAAAGTTTGACGGGCTCTACCAGTTCCATTTCCATTTCCTCAGGCAGACCGCCCACATTGTGGTGCGCCTTCACGCCCTTGGACTCGATAATGTCGGGGTAAATCGTGCCCTGCGCTAAGAAGGAAATGCCTTCCAACTTTGCGCTTTCTTCGTCAAATACCTTGATAAATTCTTCGCCGATAATCTTACGCTTACGCTCAGGCTCAGCAACGCCTGCCAGCAAATCCAAGAACCGGTCGGAAGCATCCACATACACTAAGTTTGCATCCAGTTCCTTGCCGAAAACTTCAATAACCTGCTCGCTCTCACCTTTACGCATCAAACCGTGGTTCACATGGACGCAGGTCAACTGCTTGCCGATTGCCTTAATCAACAGCGCGGCAACCACAGAAGAGTCCACACCGCCACTAAGAGCCAACAGCACCTTCTTATCGCCTACTTGGGCGCGGATTGCATCCACTTGCTCTGCAATAAAAGCATCTGCCAATGCCTTGGTCGTAATCCGTTCCATAGTTTCAGGACGAACATCACTCATATCTATATCCTCCATTGTTTCTAGAAATATAGCATCATTATACATACATTTTTTTTACTTCGCAAGAAAAAAATACTGGATTCGATAATTTTTTTCAGCGTTAATACAGCGCAAGGATAAATCGGCAGAAAACTTGGAAATACAGCGGTCTTTTTTTAAGTTTTTTCACCGCTTGGGTGGCATAATCTTCAAACTCGGCCAGTTCTTCCGCCGTCAGCACATACCGGCTGAACTTCGCCTTTTGGGCAAGGCCGTGCAACAAATCCGGCGGTGCTTCCCCTAATAGGCCGGACAGTTCCTCGGTGTAGCGCCACCAAGTCAAGCCTTGGGCATTGGCGTCACCCTTGGAAAATCCCCGTTTGCGTATCCATAGACGCAGGCGGTACTGTCCCCAAACACCGGCTAACGCCAACAGACACCACAGACCAATCCACAAGCCGGTCCAATCCGTCTTTGGTTGTTTTGTGTTGGGCTGGGGCGAGGGTTGGATTTGCCCTTGGGTCGGCTGAACAGCGTTCTCTGCGACTGTGGGCTCTGTGGGTTGGGTGCGCAAATCCGGCGGCGTAGACTCTAACACCGTCCAGCCAAAACCCGGTAGCCAATATTCGCACCACGCGTGAGCCATATCTGCCGTAACTTCCACGCTCTGTCCTGCCACTACCTGCACCGTATACCCCGTAACATAGCGGGCAGGTACACTGGATGCCTGCAACAAAACGGTGGTTGCCGTGGCGAAGTGGACGCAATAACCGGTATCGCTGTCCTCTAAAAACCATCGGGCAAAGTCCGTTTCCAAAAGTCCCATTCGGGGGGTGTTGGTATCGTAAGAGGCCGAATTACGGACATATTCAGCAATCCGTTGAGCCTTTTCATAAAAACTGCCGGACTGCGCCGTGACCTCTCGGGCAAGGGGCTCCGCCCACGCTTTCACTTCTTCCGGCTGGGAATTTAACTGCTCCAAATACACATCCACCTGATACCGTTGCAATTCCTCATTAGTGGGCGCTTTCAGGGTGCTGAAGGAATATTGGGTCAACTCTTGCCCGTTGTCCACGCCGTAGGGACTTTCCCGCATACTTTTCGAAGTGGCATAGTAAGGCACATACAACATTTTATGGGCGAATTTACTGCTGATTTCCACCACACCCGCAGGCTCTAACGCCGACGGCCATTGCAAGGAAGTGAGCTCATCATTTTCCCCTACAGACCAACTGACGCCGTCGTAATAATCCAGCGCCCGCCCCCGCAGGTACAAAGTGCGGGTGAAGTCCGTCTTCACTTCCAAAATTTTATTTTTGCCAACCGCTCGATACCCCACCTTGGACAAGTCCACGGTATTGCCGTTCACCGGCTGTCCGTTTTCGCCCATAATAAAGCGCATCAGAGAGGAGTCCATAAACTGCTGTCCCAATTTTTCCGCCGTTTCTGCAGAATAACTTTCTTGGGGCACACAGGCAAATAAAACCAGCAAACACAGCGCCGTCACCGGCAAAATCAGGGCAGTGAGTTTATTGCCCTGCTGTTCGTCCCGACGGCGGACACCTGCAGTCATCAATAGGGTAATCAAACTTAAAAACAGCAAAAATAAATACGCCGTTTTCGGCACGGTATCGTTGACCACAAAGCAAGCGCCGACGCAAAGAAAGGCAAGAAACACCGCGGGAATTGCGGTTTTTCTTCTGCAAACGCTCCGGCAAATCAGCCAAGCAATCACACCGCCCAAAAGACATAAGACCAGTGGCAGTGTGTGTTCCATATCCTCGGCCATTCGTCCGCTCCAGCGGATAATCGGCCATTTGTACCCCTGATGATATTGCTTGGAAATCCGAAACAGCAACGATTCCACAGACAGCACAAGGCTTCCGTTCTGCCAAAAATAGCCTAGGCTAAAGGCAAACACACCAGCGGGCACAAGGCCCAAGGGCAAACTATAGCACACCGCCCCCAAAAGGGAGCATCCCAAACAGACCCACGCCACGCTTTGCATATCCACCGCCATAGAAAAGGCGCTGACCACACAGCCCACCGCAGAAAAACTTAGGAAAAAGCCTAAAATCGCCGCCCAAAGGGCAGTATACAATCTTTCCCGCCTCATACTGCGCCACCTCCGATATGGTGGTACCAAAGGGCGCCTTCTGCCGACACTTTCTGCTCTGTGGGCGCAGGCTTTGCTTGCAAAATCCGTCGCATACCGGCAGATAGGTCTTTGTCGTTTTCCACGGAAAATTCCAAGATTTCCTCGGCGGTTCGGCAATAAATCTTATGGGGCAATCCCTGCTCCAAAAGGGCATAACTGCCATACAAAAGCCGTCCCAATTTATCCTCAAGGTCACCGGACAGACACACCGACAACACATACCCTTTTTGCACCGGTTCCATAGGCTCGGCATAAATGGGTTTGCCCACCTTGGCGGTGAGTTTCCAGTGAATATTGCGCAGATTGTCACCGGGGCGGTATAGCCGTAAATCCCGATTTTCCGAAAAACCGCCCCCGGGTTTGGGACGCCAAGCGTGAACCAAACCGTCGGATTGGGCGGTGGGCATCGGGTTTTTGATAATCTTGGGAAAAATGTAAATTTCACAGCCTTGTCCGTCTTTTATTTTCCGACGGAACAACCCCAAATAATCGTAAATATAGATGGTGTCCCAATGCAATACCAGCCGCCCGCACCGGTCGGTTGGCACTTTTTCCCCGGGCAGACCCACATACCGGTCGCCGGAGAGGGTATTGTGCAAATGCACCCGACTTTTCACCTGAGGGGCAGGAAAAGCGCACTGCACCTGCAAAGCCGTTCGCACCGGCGTCTGCGCCTGCACCTGCGGGGGACACCGAAAAAACACCTTGGCCGTACACATTGCCGGCAAACTCAAAATCAGAGAAAACCACGGTAACCCGAGAATTACCAACAACAGTAGCCAAGAAAACCACAAACGATAAAATCCGAAAAATACCAACCCCGCCATCAGGCAGAGCAGGTACACTGTCCGACGCCCCCACATATCAGCGTAATTTGGGGGCAGGCACTTTCCGCAACAGCAGGTTTACAACATCCTCTGCCGTTACTTCTGCGCCGGGGACAACCTGCAAGCGGTGGGGCAAAGTCACCGGCAGTACCTCCTGCACATCTTTGGGCACCACATAGTCCCGTCCGTGAAGACGGGCAATGGCTTTGGCCATAGATACCACCGCCAAAGTCGCTCTGGGGGAACCACCCCGAAGCAAATGCTCGTGGCGACGAGTGGCATCTATGATTTTCACCACATATTCCGCCACCGCTTCCGACACATAAGTCCCGCGAACAATCTCCTGCAAAGAAAGCAAAGTAGCGGTATCGGCCACCTGCTCCACTTGGCTCAAGGGCTCTCCCTGCTGACGGCTTAACACCATCTGCACCTCGTCACCGGGCAAGGGGTAGCCCAAGGACAAGCGCACCGCAAACCGGTCGATTTGGCTGTCGGGCAGCAGTTGTGTGCCTGCCGCACCCACGGGGTTTTGGGTGGCAATCACCACAAAGGGTTGGGGCAATTTATGGCTCACCCCGTCCACCGTCACCTGATTTTCTTCCATAGCCTCCAAAAGAGCGGACTGGGTGCGGGAAGTGGCGCGGTTGAGTTCGTCTGCCAAGAATAAATTACAAAGCACACTGCCGGGGCGGTAAGAGAGTTTGCCGGTAGTCGGCTCTAAAACCGAGTAGCCGGTAACATCCGAGGGTAACACATCCGGCGTAAACTGCATCCGGTTATGATCAAGCCCCAGCGCCCGAGAAAAGGCCAACGCCATGGTGGTTTTACCCACGCCGGGGATATCTTCCAGCAGAATGTGACCGCCTGACAAAATCGTTGTCAGCACCCACACCAGCACAGCATCCTTGCCCACAATGACTTTTTTCACTTGTTTTAAAATCTTCTCCGCAACCTGCGCAACGGTGTTTTCCATTCGGCATACCCCCTCTTTTGGTCATCATACCCGCTTTTAAGAGTATTTTACACCCTGAAAGCGGAAAAATATTTCCGTCTTTTTTCCATTCCCTCTGCCATCATTTGCCCAGCAAATAATTGACAGAATACAGTTCTGTTTCCTCGTCATAATACACACGGCAGACACGGCGGGACAAATCGCAAACCTGCTCATAGTTGAAACTTTGGCTGGCCTGGGCAATTTCTTCTGCAGAAATTTCCCACTCTCCGCTTTTGCCCATCAGCACCACTTCGTCCCCTACTTGGGCATCTGCAATATCCGTCACATCCACCATAAACTGGTCCATACAAATCCGCCCTAAAATCGGGGCTTTCTGCCCATTTATCAGCACATAAAACCCATTGGACAGACATCTGCGGTAGCCGTCGGCATAGCCTGCGGTAACCGTAGCCACTCGGGTTTCCCTTTGGGTTTCGTATGTACCGCCGTAACTAATCGGTCTGCCCGCAGACAGGGTTTTGATGTGGCTGACTGTGGCGTGCCAACTCATGGCAGGCTGAACAGACAACAAAGTTCTATCCACTTCCTCGCTGGGATACAGACCGTAGAGAATAATCCCCGCCCGCACCATTTGGCAGTGACAGCCGAAATTTAGAATGCCGGCAGAGTTATCCAAGTGCCGAATGGGCACATCCACCCCGCGGGCAAGAAGCATTTTGTCAAAGGCAAAAAACTGCTCCGCCTGCGCCTTAGCCCTGTCCAAATTTCCTTCGTCCGCCGTGGCAAAATGGCTAAACAGTCCCTCGGCAAACAAATTGGGCAAGTTGCAGATTTCTTGGCAGATGTCCGCATCCGCTTGGGTTACCTGAAAACCGATTCGGCTCATCCCCGTGTCCACCGCAATATGGAACTTGGCGGTTTTTCCTTGGCGCACCGCCTCTGCCGACAGCGCTTTTCCGTCTTCAAGGGTAAAAATAGTGGGGCGGATGTCTTGTTCCACCAACACCGGAAAGGCTTCCGGATTTACCCAACCCAACAGCAAAATCGGCGTTCTAATACCGGCATTGCGCAATTCCAAAGCCTCGGCAACGGCAGCGACCCCGAAAAAGTCACATTCCCGTTTCAAGCATCTCGCCACCGGCACAGCGCCGTGACCGTAAGCATCAGCCTTGACCACTGCCATCACCGGCGCACCGGCTTTTTTCCGAATGGCGCGGTAATTTTCTTTGATAATATTCAGATAAACTTTTGCATAACTATTGGAATATTCCACTTTGTTTCACTCCCAAGCAACAATTTTTTCTATTATAGCAAATTTCCGTCTTGATGTAAACAAAAACCAATTTTAAGCCCCTATAAAAATCAAGGGGGCGGGGGCGCAGAAAACAATCCGGCTTCCCGCAGCCGGATTCTTCTCCTCTCCGCTCTTTTCTTCTCAGTTCTATTCTTCTCTTTTCTGTTCTTTTCCTTTCTGTTCTTCTGGGAATCCAAATGTATTCCAAAAGGAATCCAAAAGGGGCACCGCAAAAGTCACGGTGTCCCAATCTGTTTTTGGATTTTTAAAAATTATTCTGCGCAAAATTTGCGCATCGTTTTTTACATTTGTGTGCCGTCAGGATGGAACAAAGGCAGTTTATGTAGATAAATAATATCCTCCCTTTGCTGGGCATCCCCCTCTGCCAAAATCGCCATACGACCGGCAATGACACCGCCTGCTTTTTCTACCAACGCTTCCAGCGCCTTCAAACTCTCACCGGTGGAAATCACATCGTCCACAATGAGAATTCTCTTATCTTTCATAATTTCCGCGTCCGCCGTGTCCAAATACAAGGTCTGTTCCTTGGCGGTGGTGATGGATTTCACCGTGGCGGAAAATACGCCGGTCATATAGAGTTTGGGCTCTTTCCGCGCCAAGAAATACTTGGCCGCCCCTGCCTGACGCGCCATTTCGTGGCCAAGAGGAATACCCTTTGCCTCTGCGGTCAGAATATAATCATATTCCGGCGCCCGAGCCAGCAATTCCTTTGCGCAAGCCACAGTCAGTTCTTGGTCCCCGAAAATCACAAAACCGGCAATAGAAAGCGTGTCCGACACGGGACAAATGGGCAGTTCCCGCCAAAGACCCGCTACCTGCATACGATATACCATAAAAATTCCCCCTTTTTGTATCTAATAGTATTATACACCCTAAGTCAAGGCACTTGCAAATTTTCATGAAACAAAGTAAAATAAAACAAATGTTACAGCAAGTAGCGGATGGCAGAATACCACCCTACAGAAAAAATTGCGGAGGTATCGTATGTTTGCAGGTTTTTCCCCCGAAACGGTGGACTTTCTTTGGGGCATCCGCCTGAATAACAATCGGGATTGGTTTCTCGCCCACAAACAAGATTATGTAAACCACTTATATGAGCCGATGAAGGCTTTGGGCAAAGAATTATTTGCGCCTTTTTTGGATAGGTCCGGTGATTTGTTAAAGGTCAGCCGTATCTATCGAGATGCCCGTATGCACCACCCCCTGCCCTATAAGGAAAGCCTTTGGATTTGCATTCGCAAAGATGTGGCTTGGTGGGCAGAGCATCCTTGTCTGTACTTTGAAATCCGTCCCGAGGGCATCAGTTACGGCTTTTTCTTCTACAAACCTTCCTCCACAGTATTGGAACAAATGCGCCGGCGTTGGGCATCCAACCCCAAGGAAATCCTATCCCTGCTGAAAAAGACGGAAAAAGCCACCGGCATTCCCGTCACCGCAGAAACATACAAACGCCCCAAGCCTGCCCCCACCAAGGAATTGGAAACACTGTTTGCTTGGAAAGGCTGTATCGACTGCACCGTCACCGAGGAATTTTCCGAAAACACCTTCGGTCCGGACCTGAGCCGCCGCGTCGGGGAATTTTTAGAAAAACTCATCCCCTTGTACGATTATTTCAATCAGTTTTGTAGATAAAAGAAGGTCGGACCTTTGCAGGTCCGACCTTTTATTGCGGGTATTTCAAATTATTCGGGAAGCAGGCTTTCGTTGATGTTCCAGCAGACGTAATATGTACCAATCTGACCGGCAATCACAAATTCCTCAGGATATTGGGTCTTCAGGTTCGCAATTTCGTTGGTGGGCACATCATCGATAAGCAACCAATCACCGTTCTTGTAGTTGGTGAGCATATTATTGGCATCATCAGACAAGTAGAACTTCAGTTCGTTCATGGTGACGGCGGCGGCATCGTGATAGTTTGCGTTCTTGGTCATGGTAATGACAGAGTCATGGTCCCACCCGGTCACGGTGTAAGCACCGTTACAGACATAAGTGCTGGGGTCGGTGGCCCACTTTTCGTTCTTCACAACATCCTCACGGACGGGGAAGTAAACGGGGAATGCCAACAACTCATTCCAGTACTCAACAGCGTTCTTCAGAGTAACCTCAAGAGTCTTGTCGTCGATAGCCTTAACTGCAAATTCTTCGGTAGCGCAGGCCTTCTCAGCGTCAAAGCCCTTGATCACATCGAACATATAGCCGTAGTCAGCAGCCAATTCTTCAGAAGCAGCGCGCTTCCATGCGAACTCGAAGTCCTTAGCGGACATGGCCTTGCCGTCAGACCACTTCAAGCCGTCTTTCAACTTGTATGTGTAAGTAACTGTGCCATCGTCATTCTTAACGCCGGCAACCAGTTCTTCAGCGCAGTCAGCGACCACTTCCAAAGTGCCGTCTTCCTTCTGGTTCCACTTAGCCAGACCGGCAAACAACTGACACAGCATCGTTGCGCCGTCCACAGCGGAGTTCAAAGCGGGGTCGATGGTGTCAGGCTCGGAAGCCAAACATATGGGCAGAGAATCGCCCTTGCCGTCCACAGTAGTCTTTTGGAAGAACTTGTAGCCCAAGGGGATGGAGTAGAAGCCCTTAACCTTGGGGCTGAGCATATACAGGTCAGTATAGTTGTAGATGGGGGTCAAGCAACCGGTATCCATCAGCATATCCTCAGCCAAGTGCATCATAGCAAAACGCTTTTCAGCATCGGTGCAGGACTTGATGGTAGCGATCAGGACATCATAGGTTTCAGCCCAAGTGCCGTTCTCAACCTTGGTTTCGTAACCGAACTTGGTCAGATCCAAGTCATAAACAGCCAGTTTCTCGTGGTCGCCCTTGCCGAACTGGACATCGTTGTTGCCGGAACCGGAAATCCACATATCCAAGAAGCAGATAGGATCTGTGTAGTCTGCAACCCAGCCATTACGGGCGATAGAGAAGTTGCCGTCCTTACGGGTGTTCAGGAAGGTGTTCCATTCCTGATTTTCCAGAGTCATTTTGATGCCAACGCCATCCAATGCGCCCTGAATATATTCGCCGATAGCCTTGTGGTTATCTGCGGTATTGTAGATGTATGCCAAAGTGGGGAAGTTTGTGAACTTTTTGCCGTCAAATTCATAATACTTCTTCAAAATTTCAATTGCCTCTTTGAAGTTTGCTTCAAAATCAGCCTTATCAACACTGTAGTAGCCCTTACCGTTGCCTTCACCGGCATTGACAGCAAAGTTGCCGCCGTTGATGTCTGCCATACCGTCTGCGACGAAGGAGTTTGCAGGCTTTTCACCGGCTTGGGAAACATTTTCTACAATGTAGTTACGGTCTAACAGAAGACCAACAGCGTAACGAATCTCAGCCTCTGCGGCTGCGATTTCTTCGGGAGTGCTGGGTTTTACCAGAGTATTGCCGCCGGTAGGTTCGCCAGTTGTCTTGTTGCCGCAGGCAACCAAACTCAACATCATAGCAACTACCAGAAGCATTGCAAATAATTTCTTCATTTTGCTTTCTTCCTTTCAAATTTCGTTTTTTGACATTCGCTGTTTATATTCATACTCCGTTACAGTACGGCAATCCGAACGGAGAAATGAGACACTAAAATGGGTATTAGTGAATCTCTTCCACTCTGTGGCAAGCCACAAAGTGACCGGCAGACACTTCCCGCAATTCCGGCATAGCCTCGGCGCAAGCATCACAAGCGTAGGGGCAGCGGGTTCGGAAAGGACAACCGGAAGGTGCATTCAAGGGGCTGGGAATATCTCCGGAGAGTACCACGCGCTGATTGGCTCTTGCCACCTTCGGATCCGGTACCGGCACGGCAGACATCAGGCTCTTGGAGTAGGGATGCAACGGATGGTCATAAATTTCTTTTGCATCGGCAAGTTCCATCATCTTACCTAAGTACATCACCGCAATCCGGTCGGAAATATGGCGAACAACCAGCAAGTCGTGGGCAATGAACAGATAAGTTAAGTTCATCTGATCCTGCAGTTCATCAAACATATTGATAACTTGCGCTTGAATGGAAACATCCAATGCGGAAACCGGCTCATCACACACCACAAACTCCGGACTTGTTGCCAAAGCCCGGGCAATGCCGATGCGCTGACGCTGACCGCCAGAAAACTCGTGGGCATATCGGCTAGCGTGCTCGGAATTGAGCCCCACTTTGTTCATCAAATCCAGAATTTTTTCTTCCCGTTCTTTTTTATTGTCGTACAGTTTGTGAATATCCAAGGGTTCGCCAATGATATCCGAAACAGTCATTCGGGGGTTCAGAGAAGAATAGGGGTCTTGAAACACCATAGCGGATTTCTTTCGATACTCCAGTATATCCGCCTTGGTTTCAATTTTTTTATCTTTGAACCAAATTTCACCAGCCGTCGGCTTATACAGATGCAAAATTGTTCTGCCGACAGTTGTTTTTCCACAACCCGACTCACCGACAAGCCCCAAGGTCTCGCCTTTCCGGATTGCAAAGGAAACATCATCTACCGCCTTCAAAGGCTTGGCGGAAAAAAGACCTGTGCTGATGCTAAAATACTCTTTTAGATTTTTTGCTTCCAGTAAATTCTCGCTCATTGGGTCTCACCGCCTTCCTCTTCCATAACCTCTTTTACATTCATCCAGCAGGCGGCTTGGTGATCCTCATTTAATTGCATCCGCTGACACCGCTCCCTAAGGCAAATCTTCATAGCCGCCTCACAGCGAGGTGCAAACGGACATCCGGCAGGCATATTGAGCAAATCAATGGGAGTACCGGAAATAGGCTCCAATCGCGCCCCATCATTTCCCACAGTGGGAATGGAACGCATCAAGCCCTTGGTATACTCATGCTTGGGATTGTAGAAAATTTCATCGGCTGTACCCTGCTCGCAAATTGAGCCGGCATACATAACAATCACTTCATCGCACATCTGGGCAACCACACCTAAGTCGTGGGTAATCATAATAATCGCCATACCCAGTTCCTTCTGAAGCGACTGCATCAGTTCCAAAATCTGTGCCTGAATAGTCACATCCAATGCAGTGGTCGGTTCATCCGCAATCAAAATATCCGGTTCACAAGCCAGCGCCATGGCAATCATCACTCTTTGGCGCATACCTCCGGAAAATTCATAGGGATACTGCTTCATTCTCTTTTCCGGCTCATTCACATTAACCAGCCGAAGCATTTCCACAGCCCGCTCATAGGCTTGTTTCTTATTTCGATCGGTATGGAGCAAAATCGCTTCCATCAGTTGATGGCCGATTGTGTAAGTAGGGTTTAAGGACGTCATAGGGTCTTGGAAAATAATAGAAATCTTATTTCCCCGGATGGTCTTCATAACCTTCTCACCGGCGCCGACCAGTTCTTGTCCGTCTACCTTAACAGAGCCGGATACAATTTGACCGTTTTTTTCCAAGATTTGCATCACGGAGTAGGCGGTCACGGACTTGCCGGAACCGGATTCTCCCACAATACCCAGAACTTTTCCGTGATCTAGGTTAAAGGAGACGCCGTTTACCGCATTGACTGTACCTGCGGGGGTCGTAAAGGCGGTATGCAAATCGCGCACTTCAAGCAATGCCATATAGGTATGCTCCTTTCTTTAGTTCTTCAGCTTGGGATCAAAGGCGTCGCGCAAACCATCGCCAAACAAATTCAGCGACAGCACAATCAAGCTGATAACGACCGCAGGGATCACAAGGCGATAGGGATATGACATAATGCCGTTCAGGGCATCGGAAGCCAGAGAGCCTAAACTGGGCATGGGGGCATTTACACCCAGACCCAAGAAAGACAGATAACTTTCCGTAAAAATTGCGTTGGGGATTTGCAACGCTGTGGAAATAATCACCACACTGATGCAGTTTGGAATGAGGTGCTTGCGGATAACCCAGCCGGATTTTGCACCGGCCGCCTTCGCTGCCAGCACATATTCCTGCTCTCTCAAGGACAAAATTTGACCTCTGATTAAACGGGACATAGACACCCAATACAGCAGAGCAAACACCATAAACAAACTGATCATATTACTGCCCAAGTCCTCTAGGGCTGTTCCTTCAATCAAAGCGCCTAAACTGACCTTCAAAACAGATGCCAGCAAAATGACCATCAGGGTATCCGGCAGAGAATAAATAATATCGACGATACGCATAATGACCAAGTCCACTTTACCGCCAATATAACCGGCAATAGAGCCGATGGTCATACCGATGATGAGCACAATGATACTGGCAAAAAAGCCGACTGCCAGAGAAATACGGGTACCGTAAACCACACGAATGAAATAGTCACGGCCTTGAGAGTCTGTACCAAAAATATGCGGGAAGACGCTCTCCCCTGCTTCAATTTTGGCCTGCTCGGTTTCACCGTACTCAAAAGGCGCTAAATTATTATAGGACGGATCCATGGGTTTTCCCCAACCCTGACCCAACTGTTCCTCGTAGCCATAGGGCCAAAACATCGGCAGAAAAATAGAAGTTAAGGTAATGACTACAATTAAAACCAAACTGATTGTGGCAACCTTATTTTTCAGCAAACGCTTCACGCCGTCTTTAAAGAAAGTCGTAGCGGGGCGCATCTGCACCATATATTCTTTTTCCGCATCGGTGGCAGGCAAAAAATCTTCCACATCCACATGCATATTAAACGGATTTTTCATTCCAACCACCTCCTTACTCCAAGGTAATTCTGGGGTCGACAACCTTATAAAGTATATCGCTGACCAAATTCATAATGACAATTAACGATGCCAACACGATTGTCGTACCCATAATCAAGGGATAGTCACGGTTGGTAATGCTATTGACAAAATCTCTGCCAATGCCGGGCACTGCAAAAATCTGCTCTACCACCAAAGAACCGGTAACAATATACGCCAACATAGGTCCCAAATATGTAATCACGGGAATCAGAGAGTTTTTCAGGGCATGACCAAAAATCACCTTCACCGGCGCCACACCCTTTGCCCGGGCAGTCCGGATGTAATCTTGTCCCAACACATCCAGCATGGAAGAACGGGTCAATCGAGTGATATACGCTGCCGGATACAATGCCAAGGTGATAATGGGAAGAATAAGACCGCCCTCTGTAGCGCCGTTTGCAGGCACCATATTTAATTTCAGCGCAAAAATCAACAGTAGCAACGTACCCATAATAAAGGAGGGCATGGACACAAACGCGGTGGTAATCACCATAATCACCTTATCGATGATTTTATTTCGACGCAATGCCGCCACAGCACCCAAAATGACACCAATCACGGTGGCACATGCGGCTGCACTCACGCCCAAAAGGGCCGAAACTTTCATACCATCAGCAATAATGTCGATAACGTCACGGCCGCGGTCCTTCAAACTCGGACCAAAATCAAACCGCAATGCAATATCCTGCAAATAGGTTGTATACTGTTCGAATACCGGTTTGTCCATACCGTACTTTGCGTTCAGAACCGCAATTGCCTCATCAGACAGCGCCTTCTCTCCCAAAAACGGGCCGCCAGGCACAGCACGGGTGACAAAAAAAGTAATGGTAATGACAATCCACACGGTCAGCAAAGCCAAACCGATTCTCTTGAAAATATACAATAATGTCTTTGTATTCATCTTACTGTCCTTTCTTAGAATACTCTACATTTTACACCCCCACCCATCAGGCTCAGGGAAGAAAAATTACCTTTTTATTATACAGAAGAACACCCCGATTGTCAACGGTATATTTATCCATAATCTGTTATTTTCCCCCTTACTACGCGAGTACTCCTTTCGAAATCGTTTGTCTTTATTTTGCGCATATTTTTGTTTCATTTTCCTTGACATACAAAATTTTGTTCACCTCTCAAATACATATTCTTTTGAAAAAACAATCCTAAAATATTTGATTTATTCATATTATCATATTTATATCCAATTATTTCGCATTTATATTCAATTCTAATGTATAAACGCGTCTTTCCGACAATGTCACACATCTTTCACACGCGGACACTTCTTCTTTTCCAAAAAATGTGTTCTTTTCCGAAAAGAAACATTTATATTTTTACCTTTTTGGGCAAAGATAGGGTCAAGGAAAGAAAAACGCTTTTTTCGGAAAGTGTTGGACTTTCCGAAGAAAAAAGGCATACACACAGATATCAAAAGTATGCCCAAAAAAGGAGAGAAACACCATGAAGAACAACAATTCTATCAACATTCCTCAGGCTCGCGAGGCTATGGACAAGTTCAAGATGCAGGCCGCTTCCGAGGTCGGCGTCAACCTGACCAATGGTTACAACGGTCACCTGACCAGCCGTGAAGCCGGCTCCGTCGGTGGCCAGATGGTCAAGAAGATGATTGAGGCTTACGAGCAGGGTATGCAGTAAGTCCTCCCGAGGGTTGCAAACGCAATCCTCGATACATACTTGCCATTGTTCCCCTTCTATGGTATAATCGAGAAAATCAAGAAAGGGGATACCCGATGAGCATTCACGAATCCGGAGAAATGTACCTAGAAACCATCCATGTGTTACAAAAGAAAAACGGTGCTGTCCGCTCCGTGGACATCTCCGAGCATATGGGCTACTCCAAACCCAGTGTCAGCCGAGCCGTGGGTCTGCTGAAAAACGGCGGTTACATCGCCGTAGACAAAGACGGTTACATCACCCTGACCGACAGCGGTTTATCCGTGGCCAACAAAATCTATGAACGGCACACCCTTCTAGGTCAAATGCTGATAATGATGGGCGTAGATGAGAAAACTGCCACAGAAGATGCCTGCCGATTGGAACACGCCATCAGCGACAAATCCTTTGAGGCAATCAAACGCCATATGGACAGTTTAAAAAAATAACCCGAGTGCAATTATGCACTCGGGTTTGTTTTATTTTTCGATGGTTTCGCAGAAGGTTTTCCGGTCCGCACTGCCGAAGAAAGCAGAGCCGGCAACCAACACATTTGCACCGTTTTCCTTGCAGGTTTCTGCGGTGACCAAATCCACACCGCCATCCACTTCCAAGTGGCAAGCGGGGTTGACTTCGTCCAACATCTGACGGATTTTCTTCAGTTTGGGCATCATATCCGCCATAAATTTCTGGCCGCCAAAACCGGGCTCCACCGTCATCACCAGCACCATATCCACCTCACGGATAAAGGGCAAAATGGCCTCTGCCGGCGTTTTAGGCTTGACCACAATGCCGGGTTTTACCCCCAAAGAGCGAATCAATTCCAGCGTTTTATGGATATTTTCTTCGGTATCTGCTTCCACATGGATGGTCAAATAATCCGAACCGGCCTTGCAGAATTCCTCTGCGTACTTGATGGGGGTGTCAATCATCAGATGCACATCCAGCACCAAATCGGTAATTTTCCGCATAGCCTTGACCCAAGAATAACCGAAGGACAGATTGGGGACGAAGTGGCCGTCCATAATGTCCACATGCAACCACTTTGCGCCGTCAGCCTTGGTCTTTGCCATATCCTCGGCAAAGTGCATATAGTCAGCCGACAAAATCGAAGGGGCTAAAATTGCCATATCTGTTTCCTCTCTTACAGTTCATTGATTTTTAAAGACGCCTCATAAAGGGCGCAGAATTTCTTAAACTTTTGTTCCAGTCGGGCTGTGGGATTGGGGGAATAATGCTTTTCCATTTCCACGCAAGCGTCCACCGCCTGCGTAAAATCAGCAAACCGACCGTCGGACACGCCGCAAATCATTGCCGCACCTAAGCAGGCCGCCTCTTTTTCCCCGGGGATATGCACGGGCAATCCGGTAATGTCCGCCTGCATCTGACACCAAATGGGGCTTTTTGCGCCGCCGCCGGTGGCAATAATGCCGGTGAGGTTCACTCCCTTTTGGGCGATGTGCAAGCAGTTCTTTTTCAGCACAAAACTGACGCCTTCCATCACCGCGCCGGCCATATCGATGGCGTCGTGTTCCTGACGCAGACCCCAAAATACGCCGGTGGCGCCGGAGTCAAATTCCGGTGCATTGGTGCCCACCAAATAAGGCAAAAACAGCAAGTCCTTCGGCTCGCGCTGGGCAAGTTCCTTGTTCATTGTGTCATAGTCCGTCTGCATACAGTTCCTGCGGAACCATTCCAAACTCACACCACCGCTTTCGGCAACGGGAAGCATCACATACGTGTCCGGCAAAAAGCCGTAGTGCATAGCGCAACCGCAACTTTTCGGGGTGGGCGTGCCGCACATGGTGGCCATCGCCATCACCGTACCGGTGGACAGCGTAATGCCCCCGGGGGCGATATTGCCGGTGCCAATCATACCGGCAAAGTGGTCCAGTGTGCCCACATTGACCTTGGTTTGGGCGGTCAAGCCCATCTGTCGGGCAATTTCCGGCAGAAGATTTCCCGCCACGGTACAAGGCTGGCAAAGTTTCGGCAATTTTTCCTCGGTAATGCCGATGGCTTCCAGCATTTCCTTCCAGTAGCACTTGTTGTAAATATCAAAGTAGAAACTAAAGGTAGCGATGGACATATCCGAGAGTTTCTTGCCGGTGAGGCAGTACACCACATAGTCCTTTAAAAGCATATAGGTTTCGGCATTTTCGTAGACATCGGGACGGTTGTTCCGCAACCACTGGATTTTGGTAGCCGGCCAAGTGGGAAGCACCGCCATCTGTCCGGTAACTGCCTCACAGACTTCCTCGGAAAATTTCTCAGACAGTTCTTCACACTCTTTTACCGACCGCTCATCCATCCAAGAAATAACGTTCATCAAGGGCTTTCCGTCCTTGCCTACCACCACCAAAGACTCCGCCTGACCGGTAAAGGCCAGTTCCCGAACCTCGGTAATACCGTTGGCCTTTACCATACTTTTCAAAAGTTCCACCAACTCGGCGCAGTAAGTTACCCCGTTGAACTCTACAAAGCCATTTTCCCGTATATACACTACGGGACGGCTCTGCCGGTCAATGAGGTGAAAATCCTGATCATAAATCGCCGCTTTGATGTTGGTACTGCCTAAATCAATTCCTATGTACATAACCGCCTCACAAAGCCTTGTGGTTCAGGCGCTCGCCCACGGCTCCGCCGGGATGAATGAGGGCAAACTGCTCTGCCTGATAACCGGTATGCTCAATCAGCGCCGCCTGCAGTGCGTGGAAAATCATACACAAAGCGGTGGTGGAAGTGGTACCCTGCGCGTTCCACTTATCGGTTTCCCGATTGACATGTTGCTTCAGCACCACATCTGCGGCAGTTGCCAAGGGGGATTCCAAGTTCTCTGTCACAGTGATAATCTTCACGCCCTTGGCTTTGCAAATGTCCACAATGGGAAGCAGTTCCTTGGTCTTACCGCCGCGGGAAGCAAACACCATCACATCCCCCTCCTGAATAAAGCCGGTGGCACCGTGGACAGCCTCAGCGGGGCTGACAAAACGGGCAGGACGCTCGATACAGCACATCAGGTGGGCAAAATGCTGGCAGATAATGCCGGAGTGACCGCTGCCGGAAGCACCGATACGGGGGGCGTTTGCCAACAGTTCTACCGCCTTGGCAAAAGCCTCATCGTCGAAGTAGTCCTTCATTTCGGTAATGCACTGGGCCTCAATATCGTAGGCCGCCTTTGCCGCGGCCAAAGTTTCTTTCGTTACCATAGGGAAACCCTCCTTTTATAATACCTCAAGTATACTATTATTTTCCTGCATTTGCAAGAGATTTTGGCTTTTTTCTTTGGAATCTCTATTGACGGTTTGATTTGGAATTGGTATAATATAGCAGGAAATTTGAAAAAGGAGCGATTTGTATGACAACTATCAAAGCGCCGTTCTTTGAAATCGGCCCCAAGTCCTATCTCTTCGGTGACGAGATTTTGGAATTGGCACAAGCCGCCGATCAAGCATCTGAAAAATACAATGTGGATATTATCTTCACCTGCCCCGTGGTGGACATCCGTCGGGTCAAGGAAAACACCAAGCATATCCATGTGTTTGCCCCCCATATGGACCCCATCCCCGTGGGTCGCGGTTTGGCAGACATCCTGCCCGAAAGCCTTGTTGCCGCCGGTGCAGAGGGTGTTATGCTCAACCATGTGGAAAAGCCCCTGAGTTTTGAAGTTTTGGCCGAGACCATCCACCGTGCAGAAGAAGTTGGTTTGACCACCATCGTCTGCGCTGACTCTGAAGAAGAGGCCGCTAAAATTGCCGGATTAAACCCCGACATCATTGTCGCCGAGCCCTCTGCTTTGATTGGTACCGGCGTTAGCGTCGGCCCTGAGTATGTGGAAGCCGCTACCCGCTGTGTCAAGGATGTGAACCCCAACATTTTGGTGCTCACCGCCGCAGGCATTGCCGGTGGCGAGGATGTTTACAACACCATAATCGCCGGAGCAGATGCTACCGGTTCTTCTTCCGGTGTTGCCAAGGCTGCTGACCGCCCTGCTATGGTCGACGAGATGATCGCCGCCTGCCGTAAGGCTTGGGACGAAGCCCACAAATAATTCGTGACCCATTTAATTTACATATTTTAGGAGGAAACAAAAATGGAATTTAAGATGATCCAAAAGGAAATTCAACTGCAGTCCCGCGGTTGGATCCCCACCTTCCACGACATCACCATTGACATTCACAAGATGGTGCAGGAGTCCGGCATTCAGAACGGCACCGTGTCTGTGGTCTCTCACCACACCACCTGCTCCGTGATGATTCAGGAATGCTCTCATGACTTCGACACCTTCGATCTGGAGTTCCTGCAGCACGACCTGCTGGACATTATGCGTGGTTTGATCCCCGACTTCGTCAACGAAGGCGACTACCGTCACCCCGGCCCCGTACACGCACAGTTCGGCCGCTATGTTGACGAACCCGGCAACTTCACCTCTATGAACACCGACGGCCACCTGCGTTCCGTGTTCTTCGGCAGAAGCGAAACCTTGACCATCAAGGACGGCAAGTTGGATCTGGGTGAGTTTGCCCACATCTACTTCATCGACTGGGACCATGTCCGTGCCCGTCCCCGTCAAGTCAATGTTACTCTGTTCGGTACCAACGACCCCATCGAGGATCGTAAGTACAACGGCGGTGAAGTGGTCAACACCCTGCGTAAGTTCCCCGCAGAGGAAAAGGCTTACTTGGCGCAGTACGACGAGTGGAAGCGCCGCTACATCAACGGCGAACTGACTCAGATCAAGATTGATATGTAATTTCCCATTACAAACCAAAAGGATCTGTTGCTTATTGCAACAGATCCTAAAAATATGCAAATTTCTACATCCTGCGGATGTAGGGGCGGATATTATCCGCCCGCGGGCGACTACAAGTCGCCCCTACAGATTCTATTGAAGATTTTGCATTTTGCAACAATCCCTTTTTATTCTGCTTTGCTTTCCCAAGCGTGGATATAGTCCCAAGCGTTGTGACATTTGTCCATCTTGGGATTATGTCCGGATAGGGCAAAATAGATAGGGCTTGCGCCGTTCATAGTATCTTTGACAAAGGCGGTATCAGAAATGTCCACAGCAACGGGGCGCTTATCGGTATCCCCTTCATATTGGGCATACTTTACTTTCCCCTCTGCCTCAAATTGAGCCAGTTCTTCCGGTGTGAAAAACTCCCGCAAATCCAAGTACAAATCGTAAATGACATAGGTTTTCATCGCCAACGCGTCCAGAAGCATATAATCAAGCATTTGGCCCTCCACCCGAGCAATCATAACCATAGCCTTATTATAGTTATCGTCAGCATTGAACGGGTCGTCCAAGGGACCGAATTGGGTGTATTCCAGTGACACATACTGGTGTTCTTCCGCCCCCAAATATTCTTCGTATTCCGTGGAAAGATAGTTCATTCCCTCTTGGGTTACGCTCATATTTACCAGCATACCCGATACCAAGGCTTCCTTGGAACTGGCGCTGATATACGAGCCGATGATAATGCCCACCATGAAGACGCAGGCGCAGAAAAAGCAGATATAAAGCCGATAGCAATACCAAAGGTGCCCAACTTTCTTCCAAAAGGGCATGGGTTTCATATCTTCTTTGATTTGAAGCCAATTTTGATAGGCGGCTGTTCTTTTTATTTTTTCCAGCATAATTCCTTATTCCTCATTTGCAGATTTCTTTCTGCTCTCTTCCGCCAAAAGTGCGCCCTCTGCTCGGGTATCCACCAAAATATCCACCAAGTTGTCCTTCAACAGCATCGTACTCAGCAACGCCGCCAAAGCGTAATAAATGGCAATAAAAATCACAACCACCAAGAAGAAAATATCCGGCCACAGCAACAGCAGAAACATCGGCGCCCAGAAAATCGCCGTGCAACCAAAGAGTTTAATCATACCGGTTTTCACAGTTGTCAAAGCATTCCGCAACCATAGGGAAATCTTGGTAGGCACATATACATTCAGGATTTGCATTGCCAAAGTAAACATTCCCAGCAACGCAAATACAAATACCGCCGCCAACAAGGGAACCAGTTGTTCCTCCTGCCAATGGAAGTTGATTTCCGCAATAAAGTAGTAAAACGGCACAAGCATCACAAGCCAAATCAGCAGACTGCGCCAAAAGCGGGTCTTGTAGCCGAATTTAAAGCCAGCAAACCACTTTTCCCCTCGCACATTGTACCGAATTGCCGTAAGCAGACCGCTCCACGCCGGACCAATGGTCACAAGGGGCAACGCTGCCACCAAGAACATCAAATTCATCAGGACCAATGTTCCCAGTTTATCAATCACTTGTTTCAGTTTATGTATCTTTGGTCTGTTCTCTCTCATCCTCAAATTTTCCTTCCTCTTCCAAAATGTACGAACCCATATAAGTACATACTTTATAGATTATAAGGGGTAATTGTGAACAAAACAAATCTTTTTCGAAAAAAAGCGGAAATTCTACATTCTATACAACTTTCGATGCCGATTTTTGGACAGTTTTAACCAAAAGTTTACACAATTTTCTTGCATTTTTCCCTCTTTTGGCGTAAACTATAGAAAGAGAGAAAAGGAGGAAAAACATGGATATATTTAAGTATGATTCCCCGCTGTCACAAGCCCTTATGAAAATTGCCGATGTGATGATTATCAATGTGCTTTATTTGATTTGCTGTATTCCGATTTTTACCATCGGTGCGGCGCAAGCCGGTTTATACACTGCCGCTAAGGTAATGCTGGACAAAGAGGATGATACCTCCGTAAGCAAAGCATTTTTCCGTGGCTTTAAAGCGGGATTTGGTACCATTACCATCAGTTGGGGTCTGATTACCCTTCTGCAATTAGTATCTGTTTGGATGGGCGTTTCCGCCGCCATGCTGGGCGCTCCGTTTTTGCCGGTGGGTATCGCGTTGGTCATCATCACGGTGTACCAAACCGCGTTGCCTTTGTTTCATTCCAAGTTTGGCGGTAATTTTAAAATGCTGATGCGCAACACCCTCTTCTTTATGTTCGGCTTCCCCCTGCCCTGCATCGGCGCAACCATCTTGCTTTGGCTGCCGGTTATCGCTGCATATTTCTTGAAACTGTATACCTACGGTGCCTTGACACCGATTTGGCTGTTCTTCTATTATTCCACAGCATTTCTATTTTCCTATATCTTTGCAAAAAAGCCTTTTAAAGTTCTGGTTGCGGAATACAACAGTGGACATAAATGCGAAGAAAACGCAGAAGACGCAGAAGTTAAAGAATAATATTTTTGATGAGAGATTGGCAACAATCTCTCATTTTTTATGGACCAGCGGGCGACCGCAGATCGCCCGCTAAACGGATTGCCACACCAGTGTGCACACTGGTTCGCTATGACGGAGAAAGGGAAAAATTTGCTACACGCCTGCGTTGCTCGCAATGACGTCCTTTTCGTTGTATCAAAAAAGAGAACCTCGGATGAGGTTCTCTTTTTATTTGTGATTAACCCTTCAAAGAGCCCAGCATAACGCCGCCCTTGAAAGACTTCTGGACAACAAGGTAAGCCAGCATAGCAGGGACGGAAGAAATGATGATCAGCGCATAGCGCACATTCTCCAAGCCCTTGGACGCCTGAGAGGCATACAAAGAAGAACTTGAGCCGTCGATGTTCGCAGCGGTGTCCACAGCGGTCATAATGGGACGCAGAACCAACTGCAAGGGGAACAAGTTATTGTCGCGGAGATAAATCATTGCTTCAAAGTACTCGTTCCAAGAACCGACCATTGCGTACAATGCCAAAACGGACAAAGTAGCCTTAGTCAAGGGCATAACCAAATTCCAAACGCAGTAGAAGTGGTTGGCGCCGTCGATACGACCAGCATCCAACAAATCCTCAGGCACATTGGAATTGATAGCGGCGCGGAGCATCAGCACGTGGCCAAATGCAATCTTACCGGAAATCAAAATGGCCCAAATGTTGTCGTACAGACCCATGGAGCATCTGAGAAGATAGACAGGGATCAAACCGGCATGGAAATAACCGGCGGCGTAGAACCACCAAGTTACGAACTTTCTGCCTTGGAAATAACGACGGGAAAGAGGATACGCAAGAATAATCGTACAGAATGTCTGGAAAATCAGGTCGAAACCTGTGTAGAATAGAGAGTTCCGGAAACCAATCCAAACGGCTTTATAGCCCAAAACAAACTCATAGGCATCCAAACAGAAATCAACGGGCCAAAACACCACCAAGCCCTGTTGCAACGCAAAGGAGGAGGAGAAGGACGCAGAGATAACATAAATCAAAGGATAACCCACCGCAATACAAAGCAAAGTCATAACAGTAGCGGTAATTGCCTGCAGAACGCGGTCGGATTTTGTATCTTTAATCTTAATATTTTTTAATTTCGCTTTAGCCATACTTTACACCCTCCTTAGAACAAAGCAATTTCGCCGTCGGACAAGGTGGAAGAAATCCAGTTTGCGCCCATGGTTAACAGCAGCGAAATCAAGGAGTTCAACAGACCGATAGCGGCACCGAAGGACATATTACCGGAGCGGATACCTTGCTTATACACATAGGTGGAAATCAATTCGGAAACTTCGGTATTAGTGGGGTGTTGCATCAGGTAAGCCTTATCATGGCCAACAGTTAGCAAAGCTGCACAGTCCATAATCAACAACAAGCCGATAGTGGGCATAATGGTAGGCAGGTCAATGGCAAACACTCGACGCCAGCGGGAAGCACCGTCCAGTTTTGCAGCCTCATGGAGTTCTTCCGGCACGCCGGTCAAAGCGGATACATAGATAATGGTATTCCAACCAATGCCCTTCCACACGCCGGACCAAACATACAGATGGCGGAATGCCTCTGCAGAGGTACGGATATCCACATAACCCTCCACGCCTAAAAAACGATAAATCGCACCAAGCAAACCGGAAACCGGGTTTAGCATGGTGTTCAAAATACCGATCATAACCACCAAGGAAATGAAGTGGGGCATATAGGACAAATTCTGGGTAAAGGCCTTAAATTTCTTACCTTTGTAAGCATTGAGAACCAAAGCCAAGAGAATGGGTAACATATTGGATGTACACAACTGGTATAGGGAAATTGCCACAGTGTTCCAAATCAGAT
Organism: Faecousia sp.; assembly: GCA_045647425.1. GTDB lineage: Bacteria > Bacillota > Clostridia > Oscillospirales > Oscillospiraceae > Faecousia. The sequence goes on from JAZRMH010000033.1 coordinate 37,185, forward strand.
TGGTCCAGCGATAATACTGGAAGAACTGAATAAAGTTTTCCAAACCGACCCAGTCACTGCCCCAAATACCCTTACGGGGTGAGTAGGCCTTAAAGACGATTTGAATACCGTACTTCGGAAACCAGCTGAAAACTAAGTAGTAAAGAACCGGCATTGCAACCAATACATACAACTGCCAGTCCCGGATAAAATTGTGACAAAAGCGACGGAAGCCTCTCTTGGGGATCAGCGTCTCCTGCTTTGCTACAGCAGTTTTAGCCATAGCGGGATCATTCCTTTCTCATTTTTCAAATTCCTTGGGAAACGGCCGGGAGGTGCCTCCCGGCCGCCGTTTCTCATCTCAAGTTATTTTTCGTTAAAGGCAACCTTGCCCAAAGCGCGGTCGGTACCGAGTTGACCGAAATCGAGAACCTTTTGCAGACCCAACTCATAGAGTTTGTCCAAGTAAGCCTTCCAGGAAGCATCGCTATTGGGATCCATACCGTCCTCGCCGCGGATGAAGTTGACAAATGCCTTCTTCTGGTAATCGTCTACGTTGGTAGACGCCATGACATAATCATTGTCATTGCTTTCTGCGTAGGTGTGCTTTTGACGGGGACTCTCCTCGGGGTTGGTCTTCTCTGCTTCCACATGGTTTCTGTAAGCCTCAGCGTGCATAGCCAAACGCCGTGCAGTCCACTCGTCAGTCTGGCCGGTCTGGGCGGTCTCACACTCTGCGTACACATTCAATGCGCACATACCGGGCCACATACAGGTGTTCTGCGTGCCGATGGGGTCGTTAATGAGTTTGTAAGTAGCATCCAAGCCCATATCGGACTTAGAACCGGGATCAGGATCGGTCCAGTTCACGCCGTACTCACCGTAACGCTGACGCATAGAACCGTCCCAAGACCACAGAGTCATCAAAACTTCAAAAGCCTTTGCCCGCTTGCCTTCTATGCAAGAGTCGGTGATGAAGTTGATCTGGTTCACAGAAATATCATTTATAATAGAGTGACCCCAAGTCTTCAAAGGCTCATACTCGAACAGCAACTTGTTGCCGGCCTGAGCCTGAGTAGTCAAGTGACCCAAGAAAATACCGCAAAGAGCAGTACCGTTGGTGGGGGTGCAGATAGACTTTTCAGGGCTGGAGAAAATCAGGTTGGACAGCAGACCTTCCTCGAAGAGTTTGTTCATAAACTTCAAACCTTCACGGTATTCATCCGTGGTGTAAGACATATAAACCTTCTCGTTTTCGTCCATCATCCAGTGACGGTTCTTGTTGGAATATGTAAACATATTCATCAGCCAAGTGGTAACATCCTGGCACATATTGGGGTAGTTACCGCCGTAGAGAGGAATTTCATCCTTCTTGCCGTTTCCGTTGGGGTCCTTATCTTTGAACGCCTTCAAAACGGTATACAGTTCGTCGGTATTGGTGGGCTTCTTCAGACCCAACTTATCCAGCCATTCCACATTGATCCATGCGGCAGCCTGCAACTTATCCACCAAAGAGGTCTCGCAGGTGGGAACGGAGTAGATAGCACCGGTCTCATCGTCCTGAATTTTATTGATAACGGTTTCGGCTTCTTTCTCAGTCAATTCGTTGGCCAGACGATCCCAGAAAATCTTGGAAGCGCCTTCTTTGTCTGCATAGAAATCCTGCAGGTCAACGATGTAACCTTCCGTACCGTAACGATGCATAGCGGCAATGCCCAAATCCACGCCGATACAAATATCGGGCAATTCCTGCATAGCGGAAATAGCGGTAGAAATCTGGGTGGGGATATCCACACCGCCGGCGAATTCCACGAACTCGATTTCCACATTACACTTCTCTTCCACCCACTTGGTCAGGGCGTTGTTATCCAAGTCCATAACCATGGCGGAAGAGCCCATACCGATGGTCAACTTGGTCTTGCCTTCCGCAGTAAAGTAACCGTGTTGGTCATCGTCGGTGTAGGCGCCGGTCTTAATACAAGCAGACATGCTCAGTACAGTGACTAGTACCAAAATAATCGCGATAAACTTTTTCATTTTTTCCTCCTTAAATATATATGTTAGGCATTGCGCCTTTCCATACGAGTTGCGACAAGGGTATAATACCCCCATTGCCACATTGATAAGTTTACCACTTTTGGAAAGCAAATGCAACAGAGCATTTCGCACAAATTACAACACCAAAATTTGACACATTGCACAAAAACTTTGTGCATGTTTACCTTTCGACGGATTTTTGCCCCCTCTTGGGTTTTGCCAAGGACTCTTTCCGGAATTTTTATCCCCTCTCGGCGGTTTTTCTCTTGACGGCTACGCAAAAATATGTTACCATAGTTTGCACGCCGGCATGGTGGAATAGGTAGACACAAGGGACTTAAAATCCCTCGGACTAAACATCCGTACCGGTTCGATTCCGGTTGCCGGCACCAAAAAAGCAGATACCCCTTATGGGTGTCTGCTTTTTTGCGTAAAGGAAAGCGGAATCGAACCTTGGTTCGATTCCGGGGAGCGATGGGAGCGCCGCCGGTGGCGGAAAGAGCGACCTGAGCGAGTGGCAGCGGTCTGCGGAAAGCAAGGCTGCTTCGTCAGCCGCCGCTTTCGCAGAGCACCGCAACAGGACTGCCGGCACCAAAAATATCGCAACAGCGGGCGACCTTGATATGCACCCCAAAAGTGTCTAACTTTTGGGGTGCATATCA
>JAZRMH010000034.1:0-4720 GCA_045647425.1 Faecousia sp.
CGACATGGCTACGATCCGACTTCCCCAAAAGTGTCTAACTTTTGGGGTGCATATCAAGGTCGCCCGCTATCTTATTTCCATATGTTTTTATAACCCTTACCGTACTGGACGCAACGAGACACCCGACTCAAGGTTGCGGAAGAAATATTGGAAACTTCCATTACTTGATTGTAAGTCTTCCCTTCCATTAGCAGTTTTGCCGCAAACAGACGCTCTGCCATATTCTCGATTTCTTTATCGGTACACAAATCCGCAAACAAATCCTTTATCCCTTGAGGGTCTGTTTGACCGGCAAGGACTTCCATCAACGCATCAATCTTATGCATACTTAAAATCCTTCCTGAGCGTTCCGCAGGAATGCGCGGGTTTTTTCACTTTGGGGGTTATCGAAAACCTCGGCAGGGGTGCCCATTTCCACAATCACACCGTCTGCCATATAAATCACCAAATCCGCCACGCTCTTGGCAAAATCCATTTCGTGGGTGACCACAATCATAGTGTTGCCCTCGGTTTTCAAATTGCGGATGACCCGCAAAACCTCTCCCGTCAACTCAGGGTCTAGGGCAGAGGTAGGCTCGTCAAAGCAAAGGATTTCCGGCTGCAACGCCAACGCCCGAGCGATGGCCACACGCTGCTGCTGACCGCCGGACAACTGGTAGGGGTAACTGCCCATTTTATCCTGCAGACCCACTTGGGTCAGCAGTTGTTTGCCCTGCTCTTCCAAGGCCTGATGGGTATCTTTTTTCAGCAATTTGGGAGCAAGGGTGACATTTTCCAAGGCGGTGTACTGGGGGAATAAGTTAAAATTCTGAAACACCAAGCCAAAATGCAGGCGGTTTTCCCGAATTTGTTCCTCAGAGCAACCATCGGTGAGCAAACTTTCCCCCTTGACGATAATCTCTCCGCTATCCGGCTTTTCCAAGAAATTCAAACAGCGAAGCAATGTGGTTTTACCGCTGCCGGAAGAGCCGATAATGGCAACTACCTGCCCCTCTTCCACGGAAAAACTGACACCTTTGAGGACTTTGGTTTTACCGAAGTCCTTTTTCATATTTTTTACTTCTAGTACCGTCATCATTTAACTCCTAAAATAACTGAGTTTCTTTTCCACCTCGCCCAGCAAAATGGTGAGCAGACCCACAAAAATCAAATAGAACACACCGGTGTAGAATAGCGGCCACACCATCGCCTTCGTCGCCGCCAATTCGTTGGCCTGCTTGATAATTTCGCAGACAACGATACAGTTGGCAAGAGCGGTATCTTTAATTAAGGTAATAATCTCATTGGACATAGGGGGTACAATCCGCTGAATGACCTGCTTGAGGACAATATGGCGGAACACTTGATTTTTGTTCAGACCCAGCACCTGCCCCGCTTCGTACTGGCCCTTGGAAATGCTCTCAATACCGCCGCGGTAAATTTCCGAAAAATAGCAGGCATAGTTCACACTAAAGGCAATCAGCACCGCCAAAATCCGTCCGGCATCGGCAATCCCGTAGTTCATAAAGAAATACCGGTCCACCTGACTAAACAGCGGTTTTTGGAACAAAAGTCCCGGCACATAATAAATGATAAAAATTTGCAACATCAGCGGAACACCGCGGACAATCCACACAATCACCTTGGTCACCGCCTGAATGGGGCGGAATTTGCTCATAGAGCAAAATGCGATAGGCAGACCAAGAGGGGCACCGCAAATCAGCGTTACCCCGAAAATCAACAGCGATATTAAAAAGCCGTCCCAAAGGAAGGCGGTTACTTCTAAAAATGACATATGTTCTCTCCTTGCGGGGAATCGACTGTAGGGGCGACCTATGGTCGCCCGCTACATTTTCTTTTCTTACTTCTGGTCGGAGAAGTCGGTGATGGCGGTATTGGCCACGCCGTACTTTTCAGCCAAAGTCTTGATGGTGCCGTCGGCGGCCAGTGCTTCCAACTGGGCGTTGACATTGGCGGTCAGTTCACTACCCTTCTTGAAGCCGATTGCATAGTACTCTACTTCGCTGGACAGCGCATCCACAATGGCGAGGTTGGCGTAATCGCCCTTGCCTACATAGGCCTTTGCCAACTGGGCATCCACCACGGCGAAATCTGCGGTGCCGGCGTTGACTTCAAAGATGCACTTGGTCTGCACATCGAAGCCCTTTACCGTTGCGCCTTCGAAGGTTGCGCCGTAACTCTCACCGGCGGAACCGGCTTCTGCAGCGCCCATTTTGCCGGCCAAATCAGCGGCGGAAGCAATGCCGGAGTCCTTCTTTACAACCACAACCTGACGGTTTTCCATATAGTTATAAGAGAAGTCAACCTTTTCGGCTCTTTGCACGCCGTCGTCATCTGCAGTGTTGCAGGTGAAGCCGTTCCACACGCAATCGATTGCGCCGGAGTTCAGGTCGGTGTACTTGCTTTCCCACTTGATTTCTTGGAAGATAACCTGATAGCCCAATTTGGCAAAAACTGCCTCGGCCAGTTCGGTGTCGAAACCGACCAACTTGCCGCTGTCGTCTTTGTAGTTCATGGGCTCGTAGATGGTGTAGCCGACGACTACGGTCTTGTCTGCGGCTTGGTCATTGCCGGCAGTGGTTCCTGCGGTGGTGCTGTTGCCGTCTGCGTTGTTCTTAGAGGGGGCGCAGGCTGCAAAACAACTCAGCGCCAAGACCAGTGTTAATACCAATGCGATTACCTTTTTCATTTTTACCATTTCCTTTCAAATTTGTGTGTTTGTTTTGGACGGCCTTATTATACTTTAGTTCGCTAAATTTGTAAAGTACTTTTTTCAATTTTTTTATTTTTGGTATTTTTATCAAACATAATTGTCCGCGGCTATGACTTTTTAACATTTATTAACAGGTTATAAACAACAAATCTCAAAATTTTTCAGTTTATCTCATATTGCTGTTGATTTTTCTTATGTAATAAGGTATCATAGTAGGTGAAATTTGAAAACAGAAGGAGAAACTTTCATGATTATTACCCAAAAGAAACCCATTGAAGAAGTCATGGCTTTGGTTGGCGACGCCAAACGCATCGGTATCGTCGGATGCAGCAGTTGTGCTACCGCCTGCGCTACCGGTGGTCAGAAAGAAATCGCCGAGTTGGCTGCCTATCTGGAATCCCAAGGCAAAACCGTTGTCATCACCGGTATGGCCGAGTACTGCTGTATGAACTTGGGCGTTAAGGGCACTTTAAAGCCTTTCCAAGATAAGCAGTTGGATTGTGTCATCGGTATGTCCTGCGGCGACGGCGTTCAGGTTGTTGCCAATAACATCAATGTTCCCGTCTACCCCTCCAACAACACCATGTTCTTGGGCGAAGCCAAGAAGTTGGGCCTGTTTGAAGAGGCTTGCCATCTGTGCGGCAATTGCGTGCTGGGCACCACCGGCGGTGTCTGCCCCATCTCCCGCTGTGCAAAGAGTTTGGTCAACGGTCCTTGTGGCGGTGCTAAGAACGGCAAGTGCGAAGTCAACCCTGAAAATGACTGCGCTTGGATTTTGATTTACAATCGTTTGAAGGACACCAACCAACTGGACAAACTGGCTACACGCCGTGAGGACAAGGGTTACGCTGATGTCAGCTACCCCAGAACTATCAACATTAGGGGGAAGAAATAATGAGCCTATTAAAAGAAGCATTCGAGCAAGGTAAATTCGGCGTAACTGCCGAGATGGCCCCTCCTAAGGGTTATGATTTCTCCCATCAGTTGGCAGATGCCGAACTGCTTAAGGGCAAAGTTCACGGCATCAATGTCACCGATATGCAATCCGCATCTTTGAAGGCCACTTCTTTGGGTCTGTGCATTAAACTGAAGCAGGCCGGTTGTGAGCCCATCATTCAGATGACCGGTCGTGACCGTAGCCGTATGGCAATTTTGGGCGAAATGCTCTCTGCCTACTCCTTCGGCATCGACACCATGCTGGCCCTGACCGGCGACCACCCCACTGTGGGTGATTGCCAGAACTCCAAGCCCGTTTATGACTTGGACTCCGTGGGCATTTTGAATATGCTCTCCACTATGGAAGCCACCGGCCGTGACTGTGGCGGCAATCCTCTGTCCGGCAACGCTGTGGACAAGGAAACCGGTGAAATCACCGACAAGTCCGCTACCCCCAAGTTCTACAAGGGCGCTTGCGTGACTCCCGTTTACGAGCCTATGTTCCTGCAGATTAACAAACTGCGTCAGAAAGTGGAAGCCGGCGCTGAGTACATTCAGACCCAAGGCATTTTTGATTTGGAATATTTCAAGCGCTTCTTGGACGAAGTGGACAAGGCCGGTATCAAGGCACACATTATGGCCGGTATTATCCCCTTGAAGGCCGCCGGTATGGCAAAGTATATGAACGAAAATGTCCCCGGCATCGCCGTGCCTCAGGATATGATTGACCGCTTGGCTGCTGCCGCCGCCGAGGGTAAGGAAAAGGGCATTAAAGGTCTGCCTATGCAGATGGGCATTGAGATGGCCGCAGAAATGATTGCTGAAATCAAGGCACAGAACTTGTGCGATGGCGTACATATTATGGCCATTGGCGCAGAAAAGAACGTGCCCACCATTTTGGACAAAGCCGGCATCACCATCTAAATTACATAGTGATTTGTCAAACTAAGTGCAACACTTTTTGAAGTTCCAGATCCCAAAGATATTGAGCTGAAACGAATTTAACAACCTTACGAGGCCTGGCGTTGATCAACGCCAGGTTTCGTTTTAGTGTAGTCGGACTAACTCTGG
>JAZRMH010000035.1:0-179735 GCA_045647425.1 Faecousia sp.
CTACCCGAGGAGGAGAATGAAACACAGGCGACGGAAACGACAACTCCCAACCAGACTCCCGCTACACCAGTAGGCGGACAGGACGACTATCTTTCCACACCCGGACAAAGCGGCAATAAGGTCCAAAACGGTGGCAAGGACAAATATAACACCGACCCAGTTCCGGAAGGTAAACCCCAACCGGTAGAACCTGAGGATCAGGACGTGGACAAAGGAAAAACTTTCACCTGCACCTTCTCTATTGAGTGCTCCACCATTTTGAATAATTTGGATATGCTTGACCCCGACAAGCTGGAAATGGTTCCCTCCGGCGGTAGGATTCTTTCCAAGACCACTGTGACTTTCTATGAGGGTGAGTCCGTATTCGATGTGTTGCAGCGGGTTTGTAAGGAAAAGGGCACCCACATAGAAGCATCCTGGACTCCCATTTATAACAGCGCTTATGTGGAAGGCATCCACAATCTGTATGAGTTCGATTGCGGCGCGCTGTCCGGCTGGATGTATAAGGTCAACGGCTGGTATCCCAACTATGGCAGTTCCCGTTATCAGCTGAAAGACGGTGACACCGTGGAATGGCGCTTCACCTGTGACTTGGGTAACGATATAGGCGGCGGTTATGCCGTTGGTGGCTAAGATGCAGGATAGATTCGCTAAATATCATCCCTTGGTGAACTTCTTATATTTCACCTTGGTGATCGGTTTTTCCATGGCGCTGAATCACCCGCTGGCACAGGGTATTTCCCTTGTCTGTGCCGCTGCCTATGCAGTGCAGGCGGAGGGAAAAAAGGCGGTGCTTTTCACCATCAAATGGTGTCTACCCATCATGCTGCTAACGGCCTTTATGAATCCAGCTTTCAGCCATGAGGGTATCACCATTCTGCTGTACTTCCCCACGGGAAATCCGCTGACACTGGAGAGTATTCTCTACGGTCTGTCTGCGGGTGTGATGATCGCTACCGTGATGCTATGGTTTCTGAACTTCAACCGGGTCATCACCTCCGATAAGTTTATCTATCTCTTTGGTCGCATCATCCCGGCAATGTCGCTGGTGCTGAGTATGACTCTGCGATTTGTCCCCAAGTTCAAGGCCCAAATGGATAGTGTGGTGGATGCCCAGCGGAGCATCGGCAGAGATATTTCGGAAGGCAGCCTTTGGCATCGCACCAAAATTGCCATTACGGTGCTATCCATTATGGTCACCTGGTCGCTGGAAAATGCCATTGAGACCGCTGATAGCATGAAAAGCCGGGGTTATGGTCTAAAGGGGCGCACCGCCTTTTCCATCTACCGTTTTGACGACCGGGATAAGATGGCGCTGCTCTATTTAGGATTCTGTGGCTTTTATCTGCTGGCAGGTGTAATTGTATCTGCCTTCGGCTTCCGATATTTCCCCAGCATCCGCTATATCGGTCTGAACTGTGTGACCCTTTCTTTGCAGTTTGTGTATTTGATTCTGTGTTTGATGCCCGTGGTGCTGAACTGGGCAGAGGAGAGAAAATGGAAAGCTATTCATTCAAAAATGTAGATTTTACATACCCAGAGGGTGAGAAAAAGGCCCTTTGCAATATTTCCTTTACGGTTCAGCAAGGCGAGTTTGTGATCCTCTGCGGCCCTTCCGGATGCGGTAAATCCACACTTCTTCGGCACTTGAAATCTTGTTTGACACCCCATGGCTTATTCTCCGGTGAGATTCGCTATCAAGGCAAGTTGCTGGCTGAAATGAGCCAGCGGGAGCAGGCGCAGCAGATCGGTTATGTGCTGCAATCCCCAGAGAATCAGGTAGTCACAGACAAGGTGTGGCACGAGCTGGCTTTTGGCTTGGAAAGCTTAGGATATGATACCCCTACCATCCGCCGCCGTGTGGCTGAGATTGCCGCTTTCTTCGGCATTGAGAATTGGTTCTATAAGAATGTCACGGAACTGTCCGGCGGTCAGAAGCAACTGCTGAGCCTTGCTTCCGTCATGGCAATGCAGCCGGGAGTGCTGGTGCTGGACGAACCTACCGCCCAGCTTGACCCTATTGCTGCCGCTGACTTCTTAGCCTTGCTTGGCAAGATCAACCGGGAACTGGGCACTACCATCATTCTGACAGAGCATCGTTTGGAGGAAGCCTTTCCCTTTGCTACCCGTGTTATCGTGATGAATGAGGGCGCGATCCTCTGCGATGACAAGCCGGAGAATGTAGGCTTGCAGCTGAAGGATAAGGGCAGCGGTATGTTTCTGGCAATGCCCACTGCTATGCGGGTTTGGGCAGCGGTTGAAACGAAACTTAACTGTCCTATGACTGTCCGTGACGGCAGCAGCTTTCTTTCTCAGCGAGTGGATGAACAAACACTTCTTCCTCTTACAGAAAAGGATTCCCCGGTATATCCGGAAGATGTAACCTTAGAGTGCGATGACCTTTGGTTCCGCTATGAAAAAGACAGTCCCGATGTGGTCAAAGGATTCTCTTTGAAGCTCCACAAGGGTGAGTTTTATGCCATCTTGGGCGGCAATGGTGCCGGTAAATCCACTACGCTGAAGGTAATCTCTGGTCTGCGCTCTGCCTATCGTGGCGATGTTCGCCTGCAAGGTAAGTTTGGACACCTGCCACAGAATCCACAAACCTTGTTTGTCAAAAGAACTGTCCGTGAGGACTTGTACGAAGTATTTCGAGGTGAGAAGATTCCCAAGGAAAAGCAGGATGCCGAGGTTGCCCGAATTGTAGAACTTTGTGGTCTGCGGAAATTTCTTGACCACCATCCCTATGATATTTCCGGTGGTGAGCAGCAGCGTACCGCTTTGGCAAAGGTGTTGCTGACCGCACCTGACATTTTGCTGCTGGATGAGCCTACCAAGGGTTTTGACGCAGAGTTCAAGGTAACCTTCGCCTTGATCCTCCGCAGACTGGTTGCCCAAGGCACTACCATTCTGATGGTCAGCCACGATGTGCCCTTCTGTGCCGAATATGCCCACAAGTGCGGCCTTTTCTTTGATGGCAGTATTGTGGCAGAAGGTACACCTCGTGAGTTCTTCTCCGGCAACAGTTTCTATACCACTCCCGCCAACCGTATGGCACGGCACTTGATTCCCCAAGCGGTGACGGTTGCTGATATCATCGGTTGTTGCGGTGGTGAATTGCCTAGCGAGCCAGAGATTCCCGAAGCTACTGTCTTGCCCGAACCGAAAGAAACAGCAGTAAACTTCAAACCCAAGCCGCTGCTACTGTGGCGAAAACTTCTTGCAGGTTTCTCCCTGGCGATTGCAATGTTGGTGTTCTTCTATGCTACCAGCATCACAGATCTTTCGTCACTTATCAATATGGACGGCATCAGCGCCACCGGCGAACAGCAGCTTTCTCTGTATTTGGCGCTGATCGCTGCGCTGGGTGTGTTCATCGCTGCCATTGGACGAAGAAGCGCACCCTCTGCTATGCTGCAGATCCCCGCCAAGCAACGAAAACTGAGCAAACGAACCCTGGTGGCTGCGGTGCTGATCGTGCTGTGCATCCCGCTGACAATCTTTGCCGGGGTGATGTACCTGGGCAATCAGCATTACAATGTGACCGCAATGCTGGTGCTGATTGAATGCATGGTGCCTTTCTTCCTGGTGTTTGAAAGTCGCAAACCCAAGGCAAGAGAACTGGTGACCATTGCGGTGCTGTGTGCCATCGCAATCGCCGGTCGGTCTGCATTCTTTATGCTGCCCCAGTTCAAGCCGGTGCTGGCATTGGTTATCATTTCCGGAGTCGCTTTCGGCGGTGAGACCGGCTTCTTGGTGGGCGCAGTAACAATGATGGTATCCAATGTCTTGTTCTCCCAAGGCCCCTGGATGCCCTGGCAGATGTTCAGCATGGGCATTATTGGCTTCCTGGCAGGTGTGCTATTCCGCAAGGGTCTCCTGCGCCGTAGCCGTGGCAGCCTTGCCAACTTCGGTGCTTTTGCAGCAGCGATCATCTACGGCGGTATTATGAACCCAGCCGCAGCATTGATGTACAATTCCCAAACGCTCAACTGGGAAATGCTGAAAGCTTACTATGTGTCCGGGCTTCCCATGGATCTGATCCACGCAGCCGCCACGGCGATCTTCATTCTTATCGCCGCCGAACCCATGTTGGAAAAGTTGGACCGCATCAAAGTCAAATATGGATTAGTGGAATAATTATATTTGTGTACCTGCTATGGAGCGATATTTTCCCTTAAATTTTCCCTTATGGGGATGATAAACGATGGTTAATGGTGGTTAAAAGTGGTAGGTAAATGTTCGGAATTGGCTGTTATTTGGTGGCAAACAGTTAACTTTGGTTAAAGAAAGTAAATATCCAGCCAAATTCAAATCCCTCTCACTCCGCCATTGAAATCCGGTTAGAAAGTTTCTTCTAACCGGATTTTTCTTTGCTTTTAGCAGTATTCTTGTTCCAAATTAGGATTTTGTGGGGATGTATTATTCGTTTGTTTGGGCTTTTCAAACACATCGTCTATGTAATAGGCGTTTGTTTCCGCAAATTTTCCGTGAACATCGAGAACGGTTAGCCGGAAGTATCCCTCATGTCCTCTTAGAGAGAAGGATGCTTCCGTGATGGTGTCATCATCCCCACCGGCGAATACAGCCTTGGAACAACGAACATTTCCATTTAAGTAAATGCGGTTAGCAGGGGAGCAGGTGATGTGTACCACATTATCTTCTACCCACAGAGAATGGATTTTTGGTCCGCTGGATGCGTAAAAATTGCCGGCCTTCAAATTTTTGGCGATGTTTTGATAACTGAGACTTTCTGCTTTGATCATAGTGAAACCACCGCAGGATGAGAAATAACTGTGGTTATCGTCAGTGGCAATACAGAAAATCTTCTTACCGCCGCGGAGCATATCGTCATAAACCGTCGGACAGTAATCCAAATAACCGCCTCGTTCAGAGCTGTAATTGTAGATTTCCATAGCGTCCATATTGTTGTAACTCATATAGTCGTTATAGTTTTCCAAGGACCAGTTGGGGTGATTGTATGTGACGAAGAAATTGCTTTCTCTGCCGATGCGCATCATATCGTTGACACATTCCGCGGTGTAGAAACGGTTGTAGTCCGGCTTGTTAGGGTCAAATTTTACAAGTTTGGAACTTTCAGGAATTCCACCGCCACTAATGTATTTTGTGCGATGCCAAAGGGGATGAATTTCGATGTTTTCGTCTAGGGCAACAAAGCAAATATGGCAGCATTTAATATCGGAAAAAGGCTTGCCTTTTTCGTTAATTTCCACCTCAAAACCACCCATTGCCACAAATTCGTCATCTGTCAAATCATTGTGGGGAATAAACACATCGTGGTCCGTGAAAGCGACCACGCTGTAGCCGTGGGCTTTGTAATAATCTTTGACTTCTTGAGGGGTCTGTTCACCGTCAGATAATACGGTATGACAGTGCAAATTCGCCTTATAAAAATGACCGGTTTCGGGAAGCAAATACTTCTTCATAACATCATCTCCTTGAGAGTAATTTTGCCATACAAGAGGGGGAAAATCAAGTTGGAATGGGCATATACACTATCCCATACGGCAAAAAATCCGGAACGCATTCGCATTCCGGATTTTTGGCGGAGAGTGTGAGATTCGAACTCACGGTACCTTGCGGTATCACTAGTTTTCAAGACTAGCTCCTTAAACCACTCGGACAACTCTCCGTGACTGGGCAATCATAGCATTTTATGCGGCAAAAGTCAAGGCTTTACCTTGCGCGCTACCTTTTCCTTTGTGCCGTCGGGGTTGACAAAATAGGCGTTGTCTAACTGCCCGGTTAGGCTTGATTTCACGGAGTCAATGTAAATTCTTCTCAGGTTATCCCGCTCGGTAATTTCTTCCGGCGTTAAACCTTCGGCTTTTGCTTTTTTAGCCAGTTCATTAATTCTGGCGATCACTGCATTCATATCCATCATAATTACCTCACAAATAGCGGTCAATGACCACAGAAATACGGCCTTTTTTCGTCTGACCGTTGACGGTTTTTAGTAGAATTTTACCCATTCCTCGCACGCTGACGGTTGCGCCTTCCTCGACTGGCTTATCCGGCTTTTCACAAGGAAGACCGTTGATGGCAACCCGACTGGCAGAGATATAACCGGCGGCAACACCACGGCTGACCCGAAAACCGGAGGATATCACACCATCCAACCGCAAAGAAGCCAAAGTGTCCCGAATTTCTTTTGTTTCCGGCTGTGGGATAGACACTTGGTCAAAAGAAATTTGTTGCAATTTAACTTTTGTCCGTCCTGCACCCTCGAAGTTTTGCAGAACATAGGGGGTAATTTCTGTGGTGACGAAAAAATCACAACTGCCCTTATGAACCAGAATATCCCCCACGGCTTCTCGGGCAATACCGGCACCCATCAATGCCCCTAGGAAATCTCGATGGGTCGGATTATCCCCTTCGTAGAAAGTTGCCCGCAGACAGACGGCAGGGGAGTCCTCTGTTTGAAAATAAGTCTCATCCAAATAATCCGGCAGATACACCAGCATTTTTCGCTCACAGTCGTCAAATCCGCCAAAACCGTACAGCCCGTCCAAATCCCCAAAAAGAAATCGCGCCATTTCTTGCTCTCGTTGGGATAGAAAGCAGGTGTTTGCCGGAATGTTTTTTCGAAGACCGGTATTTATTTTGTCCCAAATTTTGGCAAGTAAAACTTTATCCTCACCGGTTTGGGCAATTTTGTCAATATTTTGTCTGTCCATTTTCTTCACCTATGGTATTATACCATAGGATTTTTTCTTTGCAAGGAAGTTTTTCTTGTTTCATAGGGGATAATCGGTTATAATGGGCACAGAAAGTAGGTGAAATTATGATTATCGGTATTATTGGAGCAGGCGCATCGGGAATGGCGGCGGCTTTGACAGCCTCTCAGTATCCGGAAAATCGTATAGAACTTTTTGAGCGTCAGGCGCGGGTTGGGAAAAAGTTGTTGGCAACCGGTAACGGTCGTTGCAACCTGACAAACCTTCATGCAGAGGCAGGTGGCTACCATGGTGAGGACGCTTCTTTTGCCCAATATGCGCTGAGTCAAATGCCCCCCCGGAAGACCTTGCAGTGGTTTGGAGACTTGGGGTTATATACCGTTGCCGAAGTAAGCGGGCGGGTATACCCTTATTCCGACCAAGCCAATTCGGTGGTAGATGTGTTGCGGTTTGCTTTGGATAAGGAAAATATCACCTTGCGTACCGGCTTTGAAGTATCAAAAGTCCGGAAAGAGAAGAACGGTTTTTTGGTAGAGAGCCGAGACGAGGCTGTTTATTGCGATAAGTTGATTGTTGCCTGCGGAGGTTTGGCAGGAACAAAGTTGGGCGGTTCCATGTCCGGATATAAGATTTTGGAGAAGTTGGGGCATAAGTCTACCCGCCTGCGTCCTGCCTTGGTGCAAATCAAAACCCAATGGAACGGTGTGACGGCACTGAAAGGTGTTCGTTGCAACTGCCGCAGTTTGATTTTAAAAGACAAGGAAATATTTGCGCAAAGCACCGGTGAAATTCAGTTTACAGATTACGGTCTGTCCGGTCCGGTGATTTTTGAAGTATCCCGTGATGTTTGTTATGGGGCAGGGGATTGGCGGGCAAAATTGGACTTTTTGCCGGATGTTTCCGAAGAAGAGTTGTTGGAGCAACTACATAAAAGAAGAACAACCAATTTGCCTATGGAAGAATTGCTTACGGGCATTGTCCACAATCGCTTGGGTCGCGTGCTGACAAAAGTTGCCGGTATTCGGGATAAGAAGTTTGCAAGAGAACTGACGGAACAAGAGTGCGAAGCGGTATGCGCTGTAGTGAAGGGGTTTGAAGTTGCCTTGGATGAACCTATGGGCATGGACAGCGCGCAGGTCACAGCCGGAGGAATTTATACGCGGGATTTCGCCCCCCAGACAATGGAAAGTAAATTAGTGCGTGGGCTTTATGCCTGCGGTGAGGTGCTGGATATTGACGGCGATTGCGGGGGATATAATCTGCAGTGGGCGTGGAGTTCCGGCTGTTTGGCAGGAAGTAGCGCAGGAAAGGATAATCTATGATTCGTCTTCGTGAAATTTCGTTACCGCCGGAGCATAACATTGCCCAACTTGGTTACGAAGCATCTCAACTTTTAAAAGTGCCCAATTCTAAAATCCATAAGGTCAAGATTGTCAAGCGCAGTGTAGATGCTCGCAAAAAACCGGATGTGCGCATTGTGTATACTATTGATGTGGCAGTGGAAGGCTGTGAGGAAAAGATTATCCGCAAGTCCGGTTGTAAACGGGCATCTATTGCACCCATATCTTATTACCGTCTGCCCAAAGCAACCAATCTTATTCGGAAACGCCCGGTGGTAGTGGGTTTTGGCCCTGCGGGAATGTTTGCCGCCCTTGTGCTGGCAAAAGCCGGTCTAAAACCCCTTGTTTTGGAACGGGGTGAAGATGCCCAAAGCCGTCACGAAAGGGTGGAGCAATTTTTTGCCACCGGAAAACTGGACACGAAAAGCAATGTCCAGTTTGGCGAAGGTGGCGCAGGTACATTTTCCGACGGCAAACTCAATACCGGTGTGAATAATCCCCGTATCGGTTGGATTTTAGAGCAGTTTGTGGAACATGGCGCAAGGGAAGATATTTTGTTTGATGCAAAACCCCATGTGGGTACGGATGTCCTTTTAAATGTGGTGCAAAATATCCGCAAAACAATCATTTCTCTCGGTGGCGAAGTGCGGTTCAACGCACAAGTTACCGGAATATGCGAAGAAAACGGAGAGATTACCGGCGTCCAAGTGAATGAGGAACAGATTTCCTGCAACCAAGTGATTTTTGCCATTGGGCATAGCGCCCGAGACACATTTCGTATGTTGGAAGGGCAAGGAATTTCTATGGAACCGAAACCCTTTTCCATGGGTGTGCGTATAGAACATTTGCAAAAAAATATAGATAAAGCCCAGTATGGCGCATATAATCCGGTGTTACCGCCTGCAGATTATAAACTTGTGAAGCATTTGGATGAGGAAACGGTTTATACTTTCTGTATGTGTCCCGGAGGTTTTGTGGTGGCGGCGGCCTCGGAAGAAGGTCGGGTGGTTACAAACGGTATGAGTTATGCAGACCGTGACGGCGAAAATGCCAACTCTGCGCTTTTGGTTACCTTAAATCCCAAAGATTTTCCCTATGCAGGGCCTTTGGGTGGCGTGAAGTGGCAAGAGGAATTGGAAAGTTGTTCCTATGAGATAGGTGGCGGGAATTACTGCGCGCCTGCGCAACGGGTAGGGGACTTTTTGCAAGGGAAACCCAGTGAAGGGGCAGGGAGCGTTCAACCTACTTATCGCCCCGGTGTGACTTGGTGCGATTTACATTGTGTGCTTCCGGAAAAGATTACAGAGCCGCTGAAAAAAGCAATTGTCCAATTAGACAGCAACCTAAAAGGGTTCGCGGATCCCGATGCAGTGCTCACAGCACCGGAAACCAGAAGTTCTTCCCCCGTGCGGATTTTGCGCAACGAAAATAAGCAGTGTGCCAATTTGGTGGGGTTGTATCCTGCCGGAGAGGGCGCCGGATATGCCGGCGGTATTATGTCTGCCGCAATTGACGGAATGTGCTGTGCGGAAGAATTGATCAAGAATGCAAACCTTTAAGGGATATTCTGCTTGCTCTTGTGCAAGTTGCACAATTTCGGACTTAAAAATTTGTCATCCTTACAAGGAGTTTACAATAAATTTTCATCCTATTTCCGAAAATCTATGCTATAATATTAGTGACAGGGAGTGCTGTCAATGTCACACAGCAAAGGAGCAATTATGAATAATATCTTGTTTTTTCTGACACCGAAGGCAATGTGTGCCTTCGTGTACGATGATTATACCATACGACAGGCCTTGGAAAAAATGGAATCTGCAGGCTATGCGGCGTTGCCGATTTTGAATAAGCGGGGAGAGTATCGGGGTACATTAACAGAAGGTGACCTTTTGTGGGCGCTGAAGAATATGTGCTATATGGATATGCGTCAGGCTGAGGCTCGTCGCATTATGGAAATTACTCGCAGAAGAGATAACATACCGGTTCGTGTAACCACCACGATGCACGATTTGGTTCAATGCGCCAGTACACAAAATTATGTTCCCGTTGTGGATGATAAAGATGCTTTCATCGGAATCGTAACTCGTAGTTCTATTATCAAATACTGTATGGAGCATCTGTTCTCCGAGGATTGATTTTTTAACCGCCTTCTTGTAAGGCGGTTTTTTCTTGCAATTGGCAAGGTTTTCTGTTAAAATATACATAACTATATCCCGGAGGATAACTATGGACGAAGAAAAGTTGAAAAAACAAATCGGTATGAATATTGCCGCTTATCGGAAACGCAACCGTTTGACCCAAGCCGGACTTGCGGAAAAACTGAATTATTCCGATAAGGCAATCTCTAAGTGGGAGCGGGGAGAATCTGCCCCGGATGTTACCACTTTGGTGCAGTTGGCGGATTTGTTTGATATAACCGTTAATGAACTTTTTGAAGATCCGCATGCTTTGCCGGAAAATACCGGAACTGTGGAACGGGTTGTGGGAAAAGCGGTGGAAAAGACATTGAAGCGCAAGGCGGACAAGAAGATTATTCTCAGCCTTACTACGGTGTTGGTTTGGTTTGTGGCGCTTTTCCTTTTTGTAGTGCTGTCTTCCTTGGAAATTGAGAAAAGTTGGATGGCGTTTGTTTACGCTGTGCCGGTAAATGCGGTGGTGGTATTAAGTCTTCGCTCTGCGTGGCACGATTTTCGCTGGAACCAGTTTTTGATTTCTGCGATTGTTTGGGGCTCTATTCTCAGTATTTACACATCTTTACTTGTGTATTTTCACTTAAACATTTGGAAAATCTTTCTGCTAGGCATCCCCGGTCAGATTGCCGTGCTATTATGGTTCCAGTTGTACCGCAAACAACCGCGGGAGGAAAACAATGGATAAAAAAGAACTTCGCCGTATCATAAAAGAGAAAAAGCGGGCTATGACCGTGGCGGAAATTATCAATGCCAGCCGTGCTTTAGGTGAAAAGTTTTTAGAATCTACCCAGTATCAAAATGCCAAAACCATTTATGGTTACTTGCCCTATAACCAAGAAGTACGTACCGAACCTATGTTGCAAAAGGCGCTGGAGGATGGAAAGCGAGTCGCTGTCCCCAAGGTATATGGGGACGAAATGCGGTTTATTTATTTGACGGACTTAAACCAAGTGGAAAAGGGCTATTGCGGGATTCCGGAGCCGATCTTAGATGGTCCGATAGGGGATGACCCCACGGCTTTGGTGCTGATGCCCGGACTTGCCTTTGACCCCCAAGGCCATCGGATTGGCTACGGTGGCGGTTTCTATGATAAATTCTTATCTTTAGAGCCGAACCACCCCACGCTGGCGCTATGCTATGATTTCCAAGTATTCCCCAATTTGGAAACAGAAGAATTTGATATCCCGGTGGACTGCGTCCTCTGGGCATAAGAGGTAAATTATGCACATTCCCAACGGAACAACGGCGGAACTGGAATTGCTTCGTTTTGAAGATGCCCTGACGGCGGCTAACACCCCCAGTGCGGAATACGACATCCAAAAATGGCTTTACGCCCCCAATTTCTATTCGGAGTATCGGTATATTTTGGGTACGCGGGGCAAAAATCCTCTGATTTGCATCGGTATTAACCCGTCTACCGCAAGGCCGGATGACTTAGATAATACTTTAAAATCCGTGGAGCGAATTGCCTTAGGAAACGGATTTGACAGTTTTGTGATGTTCAATGTGTATGCCCAACGGGCCACTAATCCCGATGCTATGGAAAAGACTTGTAATTTAGCGCTACATAAGGAAAATTTGAAAGCCTTCCGATATGTGCTTTCCATTTCGGAAAAACCGGCAGTATGGGCGGCTTGGGGCACGATTGTGGAAAAACGGGACTATCTTTCGTCTTGCTTGCGGGATATGCTGGCGGAGGGGAAGGAGTTTGGCGCAACTTGGTATTGCGTCGGCGCGGTCAGTAAAAAGGGACACCCCCATCATCCACTGTATTTGCGGAAGGACGAAAAAATAAAACCCTTTGATTTGGAAGATTACCTGAAAAAGTTGGGTGAATAAAATGGGAAACAGCGAATGTGATACTTGTTGGTATTTTGATTACGATGAAGAATATGATGAGTATGTGTGTATGATGGACTTGGATGAGGACGAGGTATATCGGATTATGACCTCGCGAAACAATCATTGTCCGTTTTATCGCCAAGGCGACGACTATACTTTGGCAAGGAGACAGTAAAATGAAGAGATTTTGGATCGTATTGCTGGCGTTACTGCTTTTCTCCGGCTGTGAGACGCAGGAAGCGCCGGAAACAACCATATCTACAACCACCAATGAAACAGGTTATTATGTTCCGCAAAGCGACGTAGAGACCCAATCCAACGGTGCGCTTCGGCTTTATGACCTTCCGGGGAACGGTTATCGCAGTGTTTCTGCTGTGGGTGACCAACTTTTGTTGACCAGCCGTGCGTTATATCCTGAGGTAATGGTTTTGACCGGCGAGGATTGTGTTCCCACGGCAACATTTGCTCTGCCGGTTTCTGACGGCGAAACGCTTTATAATGGGTATGCCTATTATGACGAAGGCACAAAGCAGGTTGTGTTCTTAGATGCGCAACTTCACGAATCCTCGAGATTGCAATTGCCGGCAGAGACCAGTGGCCTTCCCGCCGTAGCGCCGGATGGGGAAGCGGTTTATTATTGCGCAGGGCAAGATATTTTTGAAATTGATGTAGAGCGAAAAATTTCGCGTTTGATTAAGACCCATTCGTATACGGGACTTTCTCTCGGGGAATTTTACTTTGATGGCCAGTTAATTGGCTGTCATGTGTCCACAGGTGAGACTTATTATGTTTCCACGGAAACGGGGCAGACAATGTATTCTCAAAGCGATGTCCGCGGATTGGATACCTATGAGCAGGAATACTTGGTTGCCCATACGGATGGTACGGTATTGCAAAGAATTGTGGGCACATTAGATGGTGATCCTCAAAAATTGAATGTGCAGGATACTGCCGTATATGGCGCAATGGAATTGGGTGGCTACTTAGGTTGTAGCGTGGATGAAAAGAACGCCCTTGTCCTTAACTTCTATGACAAGACCACCGGACAGAAAACCGCGACCCAAATTATTGATGATATGGGTACGCCGGTGGATGTATATGCTGATCGATGGAATCAGTGTGTTTGGCTTTTGTGTAAAGAAGGGAAAACCCTGCTTCGTTGGGAAATCAAAAAATCCCCCGTGACAGAGGAAACAAACTATTTCGGAACCATGTTTACGGCGGAAATTCCTGATGAAGAAGGCTTGGAACTTTGCGCAGAGCGGGCGAAGGCATTTAATAAGAGTAACGGCGTGATTGTCCGCGTATGGGAAAGAGCCGTGGAGCATACTGGTTCTTACAATGTGGAAATTGAATATCAGCCGGAAGCGATTCATAGAATGCTCAATGATTTGTTGCCTATTTTGCGGGAATTCCCCTCAAAATTCCTAAAAAAGAGCGCGCCGGAGAAGATTCGCATTTGTTTGGTTCGGTCTATTGATAAAGAACAAAAGGTAGTTCAATTCTGGGACGGTAAATATCCCTATATTCTCATTACGGAAGGGGTAGACCTACGCAGTGAATTTATGCGCTGTATGGGTTATATTGTGGATAGCCATGTATTGGGGAATTCCCCGGATTACGATTATTGGCCGAACCTCAATCCCGAAGGCTTTGATTACGGCGCTGAAACGCAAAATAAGGAATATTTAACCGGAGAAAGTCGTTACTTTACCAGTGGAAATGCGATGAAATCTTTGGTTGAAGATCGGGCTGAGGTGTTTTATCAGGCGACCCTAGCCAACAATAAGCAAATGTTCCAAGCACCCGGTATGCAAAAAAAATTGTTAACCCTATGCAAGGCAATTCGTGAAGCATGGGACGAGGAAAAGAACAAAACCATTTTCCCGTGGGAGCAGTATTTGGATACGCCGATTGCCTATCAAAAATAAGAAAATCCCGGACTTTCCTAGGAAAGTCCGGGATCATTTTTTATGGTAGGGGATTAGCCCTTGATAGCCTCTTCCACAGCAACAGCCACGGAAACGGTCATACCGACCATGGGGTTATTGCCTGCGCCCAAAAAGCCCATCATTTCCACGTGGGCGGGGACGGAGGAAGATCCGGCAAACTGTGCGTCACCGTGCATACGACCCATGGTGTCGGTCAAGCCGTAAGAAGCGGGACCTGCAGCCATGTTGTCGGGGTGCAGAGTACGGCCGGTACCACCGCCGGAAGCAACGGAGAAGTACTTCTTGCCCTGCTCAATGCACTCTTTCTTGTAAGTGCCTGCAACGGGGTGCTGGAAGCGAGTGGGGTTGGTGGAGTTGCCGGTAATGGAAACATCAACGCCCTCATGGTGCATAATAGCAACACCTTCACGGACATCGTCACAGCCGTAGCAGTTAACGGCAGCGCGCTCACCGTTGGAATAAGCAATCTTGTTGACAACAGTCAATTCGCCGGTGTAGTAGTCGAACTTAGTCTGAACATAGGTAAAGCCGTTGATACGGGAAATGATCTGTGCGGCATCCTTGCCCAAACCGTTCAGAATAACACGCAGGGGCTCTTTACGAGCCTTGTTAGCACTGCGGGCAATACCGATAGCGCCCTCAGCAGCAGCGAAGGACTCGTGACCTGCCAAGAAAGCGAAGCACTTGGTCTCGTCACGCAGAAGCATTGCGCCCAAGTTGCCGTGGCCTAAGCCAACCTTGCGGTCTTCCGCAACAGAACCGGGGATACAGAAAGCCTGCAAACCGATACCGATTGCTTCAGCAGCCTCAGCAGCGTTCTTTACGCCCTTCTTCAGAGCGATGGCTGCGCCGACGCAGTAAGCCCAAGCGACGTCTTCAAAAGCGATAGGCTGAATAGCCTTTGCAATTTCGTAGGGGTCAAAACCCTTAGCCTGACAAATCTCACGGCATTCCTCAACGGAATTCAGACCGTACTGAGCGAGGACACCATTGATTTTGTCAATTTTTCTTTCATAACCTTCAAACAAAGCCATTGTGTAGTCCTCCTCTTATTCGTGACGGGGGTCGATGTACTTGGCTGCATCAGCGAAGCGACCGTAACTGCCCTTGGCCTTCTTCAAAGCCTCGTTTGCATCGTCACCCTTCTTGATGAAGTCCATCATCTTGCCCAAGTTAATGAACTCGTAACCGGTGATCAAGTCGTTTTCGTCCAGAGCAACGCGAGTTACATAGCCTTCAGCCATTTCCAAATAACGGGGGCCCTTAGCCTTGGTGGCAAACATGGTACCAACTTGGCTACGCAGACCCTTACCGAGGTCTTCCAAGGAAGCGCCCACTGCCAAACCGTCTTCAGAGAAAGCGGACTGGCTACGGCCGTAAACGATCTGCAGGAACAATTCCCGCATAGCGGTGTTGATAGCGTCACACACCAAGTCGGTGTTCAGCGCTTCCAAAAGAGTCTTACCGATCAAAATTTCGGAAGCCATAGCGGCGGAGTGGGTCATGCCGGAGCAACCCAAAGTCTCAACCAGAGCCTCTTCAATGATGCCCTCCTTCACATTCAGGGTCAGTTTGCAACAACCCTGCTGGGGAGCGCACCAGCCGATGCCGTGGGTAAAACCGCTGACATCCTTAATTTCCTTGACCTGAACCCACTTGCCCTCTTCGGGAATGGGAGCGGGACCGTGATAGGCGCCCTTGGCCACGGAGCACATATGCTGTACTTCTGCACTATAAATCATGGCAATTTTCCTTTCTTTTGTAAACGAGACATCCAAATATAAATTTGATATTCTCGCATTTTCCGCAAACTATTATACAGACTCAACATCAAAATGTCAATGTTTGCAACGAAAAAACCTATGCGAATGACTAAAAAATTTAATCTTGTTCATACTAAGTGTATCACTGAGAAAAGGAGGGGAAAATGTATGGATTGTCACGCAAATAAGAGTATTGAATGCACTGTTACCCAGTGTGCGCACCATTGCAATAGCGCAAACTTCTGTTCTTTGGATAAAATTTTGGTGGGTACCCACGAAGGTAACCCCACAGTAGACCAGTGCACCGATTGTATGTCTTTTAAAAAGAAGTAATTTGGCCTATAATTGCGGTAGTGTACGCTACCGCAATTTTTCTTGAAAAAATAAAATTAAATTTTATAAAATACATAATTTCTTCATATATAAGGTTTATATTGAGAGAAAATAGAAATGGAGGCTCATTATGGAACAAGAAAACAACATCAATGAGGAGCAGGTACAAGCCTCTCCCTTTGCCAATTCCCCCTATGAAACCCCCTATGGTAATCCGGAGTATCAAGCCCCGAAGCCTAAGAAGACAAAGGCGCGGGGAAAGCGTTGGACTGCGATTTTGCTGGTTCTGGCCTTTGTGGTTGCCGGTTGCGGTATTACCGCGTTAGGCGTCAATGCATATTGGAATTGCCGTTTTGAGCGTTATTCCAAGGTGGTTGAAAACAAACTGCAGGTTCAGCAAGAACAACTGGATGCGGCCCTGCGAGGTGTCACTTCCGGCGGAAATGGCGGACAAAGCGGTTCCGGCGCGCCCAGTTTGGTTTATGCACAAAATGTGCAGAGTGTGGTTGCAATTTCCAACCAAGGTTTGACCACCAATATTTTCGGACAAGTTTCCGAAACTGCTTCTTCCGGTTCCGGCTTTATTATCTCGGAAGATGGCTATGTGGTTTCCAATTACCATGTGGTGAAAGGCGCAACAAAACTCAAAGTCATTACGGCAGACAGCAAAGAATATGATGCAGAACTTGTAGGCTATGATGCCACCAATGATTTGTCTGTGCTGAAAATCGACGCAACCGGCTTGCCTTTTGTGAAACTCGGCAGCAGTGAGTCTTTGGCAATTGGTGATCAGGTGGCCGCTATTGGTAATCCTTTGGGCGAATTGACATCCACTTTGACCGTTGGCTATGTTAGTGCGAAAGACCGTATGGTTAGTACCGACGGAACAAATTTGAATATGTTACAGACCGACGCGGCAATCAATTCCGGTAACTCCGGCGGTCCTCTTTTCAATATGAAGGGGGAAGTGGTCGGCATTACCACCGCGAAATATTCCGGCACCAGCGGTTCCGGCGCTACCATTGAAGGTATTGGTTTTGCAATCCCAATCGATGATGTTTCGGATATGATTGCGGATTTGATGGAAAAAGGCTATGTGAGCGGTGCATATTTAGGCGTGACCGTGAAAGATATGAACCAAGAAGTTGCCGATGCCTACGGACTGCCTGCAGGCGCATATGTCAATAGCGTGGAAGAAAACGGCGCGGCTGCCAAGGCCGGCATCCAAGCCAAAGATATTATCATCAATCTTGGCGGACACGAAGTAACATCGATGGCTACTTTGACCCGGGCATTGCGCAAATTAGAACCGGGACAGACCACAACGGTAACTGTTTTCCGTAGCGGTGCGGAAGTGAATCTGGAAATTACGCTGGCAGAAAAGCCGAAGCCTGCTCCAGAACAAGCCCCGCAAGAAACCGTTCCGGAAACACAACCTTCTCAACAAACCCCGAATTTCGGTGGAATTGAGGATTGGTTTGGCGGATTTTTTCCTGATTTTGGTTGATAAATAACAAATAAAAATGGCAACCGGAAAAATTTCCGGTTGCCATTCTTTAGTATAGAGATTAGAAACTGCAACCTGCAGGGCTGTAGTATGCCATGATGTAACGGAACTTCAGGTAATCGTCGGTCAGGTCCACAACTTCACAGCCTTCGAAGCCCTTAACCAAGTCCTAAAGTAAAATATACATAAAATAAAACATTATATTGCGTTATTGATTTTAATATACATATGTGGTACAAATATCAAAAAAGGGGCGGTATAGTTGTCCGCGTTCAGCATCTTGTGACATTGGAATATTTTAAGACATCGCCGGATTTTTCTTATCCGGAAAATGAGTTGTTTTTAATTTCACCGGGTACGGTACATGCCTATTGCGGAGAAAAAAGGCCGGCTGTTTTGATGATTGTTTGTTTTAAAAGCAAATCTTCTATGATACCCACGGCTACCGGTTTACATCGTTTAGGAAAAGAAATGCAAGCGTTCTTGGGGAAATTCCTTGCGGAGGCAAAATCCACATTTGTATTTCCTTTCGACAAGAAGTTGTCGCTGGCCCCCCAACCGAAACTGGGCGCCCAGCAACTCATTGAAAATTATATTGAAGAACTGCTGATTAAGTTAATTCAAAAATCCGTACTCCAACACGAAATGATTCAGGTGCTTCCCAATGCTTTGGATGTGCGGTGTTCCATAGTCCGAGAAATCAAAGATATTTTGGCTGAGCATATTTACGGCAGGATCACACTCCAAAAAGTAGAGAATATTTCCAAACGGCGGAAACAGAATTTTCATTGAAGTTATTCTTGTGAAATGCCAAAATCAGTGATATAATATAGGGTAGAATTTTTTTGCAATCAGGAGAGAACTATGAACGACAAAATTCACATTCAGGGCGCCAGAGAAAACAATCTGAAAAATATTGATTTGACGATTCCGCGGGATAAATTGGTGGTCTTTACCGGTTTGTCCGGTTCGGGAAAGTCCAGCCTTGCCTTCGACACGATTTATGCCGAGGGACAGCGTCGCTATGTGGAAAGTTTAAGTTCCTATGCCCGGCAATTTTTGGGACAGATGGACAAGCCGGATGTGGATGGGATAGATGGCCTTTCTCCCGCAATCTCCATCGACCAAAAAACCACATCTAAAAATCCTCGTTCTACTGTAGGTACCGTGACGGAAATTTATGACTATTTGCGTCTTTTGTGGGCGCGGGTAGGTATTCCCCACTGTCCGCGATGCGGAAAGGAAATCAATCGCCAAACCATTGACCAAATTGTGGACCGAATTGAACAGTTAGGGGAGGGGACGAAGTTTATTGTTTTGTCCCCCATTGTTCAAGGCAAGAAGGGTGAACACCAAAAGATTTTCGAAGATGCGCGGAAATCCGGCTTTGCCCGTGTTCGCGTGGACGGCATTTTATATGACTTAAATGAGCAGTTTTCCTGCGAAAAGAATAAAAAGCATACCATCGAATTGGTGGTTGATCGCTTGGTGATTAAGGAAAGTCAACGCCGTCGCCTTGCAGATTCTGTGGAGACGGCTTGCCATCATTCCGGTGGATTGGTGACAATCCAATTGCCGACCACCAATGAGGAAATCAGTTTTTCCCAAAATTATGCTTGTGAGGCTTGTGGGATTAGTTTGACGGAATTAGAGCCCCGTATGTTCTCCTTTAACAACCCGGCAGGCGCCTGCCCGACTTGTACCGGCTTGGGTTTTCAGTTGATTGCCGATGAGGACTTGGTGATTCCCGATAAATCAAAATCCATCTTTGACGGCGCAATTCAAGCATCCGGCTGGAGCAATGCGCGGACGGATTCTATTTTTCGGATGTACTTTGAGGCGCTGGCGCAAAGATACCATTTTTCTTTAACTGTTCCGGTAGCGGAATTGCCTAAAGAAGCGATGGATGTGGTTCTCTATGGCACAAAAGGGGAAAAACTTCGTATGACCTATAACCGTGGCAACGGTATGGGCGTGTTGGAACAGCCCTTTGAGGGCATTTTAAATAACATTAGCCGTCGTTATCGGGAAACTCAGTCCGATGCCGTGCGGAAAGAACTGGAAGAATGTATGGCAACTGCACCGTGTCCCCATTGCCACGGTCAGCGCCTTTCTGACATTGCCCGCGCCGTAACTGTTGGCGGTATTGGCATTATGGACTTCTGCAATATGAGCATTCGGCAGGAATTGTCCTTTATTGAAAACCTGCATTTAGAGGGCAATATGGCATTGGTTGCCCAGCAGATTGTACGGGAAATCAAGGAGCGGTTGCATTTTTTATCGGATGTTGGGTTGCAGTATTTGACCCTATCTCGCGGTGCGGCGACTTTGTCCGGCGGTGAAAGCCAGCGTATTCGCTTGGCGACCCAAATTGGCTCTTCTTTAATGGGAGTTCTGTATATTTTGGATGAGCCGTCTATCGGCTTGCACCAACGGGATAACAATAAACTTTTGCTTACCTTAAAGCGTCTTCGTGACTTAGGGAATACCCTGATTGTGGTGGAACACGACGAGGATACGATGAAGGCTGCGGATTACATTGTGGATGTTGGTCCCGGGGCAGGTAGTCACGGCGGAGAAATTGTGGCGGCGGGAACATTGGAAGATATTATCAATAGTCCCCGTTCTATTACCGGACAGTATTTGTCCGGCGTGAAAAAGATTCCCGTACCATCGGTGCGCAGAAAAGGAAACGGCGATTGCCTAACGGTTCGCGGCGCAACAGAAAACAATTTAAAAAATGTGGATGTTTCCATTCCTCTGGGTACACTCACTTGCGTTACCGGTGTGTCCGGTTCGGGAAAATCCAGTTTAGTCGGCGAAGTTTTAAATAAATCCCTTTTAGGTAAACTAAATCACGCCCGCACCCGCCCTGGTGCTTGCCGATGTGTGGAAGGTATGGAATGTTTGGATAAGGTCATCGATATTGACCAAAGTCCGATCGGTCGGACACCTCGGTCCAATCCTGCCACTTACACCGGTCTTTTTAACGATATCCGCGATTTATTTGCCTCTACATCAGATGCTAAAATGCGCGGTTATGGACCGGGACGCTTTTCTTTTAATGTCAAAGGCGGTCGTTGCGAGGCTTGTAGCGGTGACGGTTTGGTCAAAATTGAAATGCATTTTTTGGCAGATGTGTATGTGCCTTGTGAGGTCTGCAAGGGACAGCGCTATAATCGGGAAACTTTGGAAGTTCAGTATAAGGGAAAGAATATTTCTCAAGTGTTGGATATGACCGCAGAAGAGGCGGTGGAGTTTTTTGAGAACCTTCCGAAAATTCGCAGAAAGGCACAGACGCTTGTGGAAGTAGGCTTGGGCTATGTAAAACTTGGACAATCCAGCACAACACTGTCTGGCGGTGAAGCCCAACGAGTGAAATTGGCAACGGAACTTGCCCGTACCGCAACCGGTCGTACCATTTATATCTTGGATGAACCCACCACTGGTCTACACGCGGCAGATGTGCATAAACTCATCGAAGTGCTTCAGAAACTGGTGGATGCCGGTAATACTGTTTTGGTCATCGAACATAATTTAGATGTTATCAAAACAGCCGACCATATTATTGACCTAGGTCCTGAGGGCGGAGATGAGGGTGGTTATGTGGTTGCCACCGGCACACCGGAAGAAGTTGCAAAAGCACCGGAAAGTTACACCGGACAATATTTAAAACCCTATTTAGAATAAAGAAAACCCCCGACAATTTGTCGGGGGCAAGGGTTAATTCATATCTGCATATAAGTCGTCTGGCAGAATGTCGGATAGTTCCAGTAGCGTGCGGTCTTTGCCGCCTGCGTAGTCCGTGGGCAGAAGAACAGGGGAGCGCAATATCGTTTCTTTACTGCTTCGAATGGCAAGGGTCATTGTGAAGCGCACGGTGTTGTTTTTGGTCTGTTCAATGAGTAAGGTGCCACCGTGGGAAGCGGCTACACTGTGGACAATGGACACCCCCAAACCGATGCCGGACAATCCGTTTCCTAAACTCGGTTCACGGAGATACTGGGAAAAAGGTTCGGAAATAAAGTTGTCCAACATAGTGTTTTCTACAGTGAAGTATAGGTGGTGGCCTGCAGATTTTAGTTCGGCGAGGATGAGGCTATCCTTGGGGGAATACCGCAAGGCGTTGGAAAGCAAATTCAGAACCGATCGTTCCAGTTTTTGACGGTCTGCCAGTGTCTGAATGGAAATGTTTGGAATTTTGTAGCAAATTTTTCGATTTGCCTTTTCTGCAAGGGTGGATGCTTTTTCCAAGAACTCTTGAAAAATAGCAGTGGCGTCTACAGTTTCCTGCAACTGCGCCTGCTGTGTTTTGTATATAGATGCGTCCGACATATTGCTGATCGCTCGGAGGATTCTGTGTAGACTGCGGTTAATTTGCGCAAGTTGCACAACCGCCTCTGGGTTTTCTTGAATATCTGCCTGCAGAAGTTCTGTGCCGATCATAGCACTGGAAAGAGGATCTCGAAGTTGCTGGGCGGCCAGCGCAAATGCCCGAAGTTCCGGTTCTTGATATTCCGTTTCTAAGCAGAAAATTTGACCGCATTCCAGTGCGGTAACATAGGCATCCCACTGGGCGTCGCAAATTTTTAAAGTAAGGCAGAGTTTGCCTTGAGAAAAATTTTGATATTCTTCCGAGCCAATAAAAATATAATCGGCAATCTGACTTCCAATTTCAATATTTTTCTGCAATGCAGGGACATTTGCTTGGGTAACTAGTCCGTTTTCAACCAAGAAGGCCGGACATAACAGCGCGTGGATGAAATCTGAACGGTCCATTATGGTCCTCCTTTCGACAGATTTCGACGGTTATTAAAAACATTTTAGCGTATTTTTCAAAAAATAGCAAGTAAATTCTATGGAGGTATTCCTATGTCAATTCACAAGGGACATCGCGCACGGATAAAGGAACGCTTTATCAAGGAAGGCTTAGATGGTTTTAATGAACATCAAGTTTTGGAACTTTTGCTGTTTTATGCCATTCCGCAACGGGATACCAATGAAATTGCCCACCACCTGCTCACTCGCTTTGGCACGCTGTCACAAGTGATTGATGCGCCAGTTAAAGAACTTGCTAAGGTTGAAGGAATGGGGGATAATGCGGCAACATTTTTGTCCCTTATTAAACAGTTGGAGCGATATTATCATGTAAACCGCAGTCTGCAGAGCAGTGTTTTAACCTCAATTGATCAGTGTGGGGAATACTTAGTTCCGTTTTTTAGCGGTCTTACCAAAGAAACGGTTTA
Source organism: Faecousia sp. (assembly GCA_045647425.1). Classification (GTDB taxonomy): domain Bacteria; phylum Bacillota; class Clostridia; order Oscillospirales; family Oscillospiraceae; genus Faecousia. Next base: position 22,874 of record JAZRMH010000035.1, read on the forward strand.
TCTGCTGAGTTTGGATGCGAAGTGCAAAGTGCTGTCTTGTCGGGCAGTGGAGGAAGGCGGTGTGAATTCTACCGGCGTTTCTATTCGTAAGATTGTGGATGTGGCGTTGACGGAAAATGCTACTTCTGTTGTCCTTGCCCATAATCACCCCAGTGGTGTAGCCATTCCTTCGCCGGAAGATATACAAGCAACTATGAAAATTGCGCAGGCACTGCATTATGTGGATGTTACTTTGGTTGACCATGTTGTGGTTGCCGACGGTGATTTTGTGTCTATGGTGCATTCCAATGTCTACAACTGCCAAAATCTCACGGAAGGGCTTGGCGTATGAATCTCATTGTTTGTTTGGACGATAAAAACGGGATGCTGTTCCATAACCGCCGTCAAAGTTCGGATGCTGTGGTATGCCGGCAGATGATTGCATTGGTAGGGAATAATCGGCTGTGGATGAACCGCTACTCCGCTTATTTGTTTGCAGATTTCCAAGAAAATATCCAAGTTGACGAGGCATTTTTAGATAAAGCCCAAGATGAGGATTATTGTTTCGTGGAAAATTTGGATGTAACGCCTTATTTGCCGTTGGTAAAGCGGGTGTTTGTATTCCGGTGGAACCGGATTTATCCTGCAGACCTTCGGTTTCCTATTTATGACGGCAAGAAAAATGTTCTGGCGGAATTTGCGGGAAATTCCCATGAGAAAATTACTTTGGAGGAAATCGTTCTATGAAAAAGTCCGCGATTATTGGACTTCTGTTCGTTTTTGCGCTGGTTATTTCCGGTTGCGGACTGGGTAATCACGCCGATGTAATTTTGGAAAGTATACCCCCTTTTTCCGGCGATGCGTACTGTGTTCTAAATGACAATGTGCCGGAATTTACCGAAGCAGATATGACAACAAAGGCTTTTGAGCAGTATGCGCCCCTTGACCGTTTGGGCAGATGCGGTAGTGCGATGGCTTGCTTGGGTAGAGAATTGATGCCTACGGAAGATCGGGGGAGTATCAGCAGTGTAAAACCGTCCGGCTGGGTGCAGGCAGAATATGATTTTGTGGACGGCGGTAATTTGTATAACCGTTGCCATTTAATTGGTTTCCAGTTAACCGGTGAGAATGCTAATGAACGGAATTTGATTACCGGTACACGTTTTTTAAATATCGAGGGTATGTTACCCTTTGAAAATATGGTTGCGGACTATATTCAAGAAACCGGAAACCATGTGCTGTATCGTGTGACACCAATTTTTACAGATGATTGTTTGGTTGCTGAGGGTGTTCGAATGGAAGCACTGTCGGTAGAAGACAATGGCGCGGGAATTTGTTTTCATATTTATGCTTATAATTATCAGCCGAATGTGCTGATTGACTACAAAACCGGTGAGAGCATCCCCGATTATCGTGACGAATTTACCCCCTCGAAAGAACAAACGAATTACTTTATTCTCAACATAAAATCGAAAAAATTCCATCTTCCGGATTGTAAGCAGGCAAGAAATATTTATGTGGAAAATTGTAAGGAATTTGTGGGAGATCGGGAAACACTATTATCAATGGGGTATGCGCCTGCGGGCTGTTGTAACCCATAAATATTCATTACGGAAAGGAGTGGGAAAGTGGACAAGTTTGTATTGCACTCGGATTATCAACCCACCGGAGACCAACCGGAAGCAATTGAAAAATTAACACAAGGGGTGGAATACGGCTTGGATGAGCAGGTGCTTTTGGGCGTGACCGGCTCAGGCAAAACCTTTACAATGGCAAATATTATTGCCAATGTCAATAAACCTACCTTGGTGCTTGCCCACAATAAAACACTGGCTGCACAACTTTGTAGCGAATTTCGGGAATTTTTTCCGGATAATGCGGTGGAGTATTTTATTTCCTATTATGATTACTATCAGCCGGAAGCCTATATTGCCCATACCGATACCTATATCGAAAAGGACTCTGCCATCAACGAAGAAATTGACCGTCTGCGACACAGTGCAACTTCGGCGTTATTTGAACGGCGGGATGTGATTGTGGTTTCCTCTGTCAGTTGCTTATACGGGCTGGGTGACCCCATCGACTATAAGAGTATGGTCATATCCCTGCGTGTGGGCAACGAACGGCCGATGGACGACATTTTGAAAAAGTTAACGGAAATTCGTTATGAGCGCAATGATATTGATTTTTCTAGAAATAAGTTCCGTGTGCGAGGGGACACCTTAGAAGTTTATCCCGCATACTGGTCCGGAAGAGCCATTCGTGTGGAATTTTTCGGCGATGAAATCGACCGGATTTCGGAGATTAACGCTGTTTCGGGTATTGTAGAGCGGTATATTGACCATGTGGCGATTTATCCTGCTAGCCACTATGTTGCGTCTCGGGAAAAACTGGAGCGGGCTATGGCGGAAATTCGACGAGAATGTGATGCCCAAGTGGTGTATTTTAATGAAAGCAACAAACTGTTAGAAGCCCAGAGAATTGCGCAACGCACCAACTATGACTTGGAAATGTTAACGGAAATCGGCTTTTGTACCGGCATTGAAAATTACTCGCGGGTTATTCAAGGCAGACAGCCCGGTACACCGCCCACCACTTTGTTGGATTACTTTCCGGATGATTTTTTGCTGTTTGTGGATGAAAGCCATGTAACGCTACCCCAATGTCGGGCGATGTATGCCGGTGACAGAAGCCGTAAGGATGCCCTTGTCAATTACGGATTCCGTCTGCCTTCTGCTTACGATAATCGACCGCTAAATTTTGAAGAATTTCAATCCAAGTTAAATCAGACAATCTATGTGTCGGCGACCCCGGGGGATTTTGAAAAAAGTCGTTCCGCACAGACGGTGGAGCAGGTGATACGCCCCACCGGATTGTTAGACCCGGTGATTGAAGTGCATCCCATTGACGGTCAAATTGATGACCTAATCGGCCAAATCAATGGACGGACAGCCAAAAATGAGCGTGTTCTTGTGACAACGCTGACGAAGAAAATGGCTGAGGATTTGACAGTTTATCTGCAACAAGCAGGTATTCGAGTGCGGTATATGCACTCGGATATCGGAGCGATGGAGCGGATGGAGATTATCCGAGATTTGCGAATGGGAAAATTCGATGTTCTGGTGGGTATCAATTTGCTTCGGGAAGGTCTTGACTTGCCGGAGGTTAGTTTGGTGGCAATTTTGGATGCGGATAAAGAAGGCTTTTTGCGCTCGGAGACCAGTTTGATACAGACCATTGGTCGTGCGGCAAGAAATGCCGAGGGTTTGGTCATTATGTATGCCGACCATATCACAGAATCTATGCGGGTAGCCATTGCCGAGACAAAGCGCCGCCGTGAAATTCAGGATGCCTATAATCAGGCGAACGGAATTACGCCAAAGACGGTGATAAAATCTGTGCGGGACTTGATTGAAATTTCTTCGTCTACGGCGGAACGCAAGGGTCGAAACGGAATTAAATTGACGAAAGCAGAAAAGGAAAAGGAAATTGCTCGCTTGGAAAAGCAAATGAAAGAAGCCGCCCGTATGATGGAATACGAATACGCGGCCGTGCTTCGTGACCAAATTATACAATTGCGGGGAAATGATTGAAAAAAGACTGCTGTGGAAATTCCACAGCAGTCTTTTGTTAAGTTAGGGTCTTGCGGGGTCCCGAACAACCGAAGCATCAAAAATGCCTTCAAACCAATCCGGATGGATTTTCAAATCGTTACCGGTTACAAGGGTTCTGCCCAATCGCATATAGCCGTCATCGGATGTAAACCAACTGGTGGCTTCCGTGCTGAATCCAAGGTAACGGGTGAAACCCGCACCTTGCAAAGTGGTAAATTTTTCATCGGAATAGGGTGCGGTGCTTTCGGAAATATCGCTGTTTCGGGCAAAAACGAAATTATCCAATGTTCCCAAAATCGGCTCTACTTCATTTTTCCAACGGTTTATATCGGCCTGAATTTTGGTGTTATCAATTTGGCCGTAAGCAACATTTTCGTAGGTGTAGCAAGCAAGTTCATAGCCGGTTTGACGCAATTTCTCGGCGATTTCTTTTGCGGATTTGGCTTCTTGTTCAATGTCAAAAGTGCCGTTCGCAGAGGGATTGGTACGATAGCCAAACAAACCGTCATATCCGGTCAACGCCAAAACAGCCTTTGCGCCTTTGTAGGAAAAATCCGGATGGGTGGCAACAAAAGAATCCAAAATGGGCACTAAATCGTAAGAGCCGGTTTGTACTGTGCCGGTGCTGTCTACCATTTCGCAGGTGATATTGCCGTTGGCATCGATAACCAACTTGCTGGCAAAACCGTCACCGTCTTTGTCGGGGAGTTTGTCCCCGTCCCCGTCAATCATATAGGTATTGTAGTTTACTTGGGTTTCCACCAAAACCACCGGTTTTTTTCCGGTGGGTAGATACAAAACTTGCTCTTGACCGTCGGCATAAATGTCTTGCAAACGAACCAAGATGTAGTTGTTTTCATAGAGTTGATGAAGAATTTTGGTAAATTCATTCACGGTGATGAAGTTTGAATTATAGGACTTTCCGTATTTTGCATCCTGAAAAGCCCTATTTGGGTCCGCAATCAGCATTTGGAAAGACAGTGTTAGAATGTTATTGGTGTCGGTCCATTTTACGACTTGACTTTGCGCCAGTTTCACTTCATCGTATATTTTCTTTAATTCCGGATAGTCGGAAAGATTTCCGGAAAAATTGTCTATCAGGGCAATTGCGCCAGCATAGTCGCTGTGTACCGCCATTTGTTTTGCTTGAGATAGAAGTTCTTCCGCTTGTTTTTTTTGCGCTTGCTGAAGTTCTGCGGCAGCGGCAGATGCTTCATTGTTTATTTTAGATTCATATTTATTTTGCTGAACAGCGCGGACAATAGAGCCGATTATAAAAACCAAAATGAGAACAATTGCGATACCTGCAATGACAAGAGGCAAATAAGTTTCTTTGAAAATCTGCAGTTGGCTTTTTTTGATTCGGCGCGGTTTTTTTTGTGGAGAAATGTTTTGTTCGTCCATTTGGTTTCCACCTTTCCAATGATAACTACTGCTATTATAACTTTTCTTTGAGAAAAATGCAAGATGCGGGTTTTCCTTGCTTTTTGTTATTTTTTGCGGTAATATTGTACCAGAATGAAAAAAGGAGTATCCCTATGGAAAAAATTACCAGTTTTACCATTGACCATATTCGTCTGCAACCCGGCCTGTATGTTTCCCGCAAAGATAAGGTTGGCTCTGAGACGGTCACTACCTTTGACTTGCGTTTTACAAGTCCCAACGAAGAACCCGTTTTGAATACAGCCGAAATCCACGCAATTGAGCATTTAGCGGCGACTTATTTGCGAAATGACCCTCTGTGGAAAGATAAGGTTCTATACTTTGGGCCTATGGGTTGTCGTACAGGCTTTTATTTGCTTTTGATTGGTAATTATACTTCTCGGGAGATCTTGCCCCTTGTGCAGGCTTGCTTCCGCTTTGTGGCTGATTTTGAAGGTGAGATACCCGGTGCCAGCGCAAAGGATTGCGGTAACTACTTGGATATGAACCTGCCTATGGCAAAGTATTGGGGCAATCGCTATTGTAAACTTTTAGAGAATATTGACGATAGCCGGCTTGTTTATCCGGTGTAAGGGAGAAAAAGGATGAAACTTGGAATTATCGGTGCTATGACCGTTGAGGTGGAAACCTTAAAGGGAAAGATGCATAATCTGACCCAAACTGAAAAAGCGGGTATGATTTTTTACGAAGGTGAACTGGAAGGCACACCGGTTGTTGTGGTGGTGTGCGGTGTCGGCAAAGTCAATGCCGCGTTGTGTGTTCAGGTACTTTGTGACTGTTTTGGCGTAACGCATATCGTCAATACCGGCGTGGCAGGTTCTTTGTGTGCGGAACTGGATATTGGGGACTTTGTTATCAGCCAAGATGCCATCTACCATGATTTTACTTGTCAGGTGCTCAACCCCGACTATGTTGTGGGTCAAGTGCCCGGACTTCCGGTGCGTTCTTTCCCCGCAAATCAAACAATGATAGATTATGCGATGTTGGCTTCAAAGAGTCTTCCTTCCGGTAAGGCGTATGTGGGCAGAGTTGCCAGCGGCGACCAATTTATTGCGGAACGGGCAGTGAAAGAGAAAATCATTGCAGACACCAGTGCGCTTTGCACAGAGATGGAAGGTGCGGCGATCGCCCATGCCGCATGGCGCAATCAAATCCCCTTTGTGATTATCCGAGCAATTTCCGACAAGGCAGATGATTCTGCGGAAATGGATTTTCCCACTTTCGAGGCAATTGCCGCAAAGTGTTGCGCAGAGTTAACCCTATCCCTTGCGAAAATGTTAAAATAAGAAAATAGGCAACCCGCTATTTACGCTATTTACGGGTTGCCTATTTTTAATCCTGCATTTGATAGGTTTGGTCGGCTTGGAAAGTAAACTGATAGGGAAGTCCTTCGGCGGTATATGTACTGCGATATGCAATACCCGAGCCAACGGGAAACATAGTGGTACGGTCAAGAAGAAGATAGCCTACCAGCAATTCCGTGGAATTATTTTCCGATATCATATCCAATAATTCCGGATTGCAATATAGGGCTTGACATGCCTTTTGGGTGATTTGCAAAGCAAATTCGTCGTTTGCATAATAGTTGATGCGGATGAGGCCGTTTTCTTCCAAAACCTCACATTTTTTCACATATTCCGGTAACATAATGGTATTTACCAACATGTTTTGGCAATATGTTTTCATTTTTTCTTCTGTGATATCATCATTTTGCGCCGGTTTTTCGTTTCCTTTTATCAAGGAATAGATTCCGTTTTTGAATTCTTCTTTTTGGGTATAAAGGCTCTCTTGCCCGACACGACCATCGTTAGATAAGGTAATCGCAGTTTCTACATTGGCGGACCAGCCGGATACTTTTTGGCATTGTACCGTGATTTCTTGCGTCCTTCGGTCGCCAAATGCTTCGAAATATGTTTGTTCCTTGCTTGTGGCAAGAATGTTTTCTATTTGGGTTAGATATCCGCTTGCTTGTTCTAAAATTTTTGGCGCGTCCAATGTGTCAATTTTTACATATTGTTCTGCGGCACCGGGTTGGGGAATTAGCGGGGCTTCCTCTAAATGTTGCGAAATTACGGATAAACGGAATTTTATGTTGTTTTTGGTGTATTCTGCCGTATAAACACTTTTGGTAAGTTCACCGCTGTAATTGACATAGGCCGTACCTCTGGCGGTTACCAAGGTAGCATCGGGAATGGAAACCCAAGATTCAAGGGCTGTGCCGTTTTCCAAATAAATAACATAACCGTCCTTTGCACCGACACCGGAAATTTGCGTATATAGATCATAATTTAAAAGAACAGAGGGGATGATACGCTTTTCGTAATTAGCGGGGGTTATGTCTGCGGAAAATTTACTTTCATTTACGGTGATATAGGCAATATCGTCGGTAAATAACTCGGTGATTTCGGAGGTGTGTTTTCCCACCGTTAAAATTTCTTTTTTCGCAACTTCCAAAACATCAGACCCAAGCCCAATACAAGATTGAGTATATTCCGATGTTTCGGAAAATGTTTCAAATCCAACGGTAGTTTCCAAAGTTTTGGTAATGTGCAGAGCCACATCTCGAATGTCTTTGGCGGCATCGGCGGCATTGGCATAAATTATTTTGGGATTTGTTAGTTCAATCGGCGTGTTGCGTTTTTGCATCAGAGATACGATACCGATAAGCAGTAATATAACCGCAAGTGTTGCCGATATTGCAATCCAGCGTTTTTTCATAAAAAACTCCTTTTGAACAATGTGGTTATAGTATACCATATTCTGTGCAAGATTGCAATTATACCGATAAAAACACCCCAAAGGTCGAAACCTTTGGGGTGTTTGCAGTGCAAATGAGGGGGATTATCCGATTTCAACACCGCAGACCAAGCCACCGCGTGTACCCACAACAATTGTGTTTTCAAAGATAGCGGGGGAGGCTTCGATGTTAGAACCTAACTCGGTGTAGGTAATCTTTTCGCCGGTCTTGCCGTCAATGATAAACACCTTGCCGGCAGAGTCACACTGAACGACATATCCCTTGCCTTCGGCTGTGTAGATGGCCGCAGGAGAACTCCACGCATAGTTGTTCAAGGTGAGTTCCCAAACCTTTTCGCCGGTTTCGGTATTGAGTGCAACCAAAACGCCCTTACCATAGGACGGCGTACGGGAAACAGAATAGAACACAAGACCTTCCATATTTGTGCCCTTCTTACCTAACAGCACAGAGGACAACACACCGCCGGAAACATCCTTGTTAAAGGCAACCTTGTCATAGACAACTTCCCAAACAATTTCACCGGTAGCCGCATCCAGTTTGTGCAGATGGGTCTTACCGTTGGCGTATTCCATAGAGTTGCCGGTGTAGATGTAGCCCTTGCCGTCGTTGCCCCATTCAAATGCGGGGGTAGCATTCACATCGTCTTTCGTGTTCTGACACCATACCAGTTCCATCGTGTCCAAATTCACGCAGAAGAACAGACCGCCGTTATCGCCAAAGTAGCAATACCGGTCAACGATGATTGCACTGCTCTCAGCGCCCTTGCTACGGCCGGTATTTGTGGTGTACGCAGTTTTAATCATCGGGTCGGGGTTGATGGCAATCGTACCTGCTGTTTTGTCATAGGCGGTGTTGAGTTTCATTGTGTAAAGAACACCGTTTTCGCCGGGCCATACCATCGTGTCGGTCTCAGCGTCAATCAAAGGTGCAGAGTCAAAAGCGTACCACTTACGGGTATTGACATCGCCCTTACCGCTGTGTTCCCAAATGATTTCGCCCTTGATCAGGTCGACTATATACATTCTTGCAGCCTTGCCGGAGGCGGTGTTGTCACCGGAACCGACATAGAATAGGGGATAGCCTCTGGGGTCCAAAGAACCTGCGCCTTTAAAGGTCATACCCATTCTGATTTTCGGACGGGTGTAAGATCCGTCTTCCATATCATAGAAGTAGATATTGCCGTCCATTGTGGCATAAATAACCTCAACCAAGTCGGCTTTTGCCTTCTTTTCGTCGTAAAGGTTCATAATTTTCTTTGTTTCATCATCCCACCGGACAATGACGGGCTGACCGGTCCAACCGCAACCGGACCAAGAGCCACCCATAGAACTGGACATACCGCCAACTTTAGAACTCCACTTTTTGGTTAAAGTCTTATTGGCAAGCGTAACTGTGCCATAGGTAGGACCGGAACGATAGTTATCGCCACGGAATGTAATCACACCTTCAAGGTCGGTGTAATCGGAACCGAGACCAAAGGACATAGACTCTGCTCGACGGTAATTTTCAAGCGCTTTCTTATCTTCGTAAATGGTCCATTTGACATTCCATTGCTTCGGGTCGCTGGTTTCGGTCTTTTCCGGCGTATAAGTGGGGGCGGGTACGGTTTCTTCCGTGGTCTCAACAGTGGTGAACTCAGAAGTGTCGCCGGAAGCGTTATGGTTTCCGGAGGGAGAATTTAAGGAACTGTTGCCACCTTGAGAAGGCGCGTTGAAGTTGTTGTATTTCACAGTGGAAACAATCGCACAAACCAGTACGATAGCCGTTGATAAATACATAGCGCCCAATAAAAACTTTCTGGAATTGGGAACTTTTCCCTTTCCGCCGCGGCAAATTGCGGTGAAAGCAATACTGCTTAACAGCAGAACGGCAAGAATTACAAACAGCACAATCAGTGCAGGCTTCATAATGCTTGCAGAACCACCGATGACGGATGTTGTTGCCAAAATGGTGTTCATTTGTGTACCTCCTCGGTATTGTATAATTTCACAAATATGATTATATCACCAACACCAATACGGCGCAACCCTAAAATAAGAAAATCTAGGCATTTTCTAATTTCTTCTTACCAATTCGTTGCCAATTATCCATTGCTGTGCTATAATTTAACCATCTGATTTTAGGAGGAACTTATGAAACCGATTGCAGAAATCATTGCTGAAGAACTTGCTCAAAAACAGCAATATGTGGAAAATGTGATTGCGCTTTTGGATGAGGGAAATACCATTCCCTTTATCGCCCGTTACCGCAAAGAAATGCACGGAACAATGGACGATACCACTTTGCGCAATTTAGAGATGCGACTAAATTATCTGCGGAATTTGGCGCAACGCAAAGAGGAAATTTTGCATTCTATTGAATTCCAAGGAAAACTCACCGAGGAATTGGCAAAAGCCATTGACGATGCCGTTACCTTGGCTGAGGCTGAGGATTTGTACCGTCCCTATAAGCAAACACGCCGTACCCGCGCTACTGTCGCCAAAGAAAAAGGATTGGAACCTTTAGCACTGGCAATTTTTGCCCAAGACGGACAAGACCCTAATGTGTTGGCGCAGGATTATATTGACCCTGAAAAGGGCGTGGAGACCTTAAAAGATGCTTTGGCAGGCGCATCGGATATTATTGCGGAAATGATTTCCGATGATGCGGATATTCGGAAGATGTTGCGCCTCAAAATGGAGCGGTTGGCAGTGATTTCCGTGCAGGCAACTGACCCTGAACAAGACAGCGTGTATCGCTTGTACTATGAATTTACAAGCCCGATTTCCCGTTTGCAGAACCATCAAATCTTAGCAATTAACCGCGGTGAAAAAGAGGGGTTGCTGAAGGTTGCGATTACTCTACCGGGCAATGAAGGACAAGCGGTGGTTTGCCGTGGCGCGCTGAAGCCTACCGCTCAAGTCAGCGCCTTTGTCCGCGCAGCAGCAGAAGATGCGTACACTCGCTTGATTTTTCCCAGCGCTGAGCGGGAATTGCGAAACACTTTGACGGATCGCGCTTCCGAAGCGGCGATTGCTAATTTTGCCCTGAACCTGAAACCCCTTTTGATGCAACGGCCGGTCAAGGGCTTTGTGACTATGGGTCTTGACCCCGGATATAGAAACGGTTGTAAAGTTGCGGTTGTCGACGGAACGGGCAGAGTGTTAGATACCAATGTGGTTTATCCCACTTTTTCTCAGAATAAGAAGGCGGAAGCCATATCTGTGCTTTCGCAGATGATTCGGAAACATGGCGTCAAACATATTGCTATTGGTAATGGTACAGCCTCTCGGGAAACGGAAGCGATGACCGTGGAAATGCTGAAGAATTTGCCCGGTGTCAGTTATATGATTGTCAATGAAGCCGGTGCATCTGTGTATTCTGCGTCCAAACTGGCGGCGGAGGAATTTCCGGAATATGATGTGAACCTGCGCTCAGCGGTTTCTATTGCCCGCCGTTTGCAAGACCCCTTGGCGGAATTGGTTAAAATTGACCCCAAAGCCATCGGCGTGGGTCAGTATCAGCACGATATGCCCCAAAAGCGGTTGGGCGAATCTTTGGGCGGTGTTGTGGAAGATTGCGTAAATGCAGTTGGCGTGGATTTGAACACGGCATCGATAAGCCTGCTGCAGCAGGTTTCCGGTTTGAGCGCTGCGATTGCAAAAAATGTGGTGGCTTACCGCGAGGAAAACGGCGCATTTACTTCCCGTAATCAACTGAAAAAAGTGCCCAAACTCGGACCGAAGGCATTCCAGCAATGTGCAGGCTTCCTACGTGTGCCGGAAAGTAAGGAAATTTTGGATAATACCGGTGTCCATCCGGAAACTTATGATGCGGTGGAAAAACTGCTAACCCTTTGCGGGTATTCTAAAAAGGATATTGCTACGGGCAAATTCGAAGAACTTGCCAAGCGTTTTGAAGCCCTCAATGCCCAAGAAGTGGAAAATGCTTGCGGTGCGGGCATTCCTACCTTGGCGGATGCGGTGAAAGAACTGCTCAAGCCCGGTCGTGACCCCCGCGATGAACTGCCTGCTCCGATTTTGCGGACAGATGTGTTGGAAATGAAGGATTTAAAGCCGGGCATGGTGCTATCCGGCACAGTGCGCAATGTAATTGATTTTGGCGTGTTTGTGGATATTGGCGTCCATCAGGACGGACTTGTCCACATCTCGCAGGTATCCAACCGGCGGGTTCAGCACCCCTCTGAAATTGTGCAGGTGGGTGATATTGTCAGGGTTGCGGTTTTGGAAGTAGACGAAAAGCGCAAACGCATCAGCTTAACCATGAAAAATCTTCCTAAGGAATAACTCATAACTACAATTAAAATGCAGACAAGACTATTAAACTGCCCCAGTTTGTGCGGACAGCACAAACTGGGGCAGTTTATTTGGCAAGTGCTTTTTTCTGGTGGACCTGAGGAGATTCGAACTCCCGACCCCCACAATGCGAATGTGGTGCGCTCCCAACTGCGCTACAGGCCCATAGGTGGATTATACCGCTGAAATCTAGGTTTGTCAAACGAAATTGTGCGTTCCGGATAGGCTAAATGAAAATTATTAAATATTATGATATTCTTAAAATAAAAGGCAAAAATTGGGGACGATAGAATGGAAGGAAACTAATCGCGTTTATTGAGCAGAAATATAAAAATGACTATAAAATTCTACGCGTAGGAACCGGTGACAGTCCTTCCACGGTTCCGTTTTATCTCAAATGTGGTTTTATAGAGCGCTATCACATCAAAAATTTCTTTACCGATAACTACTGCCATCCAATTTTTGAAAATGGTGTTCAACTTGTAGATGTGGTATAATTTGAAAAGCCACTAAATTAGCAAAACAATACTGTTATATAAAAAAGCAGACCGCAAATATTGCGGCCTGCTTTGTGTAAGTTGAAAGATAAATCAACGCTTGGAGAACTGAGGTGCACGACGGGCAGCCTTCAAGCCGTACTTCTTTCTTTCTTTCATTCTGGGGTCGCGGGTCAAGAAACCTGCAGCCTTCAGAGAAGCGCGGTACTCGGGGTTCAGGGTCAGCAGTGCACGGGAAATGCCGTGACGGATAGCGCCGGCCTGACCGGAAACACCGCCGCCAGCGACGGTAACAACAACATCAACCTTGCCAACCAAATCGGTGGTAACCAGAGGCTGACGAACAACCAACTTCAAGGTCTCCAAACCGAAGTAGTCGTCAATATCGCGGCCATTGATAATGATAGAACCGGTGCCGTTCTCGTAAACACGAACACGGGCAACGGAGGACTTACGGCGGCCGGTGCCGTAGTTATACTTCTTCTTGCTCTCGTACATAATCGATTACCTCCAAATTACAGGGTCCAAGCTTCAGGCTTCTGAGCAGCATGGGGATGCTCTTCACCCTTGTACAGGTGCAGACGGGTCATGGCATTGCGACCGATGGAGTTCTTGGGAAGCATACCCTTGACAGCCAACTCCATAGCGTAGTCCGAGCGGTTTTCCATCATGATACGAGCTTTGGTTTCCTTCAAACCGCCAATCCAGCCGGATACACGGTAATAGTTCTTCTGATCCAGTTTGTTACCGGTGAGAATAGCCTTGTCGGTGTTGATAACGATCACGAAGTCACCGCAGTCAACATTGGGGGTGAAGGTGGGCTTTGTTTTGCCGCGGAGCAGGTTAGCGACGGTCACAGCAGTACGGCCCAAAGGCTTGTTGGCTGCGTCGACAACATACCACTTACGCTCAACGGTCTCCTTTTTCAAAAGTGTAGTGGACATTATGCGTTCCTCCAATAGGTAAAATATTTTGACAAATTTCATTGCAGGCATTACAATATCTGCAAACGCTTGATTATTAAACCATAAGCGGGTGGGATTGTCAACACTTTTTTGAAGAATTTTTATAGAAACCTAAAAGAACTCTTAAAAACTCTCATTTACTCTCTTAATCTCACGAATGCTAACTTTCTATTTTGACTATTTACGGAAGGAAATCCTATATGCAAAGACTAATTGGCCTTGTCCGTCGTTGTGTGGAAGACTATAAAATGATTGAAAGCGGCGATAAAATAGCCGTGGGCGTGTCAGGGGGCAAGGATTCTCTAGCGCTCTTGGTGTTTCTTACGGAACTGAGAAAATATCATTCCACGCCCTTTACCTTGGAAGCCATTACGGTGGATATGGGTTTGGGAATGGATTACGCGCAGATAGAAGCGCTGTGCCAAAAATTGGATGTGCCGTTTACACTGGTTAAGACGGAAATCGGTCCGATTATTTTTGATTACCGTAAGGAAAAGAATCCCTGCTCTATGTGTTCCAAAATGCGTCGCGGCGCGTTAAATCAAGCGCTCTTGGACCGCGGTTTGAACAAATTGGCGCTGGGCCATCATTATGACGATGCTGTGGAAACCTTTATGATGTCGTTGTTATATGAAGGTCGAATCAGTTGTTTTCAACCGGTGACCAATTTGGACCGTTCCGGCGTGATTCAAATCCGTCCGATGCTCTATATCCACGAGTTAACCATAGATAATTTTGTGTCAAAGCAAAACTTGCCGGTTTTGGAAAACCGCTGTACCGTGGATAAACAAACCAAACGGGAAGAGATTAAAAAACTGATTTTTGACTTGTCTGCTACCTATCCGGACCTAAAAGACCGTGTGTTCGGCGCGATGCAACGATTTCCCTTGCCCGAATGGGAACCCAAGGGTCGCTACAAACCGCCAAGGGATGTATGATCTCGGGAAAACTGGGGAATACTGCCATGGGAGGCGGTAAACGGATATGGTCAAAGGTATTTCCCGGCAGGTGATTGTGGTGCAATCGCCGGAACCGGAATTGTTTGAGCAGGCAATCTTTATCTTAAAGGATGGTCAGCAGGGTGTTTCCGACGAAACACTGTTAAAAGAGGCAAAACACATAATTAACCACGCCGGTGGTAATAAAAAGAAAAACCGTTTTTCAGGTCCGGTATGGGCTTGTGGAGGTGCGTTGTTTACCGGTGTTTTGTGGTTGATGACCAATTTGTTGTGACTTGTAAATTGAGCCGCACTGTGTTATAATCTCCCACAATGGGAGGTGAGCGCAGTGCGGCTTGGTCATTTTGAACTGAATAATCCTTTGTTTTTAGGGCCTATGGCCGGAGTGACGGACTGGGCTTTCCGAAATGTCTGCGTCGAATTGGGCGCAGATGTCACCATTACGGAAATGGTTTCCTCAAGGGCTTTGGTGTATCAGGATAAAAAAAGTCAGGCTCTTTTGAAAAAAAGCGACGGCGTTTGCGGCGCACAGATTTTTGGCAATGATCCGGATATTATGGCAAAAGCGGCCTGCCTGGCCTTAGAACATTCCAAGTGTGATTTTTTGGATATCAATATGGGATGTCCGATGCCAAAAATTGCCATTTCCGGTGACGGCTGTGGTCTTATGCGGACGCCGGAACTGGCGTCGGACATTGTAAAGGCGATTGTGCGGGCTGTGGATGTTCCGGTGACGGTGAAGTGCCGTTTGGGTTGGGATAAAGGCAGTATCAACGTGCTGGATTTTACCGCCCGTATGGAAGATGCTGGGGCATCGATGCTGGCAGTTCACGGACGCACCCGCAGTATGCTCTATTCCGGAACCGCAGATTGGGATATGATCGCCAAGGTCAAGCAGACAAGGTCTATTCCGGTGATTGCCAACGGCGATGTGGTCAGCGGTGATGCGGCAATCCGTTGCTTAAAATGGACCGGTGCAGACGGCTTGATGATTGGCAGAGCCACCTTTGGCGACCCTTGGATTTTTGCGGAAGTGAAATCTGCGCTGGAAGGGAAGATCTTTTCCCGCCCGCCCTTATCCCAACGGGTAGATATTGCGCTGAAGCAGTTTGAAATGGCTCGTGAAGATAAGGGCGAGCATATTGCCTGCTTGGAAGCAAGGAAGCATTTCGCTTGGTATTTGCGTGGTGTACCCTATAGTAATTATTATAAGGAGCAGATTTCTTCTATTCAAAAAATGGAAGATATTTATCGTATTGGCGAAGGTATCCGCAGAAATTTGAAATAATTGTAAGGTATATATTTTCCGCCGTTTCACAGCCTATGTTAGAGGTGATGTTGTGAAACGGTGGATTATTTTATTATTGATTGTGGCGTTTGTGGCAGTACCGGTGCGCGGGGACACAATCCGCTGGGTGGATTTTGGAGTGCCTTATGAGTCGCTGAAATATGCTATGGATGTGGACATTCGGACTTTTGACCAAGAAAAGCATATTAGTTGGATTGATATATTGGCGCTGGCAGGTTGCCGAACCGGTGGTAAATGTGGACTTTCCTCTGTTAAAAAAGCCGTCAAGGATTTGCAAGGGGATCAATCGCCGGAAGAACTTTTGAAAGAACAATATCGTTATTATGATTACTATTATAAAGCCTACAGTGGCGTTTTGGGCGGTCTTTTGGGAAGTTATTCCATTACCGTTGACGGTGAAGAAAAGCCTGCCTACGGTCTGAAGGCTTTTTCGCCCATCGCTTCCGGCTACGGGTATAGTCATTGTGCGGATTTTGGAAACAGCCGAAGTTTTGGCTTTGTCCGCAAGCATTTGGGCAATGATTTAATGGGCGGGCAGGGGACACCGATTGTGGCTGTGGAAGGTGGTGTGATTGAAGCGATGGGCTGGAATCGGTATGGCGGTTGGCGGATTGGGATTCGCTCCTTTGACAGTAAACGCTACTATTATTATGCCCATTTGCAAAAAGATAAGCCCTTCGCGTCAGGTTTGGAAGTGGGGGACATAGTGCAAGCCGGTGATTTGGTCGGGTTTATGGGCAGAACCGGCTATTCCGACAAAGAGAATGTGAACAATATCCAAACCGTGCATCTGCATTTTGGAATGGAACTTGTATTTGAGGAAAGTCAAAAAGAGTGCAACGCAGAGATTTGGGTGGATGTGTATAACATTGTCCGCCTTTTAAGCACTCATAGAAGTACAATTGTAAAAACAGATAACGGCTGGCAACGGAAATATCCGTTTGCGGATTTAGATGTTCCCGAATTTTCAAAATAAAATGACGCATCTTGTTTTTTAAGATGCGTCACGGGATTATTTATGATATTTGCTTCCTGCCTGAATTGCTTCGGCGCGGTAAAGTTGTTCCAAGACCATAATTCTTGCCAAATGGTGGGGAAATGTCATCGGACTCATAGAGAGTTTAAAGTCAGCGATTTGTTTGATTTTATCGCAGATACCGAAGGAAGAACCGATGAGAAAACAAGCGTTGCTTTTGCCGGATAATTTCACGCCCGCAAGTTTTTCCGCAAGGGATTCGGAAGACAGTAATTTTCCTTCCGGTGTCAGCACGCATAACCAAGCATTTTTGGGAATTTTAGCGAGGATTTGTTCGGCTTCTTTTTGCAAGCCTGCAGAAATTTCGGCAGGGGAAGGGTTGTCGGGAAGTTTGGTTTCCGGCAATTCCAGTATTTTGAAATTGCAATAGCCACTAAGCCTTTTTTGATATTCTGCCGCGGCAGATAAATAAAATTTTTCTTTTAATTTTCCTACGGTAATCAGTGTAATTTCAAACATAATTTCACCTCGCTGTTAAGTATACTACGGGGGATAGAAAATTGCAATCGGTGGCAAACTAACAGCGGGTGAAAAAATGAAAAAGAAAGTGAAGATTCAGACTGACCCATTTGGAAGTTATACGGGACGACCGGAGAATTCCTATGAAAAGCCCGTGCAGGATGCCGACGATTTATAACGCAACAGCCCAACCAAACGGTTGGGCTGTTATTCTATTTGGATTTATTTTCATATTTCTTTTTGGTGGCAATTCCCCCGCGGATATGACGCTGGGCTTTATTTTCGTCCAATACCAGTCGTACTTGTTTGTATAATTCTCGGTTGTATTGTGGCAATCTTTGGGATAAATCTTTGTGTACGGTGGATTTGGAAATACCAAAATGCCCTGCGGCAGTTCGTACCGTAGCACCGGTTTCAATTATGTACACAGCCAGTTCGCAGGCCCTCCTCTGAATGGTATCAGCCATAATATCCCTCCCTGCTGTGTGCTACCAAGAACAATTTATGAACAAAAAGGTTTTATTATGCGTTCTTGACAGAAGGTTTATAACCTTGTAAAATAGTAATATATTGTCGAGAGAATTTTAGGAGGGAAAACTGTGCATATTGAAAAGAAAACACTTCGCAATGTCTTTCTTGGTGTAATTGCGTGTATTGTGCTGTATTGGGTGCTGTTTGCAACCAATCGGGCAATGATGTTTTACAATGTGATTTCCGGTGTTTTAGAACCGTTTGTAATTGGCGCTTGCTTGGCTTTTATTTTTAATGTTCCCATGCGGGCGATTGAAGGTCTTTTGAAAGGCGTTAAAAATAATTTGCTCCGCAGATTACTGTCTGTGTTGTTGACATTTTTAGCAGTTTTACTGGTGCTTACTTTGGTATTTCTTTTGCTGATTCCTCAGTTGGTGGAAACGGTGCAATCCTTGATTCCAAAGTTGTTGGTCTTCTCTGAAAAATTTCAAGTAAAAGTTATTACCTTCTTAGAGAAAAATCCTGAGGTTATGCAATGGGTAATCGAAAACACGGATTTTGAGAAGATGGATTGGGCAGGTTTAGCGCAGAAAGCAATCTCTATGGTCGGCACCAGCGTTTCTACCATTTTGGATGGCGCCTTTGATGCAATCGGCAGTATCACCGGTGGCGTTATGGATGCTTTCATTGCCGTTGTCTTCTCTATCTACTGCCTCTTCCAAAAAGAAACTTTGGCTCGGCAGGGCAGAAAACTCGTTTACGCATTTTTGCCGGAAAAAGTTTCGGATAACATTGTTCGAATTTTGCGTTTGGCCAATGCAACTTTTTCTAACTTCCTATCCGGACAGTGCATTGAAGTTTGTATTTTAGGCGCATTGTTCGCCATCACCATGGCCATCTTCGGTATGCCGTATATTCCCCTTGTCAGTGTCTTGGTTGCGGTCACTGCCTTTATTCCCGTGGTTGGCGCTTGGGTGGGCTGTATCTTCGGCGCGTTCTTTATTCTTGTCTCTGACCCGACGCAGTCTATTTGGTTCGTGATTATGTTCTTGGTACTGCAACAGATTGAGAATAATTTGATTTATCCCAGAGTTGTGGGAACTTCTATCGGTCTATCCGGTATGTGGGTGTTGGTTTCTGTGGCGGTCGGCGGTCAATTGATGGGCGTTGTCGGAATGTTTTTGATGATTCCCGTCACCTCTGTTCTGTATACTTTGCTAAAAGAAAATACCAACAAGAGATTGGAAAAAAGAGAAATTGATCCGGAAAAACTGGTGCCTCAAGCGCCTGAATTGAGTTCCAAGTTTAAAAAGAAAGAGAAAAAACTGGAAGAAACGGAAATTCCCACAGAAGAATAAATTTAATGCGCACTGTCTAGGACAGTGCGCATTTTGTTATAACATTTGTACTGCTGTTTTTTCCACATCAAGGCAACGCTTGTATTTTTCTAGGTAGGCTTCAAATCCGGCGACATCCGATGCTTCGGGGGTCAATACGGATTTTTCCGCGTCGGAAAATACTTTATTTAAGAAATCTTCCAAGGGGATAGACTTATCTTGGTCCGTATAAGCGGCTAACAGCGCAATTCCGTAGGGACCGCCTTCACCGGCAGTTTTCATAACGGTAATGGGGCTATTGCAGGCGGCTGCCAAATATTTTTGACCAACCACCGGTGTCTTAAATAATCCGCATTGACGGAGATTTTTAGTGGTATTCCGCCGTTGGCGGAGTGATATTATGCCTTACGGCATAGTGATATTTTTGCTATCGCAAAAGTGATATTATATTCGCCTTTAACTGCCCGAAGGGCAATATCACTCGGCTTTAGCCGAATATCACTGCGAAGCAATATAACTCGCCGAAAGGCGAATATAACAGAAAAAGACGATTGCTTATGCAATTGTCTTTTTCTGGCTGTTACGAACTATTATGATGCCAATTTGTTTTTGGTAAAAAAGAGCCAAACGTAGCGATTTTGTCATTATATGTTTATTGTATTGCTAACCTTTTTCTTTAGAATCAACAAACCAAATATAAGTACCATAGGAAACACTGTTGCTACAAGCAATCCTGTTTTGAGGTTGCCACCTGCCATTTCAGAAAGACTTCCCACCATAGCAGGACTCACCATAGCACCCAAATCTCCGGCTAAAGCTAAGAATGCAAACATTGCAGTTCCGCCCCTTGGACAATGCTTAGAAGATATGCTGATAGAACCCGGCCACATAATTCCGACTCCTAAACCACAAAGTGCGCAACCCGCAAGTCCGAGAATTGGCATTGCAGAGAGAGATGCCAACAAATAACAACTTGCGCACACAATTCCGCAAACAAGCATAACCTTGGTCAAGTCAAGCTTTTCACTGAACTTGCCATACAGCATACGGGCTATACCCATAAACATTGCAAATAAACACGGTCCCGCTAAATCGCCAACGGTTTTGGATACACCTATTGCCGACTCGGTGAAAGCAGATGCCCATTGAGCCATAGTTGCTTCAGATGCACCCGAACATACCATAAGTAGTATCATTAGCCAGAAGATCGGTGTTTTCAACAGCTTTTTGATCCCCATACTCTTGCCATCTTCCACCAACCGTTCAATAGGACAGTTAATAAAGTTGAAGGTGTTATACAGCGGCATTAATGCCCAAATAAAAGTGAGTATCTTCCAATGTTCAACGCCAACCACAGAGAAAAAGAGTGTAGAACCTAAAATGACACCCATCGCACCCCAACAGTAGAAGGAGTGCAAAAGACTCATTACTCCGTCCTTGTTTTCAAACGGGCAAGCTTCAACAATGGGACTAACTAAAACCTCAATAAGACCGCTACCTATTGCATAAAGTACTACCGAAATCAGAATACCTATAAACGGTACGGGAAGTATCTCCGGTAAAATTGCCATCAAAACAAGACCTACAGCCGACAACACCTGAGATGCGACAACACAAGTGCGATATCCTATTTTGTCAGCGAATTTGGTAGCCGCAAAGTCAACAAGCAATTGTGTCAGATAAAACACCATAGGAATCATTGCAATCTTATCAAGTGTAATTCCATATGTGTTTTTGAATGTTAGAAACAACAGTGGTGCGAAATTAGCAGATATAGCTTGTGTAACAAAGCCAAGATAACAAGCTATAAGTGTCTTTTTGTAATTCTTTTGTTTTGTCATGATGACTCCCTTCGAGATTAAGCAATAAATTCTTAGTTTAATTATATCATCATAACTTGTTGTAAAAAAGACATAAAACGGCCAAAATTAAGCACTATTTACCCACAACATCACTTTGACTGGGTGCGTATCCATACCTTTTCTTGAACTGACGGCTGAAATAATTAACTGAATTGAAACCACAGACGTAACTTATCTGCTGGAGTGTCTGCGTTCTTTCACTCAATAAACGATGCGCCATTTGAAGTCTGTATTGAATCAGAGCCTCAACAGGAGAGCATCCCATATAGGTACGAAAACATCGTCCCGCCTCGCTCCGGCTAATGTCTGCAGCTTTAGCAATATCCTCAAGCGTCACCGACTCGGCATAGTTTTCATAAATGTAAGATAACATCTTTTGAAGACGAATTTGATTATTAATTTGTATGCGTGTTGCTTCAGTTTTTGGAAGCACAGTAAAATTGCTGTATAAAAACTCAAATATGCGGTTGATATTACGCTGAACAGTTAATTCATAACACGCTTTTTTCTCGTTCATTTGCCCATAAACATCTTTAATTAAGCAATTTATCTCACTGTTAGAAGGGTCACTATGTCGAAACACAACAAAAGGCAGTGAATCACATTGAACAATAGGCAGTATGTATTTTTGATAAATAGCACTTGTTTCGGGAGCTATTAAAGTACCAGAAAACACAATATTCGGCATCGGGTCCGGAACCTCGCCTGACAACTGTTTTATCCCGTGTAACATATTGCCATTGACAAATATACTGTCTCCAGCTTCCAATATGATGTGATGATCTCCAATCTGATAATCTAAAACTCCAAATTCTGCCGTTGCAATTTCAAAATCAGGATGCCAATGCAAAGGCCCTGCCCAATCGGGCAGAGTAATAAGTTCATCGTGAAAATAAGTAATCGGAAATTCTATAGCATTGTGCGGTATATGTTCTCTCAACTGATGATCGAGTATTATAGGCATATGTTTGATGCTCCCTTATAATAATTAAAGCCATTATAGCACTAAATCATGACTTTTTCTACTACATTATGGTAGACAGACGACACATCCTCTTAAAGATAAAATTATTTAAATGAAAAAAGGGCAGATTAAGCAATAATAAATCGCTAAATCTGCCCCAATAATCGACTTCGATGGTTCGAATCCACCTTGTAGGTCGTTGGCATCTATAAAATTGCAACTTGAAGAATAGGGGTAAAAATGCGAAAAGCCTTGATTTCTCAAGGCTTTTCTGTGTGGCATCTAAATAGACCACAACACTTGGTGGGGGAGGACGGATTCGAACCATCGAAGCGATACGCAGCAGATTTACAGTCTGTCCCCTTTGGCCACTCGGGAACTCCCCCATATTTAGTTCGTCTGAATGGAGCCGGTAGACGGACTCGAACCCCCGACCTGCTGATTACAAATCAGCTGCTCTACCAACTGAGCTATACCGGCGGCTCAAACAGAACACGCTTATTATAGCGGTACAGATTAGAAATGTCAAGCATTATTTTGTTTAATCTTGCGGAAATTTTGGGGTGCCATATTTGTGGGGAATTTTCTAAAATTTTTCGTTAATGTCTATAAATTCTTAGTCTAAAATTTCATCCAAAACGCCTAAATCCCAAGCCAAGCGGGAAAGCACATATTTATCCCGAATATCTTTGGTTGCTTTGAAAATAGTAGGAAGCAATTCGCCGGATACGCCGATTTCTTCCAAAGACTTCGGAGCATCTATCGCAACCAAAAGATTTTCCAAGACCTGAGAAGAGGGGAGTTCCTCGTTCATAATTTGCAGAATTTGCTTCCAATTGTCCAAAATAATTTGCAGGCGTTCTTTATGACTTGCGAGACTATATTTTTGTTCTTTCTCTTCCAGCGCAATCATACTTTCTGCACCTTTACCGAGGAAAGCGCGCAGTTGTGCCTTCCAATCTTCCCAAGAGAAATTTTCGACAAACTGCAGAGCCTTTTCTTTATTGGGCGTTACAGCCTTGATTTTTTCATAAAGGCGCAGAGAAATTAGCGTACCGACGGCGCACTGGATGCCGTGGAAATCCACTGGTGTGCCAAATTCCACACCACGCATATCTAAAATGTGGGAAATATAATGTTCCACGCCGGAAGCAGGACGGGACAGACCGGCATAATTCATTGCAACCCCGCCAATGACCAGCCCTTCAAAAACGGCTTGCACTGCCTTCTTGTCACGGGTCAGCAGACCTTCTGCGTTGGCAACACACTGGGTGGTGGCATCTCTAATCAGTTGGGCAATTTCTTCGCAGTAGTACTCGCCGGTAATCAGATGGGAAAGCCGCCATTCGCAGATGCTGACATATTTCGCCAGCATATCCCCGAGACCAGACTTCATCATTTTCATAGGCGCTTGGCAGAGAATGTCTAAATCGCCAACAATAATGTCCGCGCTTTTGCTGGGAAGAGAAATTTTAAGACCGTCTCTTGTCATGGAAGAAGAGGCAGAGGCGAAGCCGTCCATAGAAGGCGCGGTAGCCACAATTATATAGGGGCATTTGGCGGCTTTGCTCAAAATTTTGCCAATGTCGTTGAGAACACCGGAACCCACGGCGATGATACAATCGCAACTGTGGTCAAAATGCATTACGGAAGAACCGACGCTTTGCTCATCTGGTTCTACAACATCCGAGCCGAACATGAAATCGCAGTAGGGGATTCCGGCATTTTCGATAATTTCTTTTACTTCTTTTCCGGCGGCATTGTAAGTGTTTTCGTCATACAATAAAAAACACTTGGTACCGCTATGGGAATCTACCAATTCCGGTATCTTTTGCAGAACACCCGAACCGACATAAATCTCGGTAGAAAAGTGATGCATTTTACCGCAATTGCAGTCACAACCATTCATTTCCAACAATTTTTCCATAGACATATTGATCACCCCAAGAAATTATACTATGAAATGTGGAGTAGGGCAATCTTTTTGTTGTTTTCTGTGAATTTATTCGGTACAATCTTGACATAATGGGGGATTACAGAGTATACTATATTCGTAAAACTATGGGTGAAGGAGCATACATATGATCGATATTCAAATCCTCAATCAACTCAATGCACCCACGAAAGAAGAACGCCTTGCGAACCTGAAAGCGGTTCTCAAGGATACAACCTTCCCTCCGATGGTGCTCCAATACATCAACAACCATATCCACACAACATATTCTTTTTCCCCCTATTCTCCCACTGCGGCAGTTTATGCTGCTCGCATGGAGGGGCTTTGCACCGCCGGTATTATCGACCACGATTCTATTTCCGGCGCTGAGGAATTTTTGGAAGCGGCAAAAATTGTAGAAATGCCCGTGACCATTGGTATGGAAGCACGGATTTCTATGGACGGAACCCGTTTGGAAGGCCGTCGCACCAACAACCCTGACCAAGTCGGTGTCAGTTATATGACCATTCAGGGTGTGCCCCACGACAAGATTAACACTTTGACGGAGTTCTTCAAGCCCTATCAGGCTGCCCGTCACGCCCGTAACCGCAAGATGCTGGATAAAATCAACGCACTGTTGGGCCTTGCGCTGGACTACGATAATGATGTTCTGCCTTTATCTATGGCGGCGGAAAACGGCGGTGTTACGGAACGCCACCTGATGTATGCCTTGGCGATTGAACTGGTAAAGCAGGTCGGCAAGGGCGAAGCCATGGTGAAAAAACTTGCCGATATGGGCTTGACTCTTTCTGCAAAGCAGGAAGCCCAAATGCTCGACACCGCATATCCCTTCTATGAATATGACTTGTTGGGTATTTTGAAGAGCGCATTTGTGCCTCAAATCTTTATTGATGCTACGGACGAATGCCCGAAACTTGCCGATATGGTGAAACTTTGCAATGATGTAAATGCCTATCTGTGCTATGCCTATTTGGGCGATGTGGGCGATAGTGTCACCGGCGACAAGAAGGCGCAGAAGTTTGAAGATGATTATTTGGACGATGTGTTTGAGTGCTTGAAGGAAGAAGGCGTTAAGTCTGTAACTTATATGCCCACTCGGAACACCCCCGCTCAGTTGGAGCGTCTGCGTAATCTTTGTGACCAATACGGTATGTTCCAAATATCCGGTGAGGACATCAATTCCCCCCGCCAGAGTTTTGTAATTAAGGCTATGGAAAACCCTATGTTCCAAAACCTGATTGATGCAACTTGGAAACTCATTGAACACGAAAATCAATAATGGAGGATATATTTATGGTTACAAAAGCAGTTAGAATTCACGGTAAAAATGACCTGCGTCTGGATGATGTGACTTTGCCCGAAATCGGCGCTGACGGCGTCCGCATTCGTGTGGTGTCCGATAGTTTGTGTATGTCCAGTTATAAGGCCGCAATTGAGGGTGGCGAGCATAAGCGCGTTCCTGATAATTGCGCTGAAAACCCCACCATCTTGGGTCACGAGTTCTGCGGTGACATCGTAGAAGTTGGCGAAAACTGGAAAGATAAGTACAAAGTTGGCCACAAGTTTGTTATTCAGCCCGCTCACTACTATAAAGGCTCTCAGGAAGCACCCGGCTATTCCTACAACTACTGTGGCGGCGATGCTCAGTACGGCAATGTGCCGATTGAGACTTTGCTGATGAACTGCCTGCTTCCTTATAATTCCGATACATATTACTTCGGTTCTTTGGCAGAGCCTTTGAGTTGTGTTATCGGTACTTTCCACGCAATGTATCACACCAAGGCCGGTTCCTATGTCCACGAAATGGGCATTAAGGAAGGCGGTAAGATGGCACTGTTGGCATCTGTCGGCCCCATGGGTTTGGCTGCAATTGACTATGCTATCCACTGTGACCGTCGCCCCAGTTTGCTGGTTGTTACCGATATTGATGATGCTCGTTTGGAGCGTGCCGCTTCTATCTACACTGTGGAAGAAGCCAAGAAGTACGGCATTGAGTTGCACTATGTCAACACCCGTATTGAGAATGCTACCGAGTATTTGCGGGAACTGACCGGCGGTACCGGCTATGACGATGTGGTTTGCTTCGCGCCCGTTAAGCCTCTGGTGGAGCAGGCCGGTGATATTCTCGGCTTTGACGGCTGTTTGAACTTCTTTGCCGGTCCTACTGACAACCAGTTCAAGGCCATGTTCAACTGGTACAATGTGCACTACCTCTACACCCATGTGGTTGGCACATCCGGCGGTAACACCAACGATATGCAAGAAGCCATTGAGATGATGAATGCAGGCAAGTTGAATCCCTCTGCTTTGGTTACCCACATTGGCGGATTGAATGCTGTTATCGAAACAACTTTGAACCTGCCTTCTATCCCCGGCGGTAAGAAGTTGATTTACAATCACATTGAATTGCCTTTGACTGCTATTGCCGACTTCGAAGAGAAGGGTAAGACCGATCCTATGTTTGCGGAACTGGATCGTTTGTGCAAGGAAAACAACGGTTTGTGGAATCCTGCAGCCGAAAAGTACCTTCTGGCAAATGCAAAGAAGAGTTAATTAGTTCCTAATTGGATAACCGACCGAAACAAGTTGTTTCGGTCGGTTTTTTCTTGGGGATTTTTGCGATTTTTCTTGCTAAATCGGCTGTTTGTATGTATAATATAAAAAGGTATAGCTATATTTAAAATGGATGTGATATTTGTGAAACGAAAATATTTTTGGCCGATTATAGCCGGTGTATCCGCTTTGTTAATTGCGGCTATTTGTGTGCTTGTTTTTTGGCTTCCTTACCATAATGCGGAGAGTTTAATGCCAAATCTGCAAATGGAAATTCAGAAGCAACCTGACGGTGCAATTTCTTTAACTTGGCCGAAGGCGAACCGTGCAGATGCTTATTTTGTAAAAATAGCAGATGCATCCGATCCACAGAAGGTATTCTTGGAAGAATATTATAAGGAACTTTCCTGCGTTTTGCCGGAATTGCCTGCGGATGCGGAGATTTCTATTTCTGTTTCCTCTGTCATTTACTATAAGCAACTTTGGATGCAGAGAACCCGTTTTTGTGAAATGCCCTTGCAGGCGAAAACAAAATGGGTGCTTCCGGATTTGGAGCAGGTGCAATGGAATGTAGATGCGGACAGCAAAACAGCAAAACTTTCCTATGCAAAGGGTGGCGATGCCCGTTGTAAGTTATTTGCTTATCAGGATGATAACTGGCTTAAGGTTCAGGATTCTCAAGGGGATTCTGTCATTGTTCAGTTTGGTAAAGGCAGTATCTTTACCATTCCGCCGGTTGGCGAAGCCCTTTCTTTCCGCGCAGTTGCTTATCGGCAGGAAAAAAACTTGATTTTCTACGGCCATATCTTTGAAGATTTAGCGGTACAGCGGGATGACTTTTTAGGCCGTGACTTAAATCCAGTTTTCCAAGACAACGGTTATAATGTTTGTACCATCACTTGGGATGAAACCAAAGGTGAAAAATATCAGGTTCAACTTCAAGTGGATAAAAAATGGGAAACTCTGGTGGAAGTGCCTTGGGATGGCGTGCGGAGTTATACCAGCCCGCATATGGATGTGAATAAGGCGTATACTTACCGTGTAGTGGCGGTTGGCGGTCAGGTGATGGAAAATAGCGAATATGCAGCGATTTCCGAAGAGATTGTCCAACAAACCAAAGAATCCCCGATTTTTGCTACCATTTGGGCAAATACAGAACTTTCTGTGTATAAAACAGTGGATAAAACCGAAGAACTGGGTAAAATCAAAGCGGGTTCTGCTTGGTGTGTCACAGAGGAAGTTGAAGGTATGTTTGGTATTTACTATCAAGGCCAGACAGCCTATGTAGACAGCAATTACTGCTTTATCAACCTGCCGGAGTATATGGCGGATATGTGTAGTTATAACATTACCAATAGTTACGCATCCCTATATATGATGCACGAGTTTGAAATTCCGGAAGTGACCAATGTGATTACCGCCGGTTATGAAAAAGTGCAACTTGACGAGAATGAGTACTTAGTACCGCTTCTTTATCCCACCGCAAAACGATTGGCTGACGCTTCTCGGGTGGCAAAGGAAAAGGGCTATCGCCTGAAAATTTACGATGCCTTCCGCCCGCAAAAAGCAACCAAAGAAATCTTCGATTTGACAAAGTTAATTTTAGATACCCCCATTCCGCCGTTGCCCTTTACCGATAAAAAGACAATCGAAGAATTGCAACTGCCGGTTCCCAAAAAGCAGATTGACCCCGTAACCGGTTTGGAAGTTGTTATTCCGCTGACTTATCGCGAGGTTATGATTGTTCCGCCTTATAATTTGGACTACTTTGTGGCAGAAGGCACATCCAAGCATAATTACGGTATTGCTTTGGATTTGACCATTGAGAAGATAAAGACAAAAGAGGAAATGGAAATGCAAACATCCATCCATGACCTCAGCCACTATTCCGCAAGAGATAAGAATAATGCCAATGCCAATGTTCTGAGTTCCATTATGAAAAAAGTGGGCTTTACCACCTTGGTTTCCGAGTGGTGGCACTTCAATGATTTGGATTCCAAAAAGAATTTTGCAATCAAACCGTTGAAAACGGGTGTTTCCGCAGAGTGTTGGATGGTGGATGACAATGGTGTTCGTTATCGCAAAGTAGACGGCTCTTATCATAAAAATAAAGAAGTCAAGATTGACGGTGTAACCTATACATTTGATATGCAAGGCTATCTTGTCGGGTAAATCTGAAATTTTTGGAAGAGAGAAAAGTTATTTATGACATTTTTAAGATCTCGCAAAGGAGTTTTTTGTATTGTTTTGGCAGCGACTTTCGTTGTCTGCGGTGTATGCACAGCACTTGGTATTTGGTATTACAATGTGCCCAAATTTCAAGATGTAACCGTAGAACTGGGGACAAAGAGTGTAACCAAATCCCAGTTTTTAACGAAGTATGCCATTGCAGATAAAGTGTATTTTGTCGGTGGCGCTCCGGAAATTGATTTGGGTGAGGTAGGGGAGCGTGAGTTATCCTTAATTCACTTAGGCAAAATTGAGAAGGTTACTTTGTCTGTGGTGGATACTACAGCGCCGAAGGTTTCTTTTGTAGAAAAACGCATGGAATTTATTGATTATCAACCAAAGGCTGAGGACTTTGTCTCGGATATTGAAGACCTTTCTCCCACAAAGGTGTATTTTGTAAAAGAACCGAAACTCAGTGTAGATTATACCGATGTTTCCGTCGAAATTGCGGTGGAAGATACTTCCGGAAATAAAACGTTGGGAACAAGCACTGTTGGATTTGTATGGCTGCGGGACCGATATGCTTTGGAATTTGGCGAGAAATTGGAAAAGAAGGATATTCTGTTCAATGTCAAGCGAGACGGAAAACTGATTTCTCAAAAAGAAATTGATAAAATTCACAAGGCCGGCATTGGTACTTACACTTTAACAAGCCTAAACAAAACAAATCCGTGTTCGTGTGTGGTTACCGTGCAAGATACCAAAGGCCCGAACTTAACCCTTCGTAATGTTACCATCTATGAAGACCAGAAAGCCTCTTTAAAGGATTTTTTAAAGTCTGCTGAGGATATTTCCGGTGGCGTGGAAACGAAACTTCTTTCAAAATTGAAATTTGGGGAAGTCGGAAAACAAACCGTTGTGGTTGAAGCCAAAGATAAGTACGGCAATATCACGAGAAAAGAGGCAACCTTGAAAATAATCAAGGACAATATTGCGCCTACAATCAGTGGATTGAGCGCGATGACGGTAGATAGAAACAGCAATCCGAATTTCTTGAAAGGTGTTTCTTCCAAGGACGACCGTGACGGCGTTTGTGAAGTCACCGTAAATACTAATAAGGTGGACTTGTCAAAAGCCGGTACATATTACGCAGTTTATA
Organism: Faecousia sp.; assembly: GCA_045647425.1. Taxonomy (GTDB): domain Bacteria; phylum Bacillota; class Clostridia; order Oscillospirales; family Oscillospiraceae; genus Faecousia. The sequence goes on from JAZRMH010000035.1 coordinate 52,657, forward strand.
CCGCAAAGGATAAAGTGGGCAATGTCCGCACGGCGAAACGAAAAATTGTGGTAAACCACAATGAGGATGATACGCATGCGTTGGTGCGCAGTGTTGCTTCGAAACTCGGCTCGGATCCGGAAGAGTTGAGCAAATATGTGCGCAATACCATAAAATATAACCATAATTGGGGCGGAGATGACCCCGTTTGGTACGGTCTGAAAACCAAAAAGGGTAATTGCTATGTGCATGCCTTGGTATTGCAGGCTATTTTCAAAGAAAAAGGGATTTCCAGTAAACTGATTTGGGTGACGGACAAATCCCATTATTGGCTGCTGGTGAAAGTTGGTGGCGGTTGGAAACATATCGACCCGACACCCGGCACCAAACATCCTGCTTACCTGATGAACGACGAACAGCGATATGCAAATTTACAAGGACGAAATTGGGACCGTAGCAAGTGGCCTCAATGTAACTGATTTATGGTATTAAATGTTTTCATTTTGATTGCCGGCCTTTTGATTTATGCAGGCTATGGCGTAATGGGCCTTGTTTGGCTGTTGGGCGTGACTGCAATTTCTTATGTGCTGGGCTTGCTTATTCCAAAATGCAAATGGCTGATGTGGGTTGGCGTGGGATTGCAGGCAACTTTATTGGTGCTTCTCAAACTTCAACCGATTACCGGTATGAATATTTTGGCACCGATGGGTGTTTCCTATTTTTCCTTGCAGATTATTTCCTATTTGGTGGATGCGTATCACGGCAAGGTGGAACCGGAAAAGAACATATTGCGCTTTGGCTTATATGTGACATATTTGCCCCATTTGTTCGTAGGTCCGATTGAGAGTTATAGCGGAATGCAAAATGCTCTGCAGGAGCGGAAGATCACTTGGGACGGCATCAGCGGCGGTATGGCTCGTGTGATGTGGGGACTTTTCAAAAAGTTTGTGATTGCCACAAGGGCCGGCGTGATTATCTCTACGATTTCCGCCGCGCCGGATGAGTTCCAAGGCGGTTATGCACTGCTGGCGATGATTCTGTATTCGCTGCAGTTATACGCCGATTTTTCCGGCGGAATGGATATGGTGCTTGGCGTTTCCCGCATATTCGGGTTGTCGTTAAGTGAGAATTTTGACAGACCCCATTTTTCAGAATCCATTCAAGAGTTTTGGAAAAGATGGCATATCACATTAGGTGCATGGCTTCGCAATTATGTGTATATCCCCTTGGGCGGTAACCGGAAAGGCGCATTCCGCAAAGGACTCAATATGGTGATTACCTTTTTGGTGTCCGGTTTGTGGCACGGTGTGCATTATTTGGTTTGGGGCTTGCTCAACGGTATTTTTGTGATTGTGGGAAAAGCGTTGCAGACCCCCTACAAAACCCTCAACCGCATTGGCACTTTCCTTGTCATTAGTTTTTTGTGGTGTTTCTTCGTTTGGACAGACACCTTAACGGCCCTTCGCAGTTTTGCTTCTGTGTTTACTACCTTTAACTATGGGATATTGTTCGCAGGGATTAGTTCGTTGGGTTTAACCCTTGCGGATTGGCTCGTTATGCTTTTAGGTGGCGTTGCCTTGTGGCTTTATGACTTAAAACGGGAAACGGTGCAAAGCCAATTTTACAAAGCCGTCCCCGCAATGCGTGTCGGGCTGATTTGCCTGCTTGCCCTTGGCGTATTGGTGCTGGGTATGTATGGCATCGGCTTTGAGTCGGAAGAATTTATTTACAGTAAATTTTAGGAGGAAAGTATGCAAAATAAAATAAAGACTTTCCTATCTGTGACAGCGGTTCTTCTCGGCTTCTGTGTGGTACTTTCTTTTGCGACTATGTTGTTGCAACCGAAGTATATGACCGATTTGGTAGAAGGCAGTATGACCAGCCAGTACTATAAGGAAGCCGGAAACCACGATGTAATTTTTATTGGGGATTGCGAAGTGTATGCAAACTTTATCCCTTTGGAAATGTATCGGGAAAATGGAATAACCGGCTATGTTCGGGGAAATTCCCAACAACTGATTTGGCAGTCCTACTATTTGCTTAAAGAAACCTACCGCTATGAAACGCCAAAGGTTGTGGTGTTCAATGTTAACGCGATGCGGTATGACGAGCCGGTGAGTGAAGCGTATAACCGTTTAATGATGGACAAAATGCGCTGGTCGCCGGAAAAAGTGGAAATGATCCAAGCCTCTATGACCGAGGAAGAGAACTACCTTTCCTATCTGTTTCCAATTTTGCGTTACCATTCCCGTTTCAGCCAGTTAACCGCTGAGGATTTTAACTATTTGTTCCGTGAAAAGCAAGTCACTTGGCAAGGGCATTTGGTAAATCAGAATATTAAGGCGGTTGGAAAATTGCCTACGAAACGACCTTTAAAGAATTACGATTTCAGCGAAATTTGCTGGGAATATTTAGATAAAATTCGTTTGCTCTGTGAAGAAAACGGCTCTGAACTGATTTTGGTCAAAGCCCCCAGTGTCTATCCCTATTGGTATGACGAATATCAAAAGCAGATAGATGATTATGCGCAAAAACACAATTTAACCTTCTATAATTTGCTCGATGATGTAGAAACAATGGGTATTGATTATAATATGGATACCTACGACGGCGGTTTGCATTTGAATTTTGCAGGCGCAAAAAAACTGTCATCCTTCTTTGGTAATCTGTTAGCGGAAAACCACAATCTGGAAGACCACAGAGGCCAGTATCCCGAATTAGATGCAATGCTCATCGAATATGACAAAGCAACACAATAAAGGAGAGAAAGATATGAAAAGAATTTTTGCGTTACTGCTTGTCTGCCTGCTGTTGGTGATGACCGCTTGTAGCAACACTACGGAAAACAATCAGGATATTGCATTTACAGCCGGCAGCGACAAGGATAATTCCGGCGTTCAAGCGACCAGAAACGAGGAAGAAGATGCCTTCTATTTTATGGCCGGTGATGTCAAGGTTGTTCCCGGTATGGATTTTGACGGTCAAGTACTTCCCACCGATACGGTATATGAAGTTCCCAGTTGCGCCTTGGAAGGTACTGATAATGTTTATAGTTACGGTAGTTATGAAATTACCGCATTTAATGACGGCCAAAAGGAAGTGGTGTATTCCATTTTCTTGATTGAGCCGGATGTGACCACACCGGAGGGTCTTGCCAATGGTGACGATATGTCCAAGGCAGCCGAGTTGTACGGCGAATATACCGAGGACGATTCATCTTGGATTTTCACCCGTGGCAACACCCAATTACATATCATTGGCGAAAATGATGTGATTGTCTCCATCGAAATGCGGATGGCAGACTGATTTTAACGAACTGAGGTAAAGAGTATGGATAAGAAACTGCACACGGAAACATTGTGTATTCAAGCAGGTTACAGCCCCGCCAGTGGCGAACCTCGGCAGATTCCCATTATTCAGAGTACAACTTTTAAGTATGCAACTTCTGAGGATATGGGCAAGTTGTTTGACTTGGAAGCAGAGGGGTATTTCTATTCCCGTTTGCAAAATCCCACCTGCGATATGGTGGCGGCAAAAATCGCCGCATTGGAAGGCGGTACTGCCGCTATGCTCACCGGTTCTGGTCAGGCGGCAAACTTCTATGCGCTGTTTAATATTTGCTCTTGCGGTGACCACATCGTTTCTTCTACCGCAATCTACGGTGGCACATTTAATTTGATTTCCGTGACGATGAAGCGGATGGGTATTGATGTGACCTTTGTAGATCCGGATTGTACCGGGGAAGAACTGCAAAAGGCTTTCCGCCCCAATACGAAAGTTCTCTTTGGCGAAACCATTGCTAACCCCGCTTTAAATGTGTTGGATATTGAGAAGTTTGCCCGTGTCGCCCATAAAAACGGTGTACCTCTGATTATCGATAATACCTTCCCCACACCTATTAACTGTCGTCCCATTGAATGGGGTGCAGATATTGTCACCCATTCCACCACCAAGTATATGGACGGCCACGGCGTGGCTGTGGGCGGTTGTATCATCGATAGTGGCAAGTTTGACTGGACTGCTTATCCGGAGAAGTTTGCCGGTTTATGCACCCCTGACGACAGTTACCACGGTGTTACCTACACAGAGCGTTTCGGCTTGGCCGGTGCATTTATCACCAAGTGTACGGCGCAACTGATGCGTGACCTCGGCTCTATCCAATCCCCTCAAAGCGCATTTTATTTGAATTTGGGCTTGGAAAGCCTGCCATTCCGCATGAAACAGCATTGCGCCAATGCCCAAGCCATTGCTGAGTTCTTGGCGGGCAATGAAAAAGTTGCTTGGGTAAAATATTGCGGATTGAAGGGCGACAAGTATTACGATTTGGCGCAGAAATATATGCCAAATGGCTCTTGCGGTGTGATTTCCTTTGGCCTTGTAGGTGGCAGAAAGTCTGCGGAGACTTTTATGAAACACCTGAAACTGGGCTCTATCGAAACCCATGTTGCCGACTCTCGTACCTGCTGTCTGCACCCGGCCAGCGCAACCCATCGCCAAATGACCGACGAGCAGTTAGATGCCGCCGGCGTAGGCGCAGATTTAATCCGTCTGTCCTGTGGTTTGGAGAATGCCGAGGATTTGATTGCAGATATCGCCCAAGCAATCGAAAAAGTCTAATAAAGAAATCGCTCAAATGGGTTGAGCGATTTCTTTATGCGTTGGTAGGACCAAAGGCAACCCCCGGCTCTGCCGGGGGACAAAAAATAACTTATAGCGAGAAGTAAAGTAGACAAGAAAAAAGCTCCCCATTATAGTAGAAGTGGTTTGCCGACCACACAACTACCATAATGAGGAGGTCTTCATCGTGAAAGAAAAAGACATTAATAGTTTAGACCATACTACATGGAGATGTCAATACCATGTAGTATTCGCCCCCCAATATCGCCGGTTAGAGATATACGGAGCGATAAAAGCGGACATAGGAAAGATATTGCGGCAACTATGCCAACAGAAAGGCGTAGAGATTATCGAAGCAGAGGCATGTCCGGACCATATCCATATGCTTATAAGTATTCCGCCTAAATATAGCGTATCGCAGATAATGGGGTTTCTTAAAGGAAAGAGTAGCCTAATGATATTCGATAGACACGCAAACCTTAAGTACAAGTATGGCAACAGATATTTCTGGGCCAGAGGGTATTAGGTAGGTAGAAATAAAGTCAAAACCTCCGGCTTAGCCGGAGGTTTTGATTTTAAATCTCGAATTCCAATGTGCTGATAACCATAGCACAGCGGGGACACAGACCCTCAACATTTGCTTGTTCTGAGTGCATCCAGCAACGGGGACACTTTTCTCCACGAGCCTCTGCAACGCCGACAGTAAGTTGAGGCAGGTTGCTACCCACACCGGTTGTTGCGCCATCCGCAACATCTTCCCAATTGCAGGAAGATACAATGCAGATTTCAGCCAAGTTGAGACCCTTGCAGGCTTCCATCAAAGCGGTATCCTCGGTCTGCAGGCTGACATGGGCTTCCAATGCCTTACCAATACGCTTGTCTGCGCGGGCAATTTCCAAAACGCCGTTTACATCTTGGCGAAGTTTCATAACCGTGGACCAATTTTCCATAGTTGCCGCATCCAGAATATATGCATCGTAGTTTTCAGGCATTTGGTTGAGCAAAATATTTCTGGCATCGTCACCCTCACGGTGGGGCATTGCTTGCCAAATTTCGTCGCAGGTAAATGCCAAGATGGGGGCAAACAGTTTTGCCAACGCATCCACAATCAGGAATAGGGCAGTCTGGGCAGAGCGACGGCGCAGGCCGTCCTTTTCTTCGCAGTAAAGTCTGTCCTTGATAATATCCAAATAGAAAGAGGACAGTTCTAAAACACAGAAATCGTTGATTGCATGAGAAACCATATGGAACTCATAGTTGTTGTAAGATTTCTTACATGCGTCAATCAAATCGTTCAATTTTGTCAACGCCCACTTATCCAGTTCTTCCAAGTTTGCTGCATCAACCAAGTTATTGGCGTCAAAATCGTTTAGGTTACCCAAACAGTAGCGGGCGGTATTGCGGAACTTCAAATAGTTTTGAGCAATCTGCTTGAAGATTTCCTTGGAACAACGGACATCTGCGTGATAGTCGGAAGATGCCGCCCACAGACGAACAATATCTGCACCAAAATCCTTAATCAGTTCGGCAGGGTCAACGCCGTTACCCAAACTCTTGTGCATCGCGCGACCTTGGCCGTCCACGGTCCAGCCGTGAGTCAGTACTTGTTTAAAGGGTGCGCCTTTGTCCAGCGCGCCGACAGAAGTCAGCAGGGAGGATTGGAACCAACCGCGGTACTGGTCAGCACCTTCCAAGTACACATCCGCAGGCCACAATTCGGGGGTATCTTTCATCAAGGATGCGTAGTGCGTAGAGCCGGAGTCAAACCAGCAGTCCAATGTGTCGGTTTCCTTTTCAAAGGATGCGCCGCCACAATGGGGGCAGGTAAAGCCATCAGGAATCAAATCCATAGCGTCCTTTTCAAACCAAACATTGGAACCGAATTCGTCAAACAGACCGGAAATTTTCTCGATGGATGCGGGGGTGGAAACAGGCTTGCCACAATCCTTGCAGTAGAATACGGGGATAGGCAGACCCCAACGGCGCTGACGGGAAATACACCAGTCGGCACGCTCTTTAATCATACTGACCATACGGTCGCCACCCCATGCAGGGAACCATTGGACATTCTCGATTGCCTCAACGGCTCGGTCCTTGAAGGATTCCACAGAGCAGAACCACTGGGGTGTTGCGCGGAAGATAACCGGCTTCTTACAACGGTCGTGGTGGGGGTAGGAGTGGATGATTTCCTCGGAAGCAAACAGCGCACCGCTCTGCTTCATGTCTTCCAAAATAATGGGGTTGGATTCTTCGGTCTTCAGACCTGCGTACTTGCCGGCATAGTCGGTATGACGGCCGTAATCGTCCACGGGAACAACCAAATCCATACCGTAGCGCATACAAGTCTGATAGTCATCAGCGCCGAAGCCGGGTGCGGTATGAACACAGCCGGTACCGGAGTCCATAGTAACATATTCTGCCCAAACCAGCCGGGAAGTCTTATCCAAGAAAGGATGTTGCGCCAACATATTTTCGAAGAAAGCGCCGGGGTAAGTGGCAACTACTTCGTAATTTTCAAAACCGCCCTGCTTCATAGTCTTTTCCATTAAGGCTTCTGCCATAATGTAGGTCTCGCCGTTGTCGGCTTTTACCAGAACATAAGAATCTCTGGGATGCAGGCAGATTGCCATATTGCCGGGCAGGGTCCAAATGGTGGTGGTCCAAATCACAAAATAGGTCTTACTCAGGTCAATGCCCGCCAGTTTTCCTATATCGTCTTTGACTTGGAATTTCACATACACAGAGGTACAAGGATCCTCCTTATATTCAATATCGGCTTCTGCCACTGCGGTTGCGCAGGCAGGGCACCAAGTAACGGGTTTCAGACCCTTATAAATATAGCCCTTATCGAACATCCGACCAAAGACTTTTACTTCCTGCGCTTCAAAATGCTTGTCCATGGTGCGGTAGGGATTTTCCCAATCGCCCACAACACCCAACCGACGGAAGCCTTCTCTTTGTTTGTTGATAAAGTCTTGCGCAAATTCTTCACAAGCCTTGCGGAATTCGGGGATGGACATATCCCGATTTAATTTTTTCTTAGAGGTCTCGATGGCTCTTTCAATGGGCAGACCGTGGTTGTCCCAACCGGGGGTATAAGGTGTGTAGTAACCCATCATAGCGTGGCTACGGACAATGAAGTCCTTCAAAGTCTTATTCAGGGCGTGACCCATATGAATGAAACCGTTGGAGAAGGGAGGGCCATCGTGAAGAATAAAGGGAGGCTTTCCTTGATTCTTTTCCAGCATCAAGCCATACAAATTCTGCTCATTCCAACGCTCCAACATACCCGGCTCCCGGGCAGGAAGACCGGCTTTCATAGGGAAGTCTGTCTTCGGGGTGATAATGGAATTTTTATAATCCATTGGTATTTACCTCCAAATATAATCAAAAAATAAACGCCTTTGCCTCTTAAATAAGAGACAAAGGCATAATTACCTCTGCGGTACCACTCTTGTTCCGGTTTCCCGACACTTACATACGCGGTATCGGGCGCACCCGGTGTAGCCTACTTGTTTTTCGGTACACGGCTCCAAGGGGATACCAATCTTGTCCGCTTGTTGCCTTTCACCAAACGGCAACTCTCTAAAAAGCAATGGGCAAGACGACTTGTCCTTGTCATAGCCTAATATTTATTTTGTGGTATGGGTGGGGTCGTAATTTCTGCCGAACTGCAAATTTGCGAATTTGCTGGTTGTGGTATCGGCGGTGGGGTGCATAGGCTCTGCTTTAGGGGCAGTTTCCTCGGTTGTACCTACCAGTGCTTCCACATTGGCGGAAATTTCATCTGCAACAGCAGCATGCTTGCCTTCAGAACGCTCATAATCAAACATAGTGCGCTCAGCGGGAGCAGGGCGATTAGCGTCTTTCACTTTCTGCAGAACCTGAACGCAGGCCTTAATCTGGTCCTGCAGATCAGAAATCTTCTTCGCTGCAATTTGACGGGCTTCATCCACGCGAGCATTTTCAGCAGCAATCAAAGAATCGGCGTTCTTTGCATTTTCAGCCGCCGCTGCATTGGCCTCAGTGAGCATTTGGGTGCATTTTGCCTCGGCTTCTTTGACCATCAAATCGCAGGTCTTTTGCGCGTTGACAATGGCATCTTTCATGCTGGCTTCATTCTTACGATATTCTTCGAGTTTGCCTACAAGAACCTTCATTTTGCTTTTCAGCAAGGCGTTCTCTTTGTAAAGAGTAACATAGTCCTCGGTCAAAGGCTCCAGAAATTCGTCGACCGCCTGCATATCATAACCACCAAAAGCCACACGGCTGAAGGAAATCTGGTCGATTTGTTGCGGTGTAAACATAATTTTTCCTCTTTCTTAAATTACAGATAACTTTCGATTTCGCCCTGCATACTTTCCAAGTCGCCCACAACATCCATGTTGTGGGGGCAGAACAAGTAAGTAGACTGAGCAACTTTCTTAACACTGCCGTCCAGTGCGTAAACACTGCCGGACAAGAAGTCAACAACACGGCGAGTCAAAGTTTTGTCGACATTCTCCATATTCAAAATAACGGCTTTCTTTCTGCGCAGTTCGTCAGCAGCCTTTGCGGTATCGTCAAAGGTCTTTGCGTGGAACAGCACAACTTCCTGCTTGCCGGAATTCATATTCAAAACCTGACCGGAAAATGCGGAAGAAGCGCTGGAAGAAGAACCAAGTGTGGAAGAAGTGCTTTCGGAAGCGAAGGGGGAAGGACGGCGGCTACGGCCGGCGGGCTGAAACTCTTCTTCCATTTCTTCCAATTCCTCGTCCTCGTAATCATACTCATCATCGGAATAGGGCTGGGCAAATTTCTTTACATTGTCCCAAAAACTCATTTGTCTATATCCTCCTAATATCTATATCTCATTATCCATAGTTTCTCTGACCGAAAATCGCAGTACCAATACGGACCATAGTGCTGCCACAGGCAATCGCATCCGCATAGTCGTCAGACATACCCATAGACAATATATCTACCCGTATATTATCGTATTTTTTTTCCGTTATGTCAACAGTAAGGTTGCACATTTTTTGAAAAAATTTGCGATTTTCTCCCGAAAAATGAGAAATTGGGGGAATTGCCATCAGGCCCTTCACACAAATATTGTCAAAATTTGAAATTTCTTCGCAAATTTCCAAAATTTCATCCGGTACAAATCCGGTTTTACTCTCTTCGTTGCCAATGTTAATTTCTAAAAGAACATCCTGCACCAAGTTTTGCAAACCGGCTTCTTTATCGACTGCCTGCAGAAGCCGAAGGCTGTCCACACTTTGAATGAGGTCCACTTTTCCAACGACTTGGCGAACTTTGTTGGTTTGTAAATGCCCAATAAAATGCACCGGTACACCGTCATACGCATTTTCCGACATCTTTTGCATCAGTTCTTGCACACGGTTTTCACCGCAACAATCCACTCCGGCAGAAATGGCCTGTCGTACTTTGTCGGAATCGTTCATTTTCGTTGCGGCGCAGAGCAAAATGTCCTTCGGATTTCTGCCGCAAGAGATGGCAATATTTGCGATTTCTTCTTTGATTCTTTTTACATTTTCTTCTATTGACATGGGAACCTCCAAATAAAAAGCGACGAAGCAAATTGCTCCGTCGCCTTTTCTTACTGTGCTGATTTTAGTGTGCGAATGGGGGCCAAGGTTGAGATGGCGTGCTTATAAATCATTTGTTGCTTACCATCGGTCACCAGCACCACCACAAAACTGTCAAAGCCGGTGATGACACCCCGGAGCTGGAAGCCATTCATCAGAAAAAGTGTCACCGGAACTTTGTCCCGACAAACCTCGTTTAAAATGGCATCTTGTAAATTGATCGGTTCAGACATATGTATTCCTTCTTTCTTTGAAATTCCCGTTGGGATACATAAATCTTACCATTATTCAGTTGTCGAATGCTGTCAAAAACCGGCGGGCTTTCACAAGAATTTCTTCTGTTTTTTCATTGGGTTTTCGTACCAGCCAGTGAATATTTTGGTTTCTGCGGAACCAAGTTAATTGGCGCTTGGCATAGTGCCGTGAAGACTGTTGCACAAGAGCGGTTGCTTCCGCAATCGAGCATCTGCCTTGCAAGGCATCTATAAATTCTTTGTAGCCGATTGCTTGCATTGCTGTGCATTTTTCGGGAATACCTTGCCGAAGAAGACCTTCTATTTCGGCAATTAAACCATCTTCCAGCATTTTTTCGACACGACGATCAATGCGCTCGTATAAATCGGCACGATTCTCATCTTCCAACGCAAACCATATCGGTTGATATTTCGGCGGAACCTCTTGGGTTCTTTGGTTATGGGCGGTAATGGTTTCACCGGTTTCATAGTAGACTTCCAATGCCCGCAAAATCCGCTTTCGGTCGGCCAAATGTAATCGATTTGCCGTTTCCGGATCGATAGAATGCAGTAAAGAGAGCATGGCTTCCATACCCTCGGTATCGGCTTGCGCATCCAATTTTTCCCGCATTCCGGTGGAAGGGGAGGGGGCAAAGTTGTTGCCTTTTATGAGCGCATCCATATAAAGTCCGGTGCCGCCTGCTATAATGGCTGTTTTTCCACGGGCAAGAATGTCTTGCAAAATAGGGTCTGCCAATTCACAATATCGGCTGACGGAAAAATCCTCATTGGGTTCTGCCACATCCAGCATATGGTGGATAATGCCTTGCATTTCCGCAAGGGTAGGTTTGGCAGTACCGATGTTCATACCTCGATAAATCTGCATAGAATCGCAGGAGATAACCTCACCGTTTGTGGCTTTCGCCAATGCCACAGCAAGGGCGGTTTTTCCGGAGGCTGTGGGACCGGCAATGCATATTATCTTGTCCAATCCTTCTTAACTCCTCTTAAACTGCTTTTCCAGTTGCTTTTTGCTTAATGTAATGCAAATTGGTCTGCCGTGGGGGCAATATTTCAGTTCTTCTCGCTCCATTACCTGCTTGGCAAGGGTGTAAAGTTCCTTTTCGTCCGTGTGCCAACCGGCTTTGATTGCGGCTTTGCAGGCTACGGTATGTAGCAATTCGTCCCGAACATCGGTTTTCTTTTCCCGACGGCCGTTTTGTAGGTCTGCGGCTAAAGAATCCAAGGCATCCAAAGCATCTTCTTGGGATAAATCCATTGGAATTTGACGAAGTAAAAGGGTATTATCGCCAAATTCATCGATTTCAAAACCCAGTTGTTCCAACATAGATTGGTTGGTAAGCAGTAAAGATACTGCTTCCGGATTTAATCGGCATGTCAGGGGACTTAGCAGTGCTTGAGAACCGATTTTTTCTTGGTTTGCTTTTAGTTTTTCAAACAAAATCCGCTCGTGGGCGGCGTGTTTGTCAATCAAAAAAGCATCTTCCCCTTGCTCAACTAAAATATAAGTATTATAAAGTTCACCTACAAAACGCCAAGGCTGTACTTGTGGCATAGCCAGTTCCTCTTGGATGAGCGCGGGGGCAGGAAACGGCGCGGATGCGGGAACCGGTGCGGGGATGCTCATAATTTTCTCGGGTTTTGTATCAGGAAGTTGTACCGTTTGATGCATAACAGTGGGGGATTGCTCCACAAGTTTAGCCGTGGCAACGGCGGCTTCCGGTTTGGGTTGGGGCGCTTGCGAAATCGCACCGGTAAAATTTTTATATTCTTCCGGGGACATTGACCGAAAGAAGTTTTCCTGCTTTGGTGCAGGCTGTGTTGGCATAGAAGCAGGTGTTTGCCGGGGGATGGGCTTAAACTGCATTTGGGGTCTGTCCGGTGTCTTATTCAGCGCGCCTAAAACACCATAATGGATACAGTCAAATACAGCCTTTTCGTTTAGGAATTTTACCTCGGTTTTAGCGGGATGCACATTGACATCCACGGCGTTTACCGGCAAATTCAAATGCAGTACGCAAGCGGGGAATTTTCCCGCCATCAGTTGATTGCGGTAGGCTTCCTCAAAAGCAGCAATCAAAATGCGGGATTTCACCGGCCTGCCATTGACAAAAAAGGTCTGCAAATTTCGGCTGGGACGGGCATCTGTGGGTTTGGAAATATAGCCGGTCAGGGTATAATTTTCCCATTTGCTGTCCAGTTTTACCAGTTTGCCACCATCACGGCCATAAACGCAGTACACTGCCGATTCTAAATCGCCGGTACCCGGGGTGGACAGAACTTCTTTTCCGTCTTTTAGAAAACGGAAAGCAACCTCGGGATGCGCCAGTGCTTGCAACTGCACTGTGCCGGCAACACGCCCGCCTTCTACGGTATCGGATTTCATAAATTTCATACGGGCAGGGGTGTTGTAAAATAGATCGCGGACAATGATGGTTGTGCCGTTGGGGCAGCCCGCTTCGGATTCTTCAATAATATTTCCTGCTTCTAGTTGCAGACATGTTCCGCCGATACTGTCTTGGGTTTTGGTCAGCAGGTCAATTCTGCTGACAGAAGCGATGGCGGCCAAGGCTTCACCGCGGAAACCCATTGTTTGAATAGTAGCTAAGTCTTCTGCGGTGCGAAGTTTAGAGGTGGCGTGACGGAAAAACGCGGTGCGGGCATCTTCGGGCGCCATGCCGCAACCGTTATCTGTGACGCGAATAAAGGTCATACCACCATCACGAATTTCCACGGTGACTTGCGTAGCACCGGCATCCACCGAATTTTCCAGCAATTCTTTTACGACGCTGGCAGGACGCTCTACCACCTCACCGGCGGCAATTAAATTGGCAATATGGGAAGAAAGTTGTATGATTTTTGCCATAAAATCACCTCATAGAGTTGTTACCGATTTGATTGACGGCAATGTGAATGAGAATAGGTGCCCAAATAGAATCTGCTTTTTCGTAAGCCCAAGCAAGGCAAAGTCCCGCAGGCAGATACTGGACAAAACATAATAGAAGTTGTAATGGGGCAAAAGAACCGATGTATGCAAGAATATGAATGACGCTAAAAAGCGCAGTGGATACGAGGTATGCTAAGATAGGCTTTTTGGGAAATAATCCACCGAAGATAATACCGCGATACAACATTTCCTCAACAACCGGAACAAGAAGCACTGTCCCGATGCTCATAAGGGTGTAATTTTCTTTGGTCAGTTGGGCGATTGATTGGTCATTGACATTGGCAAAGTCGGGACTAATCCACAAAATCAAATTTCCAAGCAAAATGCTTGCCACATAGTAAAGCACCAAGCCGGCACCGGCATAGCGCAACAGGCGCCAAGGACTTGATAAAAGAACTTTGAAGTTTTGCAAAAGAAAATCACAGAATACCACGGTAATCACAATGAAATTTAAGGCAAAAAATATAAAATTCATTTGGGAAACAGATAGGGGATTTCCCAGTAAAAAGTTAACTGTGGTGATACCTTGGGGAATGACCAACAGTTGTAACACCAAATAGATTAGCCCAAATGTGACCAGTTTTTTCGGCAGTGCAACAGAGAGTTTTTTCATATCAATTCAACATCTTTTTCAGTTTATATAATTCGTTCATAGCCTCAATGGGGGTTAAGGTTTCCACGCTGATGGCTTCCAGTGCGGCGCAAACTTGCTGGGAATTTAAGTTCAGCATACTCAGTTGGTCATCCGGTTCGGATTTTACAATTCGTACCGGCGCAACACCTTCGTCTTCCAATTCCTGTAAAATCTCTCGGGCGCGTTGCACAACACTGTTCGGCAGTCCTGCCAATTTGGCAACCTCAATACCGTAACTGTCATCGGTGGCACCGGGTACAATTTTCCGCAGGAAAATCATTTTATCGCCCCGCTTTTTCACGGAAATGTTGTAGTTTTTCACATTGGGAAGTTGGTCTTCAATGGTGGAAAGTTCGTGATAGTGGGTAGCGAATAAAGTTTTTGCGCCTAAATGGCGAGGACTTGCGGCGTATTCCAACACCGCGCGGGCGATGGACATACCGTCATAAGTAGAAGTGCCTCTGCCAATTTCGTCTAAAATCAGCAAACTTTTAGATGTGGCATATTTCAAAATGGAAGCGACTTCCGCCATCTCTACCATAAAGGTAGATTGTCCTGATGCTAAATCATCGCTGGCACCGATACGGGTAAATAATCGGTCAACAAGGCCAATTCTTGCGCTTCGTGCCGGTACAAATGAGCCCATTTGCGCCATCAGTACGATTAAGGCAACTTGGCGCATATAGGTTGATTTACCTGCCATATTCGGGCCGGTAATAATCGCAACTTGATTGTCTTTTACGCCAAGGTCTGTATCGTTGGGGACAAACAGCGAATCCGTGAGCATTTGTTCCACCACGGGGTGACGGCCGTCGGTGATGGAAATTTCATTGCCCAGCGTAATTTCGGGACGGCTATAGCCCCACTTAACGGCAACCGTCGCCAAAGAGCAAAGTACATCTGCTTGGGCAACGGCAGAAGCGGACAACTGAATTCGCGTGGCTTGCTCAGCAAGAGATTCCCGCAATTGGGTGAAAATTTGATATTCCAATGCGGTTAATCTGTCTTTGGCGGTGAGCACTTGCTCTTCCAGTTCCTTCAACTCTTGGGTGATATAACGTTCGCAGTTTGTGAGGGTTTGCTTGCGAATATAATGCTCCGGAACTTGGTCGATAAAAGACTTGGATACTTCAATATAATATCCAAAAACACGATTATAGCCAACTTTCAAAGTGCGAATGTTGGTTTTTTCTCGTTCGGATGCTTCGATTGCGGCAATGGTGCCTGCGCCACCATTCATAATATCCCGCAAATGGTCTGCATCGGCATTTGCGCCGGGACGGATGATTCCACCCTCACGGACAGTAAGGGGAGGTTCATCCACGATGGTATTTTCAATTAAGTCGGCGCAATCGGTTAGCGGGTCAATGGCTTGTTCCAAACGCTGTAAGAGGGAACATTCCATTCCCGTCAGGCGCTCTTTTACCAAGGGCAGAGAACGCAAACCTCTGGCAAGACCCAGCAGGTCACGGCAGTTTACCGTGCCGGTGACAACGCGTGTTATAATGCGCTCTAAGTCAGAAACATGGGAAAGAGCGTCTACTAATTCCCCACGGACGATGGTATGATTCACCAGTTCTTCCACGGCAGAATGTCTGCGACCGATTTCGGCGGCATCCAAAAGGGGTTTTTCCAGCCAACTGCGCAGAAGGCGACCGCCCATAGCGGTTTTGGTCTTATCCAGCACCCACAAAAGTGTGCCTCTTTTTTCTTTGGAACGCATAGTTTCGGTAAGTTCCAAATTCCGGCGGGCATCCATATCCAGTTCCATAAACACACCGGTGGTATAATATTGCAGTTGCCGGATATGTTCCAAATCATTTTTTTGCACAAATTGTAGGTGCTTGAGCAGTGTGCCTGCGGCTATGGTAGCGCACTGAAGACCAGTAAGCCCCAACTGTGCAAGGGGAAGGGCAAAATGACATTCCAAAAGGTTTTGGGCATCTACAAAGGAAAAATCTTTTTGTTTTCCTTCGTCTACACAACAATTCAAGCGGTTAAAAAGCGCATCTTGTAAAACGGGATCGAGAACATCTTGTCCGCCTCTAATTACTTCAGAAGGGGAAAATCTACCCAATTCGGAAGCGGCAGATTGGGGGTCTGCGCAGACGGTGACAAAAAATGCGCCGGTGGAAACATCGCAGAACGCCAAACCGAACCGTCCGTCTTCTCCATAAAGGCAACCCATATAGTTGTTTTTGCTCTCGTCCAGCATGCAACTTTCCGTGACGGTGCCGGGGGTGACAATTCGGCTGATGTCTCGTTGCACAATTCCTTTGGCCAAAGCGGGGTCTTCCATTTGCTCGCAAATCGCGACTTTATAACCCTTGGAAACCAAGCGGGCGATGTAAGCATCCACAGAATGGAAGGGGACACCGCACATAGGCGTCTGCTCTTCTTTGGGCTTATTACGGTCACGGGTGGTTAAGGTCAAATCCAGTTCTTTGGCGGCAAGTTTTGCATCTTCATCAAACATCTCGTAAAAGTCGCCTAAACGGAAAAACAAAATGCAATCTTGATTATTCTCTTTAATGGCATTGTACTGGCGCTTCATAGGCGTCAGTTCGTTTTTATCTTTTGCCATACTATCATTCCTTTTCAGTGAATTCACCGGATAAACTCCAAGTGGTTGCGCCGGTAATTTTTACCCATGCAAATGTTCCGATTAAATCCGTACTTCCGCACAGCCGTACCAAACGACCGCCTTCTGTGCGGGCAGTTAAGAAATCCCCATCTTGTCCGTCGATTAAGCAACGCATAGCTTTATCCACATATTCTTTGTGGATACCTTCGGAAATGGCGTTTTGCACATTGCAAAGTCTGTCAAAACGGCGGTTCTTTTCTTCCTTCGGGGTGGGGTCTTCCATAGTGGCGGCAGGTGTGCCACCTCTGGGGGAAAAAATAAAAGTAAACAGCGAATCGTAGTGAACTTGTTCAATCAGAGAAATGGTTTCTTCAAATTCTTCCTCAGTTTCACCGGGGAAACCTACAATCACATCGGAAGTCAGCACCAATTCCGGCATAACAGATTTGGCGTAAGTGACAAGTTCCAAGTATTTTTCTCGGTCATAGTGCCGATTCATAGCCTTCAAAACCCGAGAAGAACCGGATTGGAAGGGAAGGTGCAGTTGTTTTGCAATTTTAGGGTTGGACGCCATGGTGTCAAATAATTTCTTGCCGGCATCTCTGGGGTGACTGGTCATAAACCGAATTAAGAAATCCCCGGGAATTTCCGCAATTTTTTGCAAAAGATCGGAAAAATCAATATTATCCTCTAAATCCTTGCCGTAAGAGTTCACATTTTGTCCCAAAAGTGTGATTTCTTTTGCACCGTTTGCAATAACTTCACGGCATTCGGCCAAAATATCCTCGCACTTTCTGCTCCGCTCACGACCGCGAACATAGGGCACAATGCAATAGGTACAGAAGTTGTTACACCCATACATAATGGAAATCCATGCTTTCAGGGTGTTATCCCGCTTTTGGGGAAGTCCTTCGGCAATGGAACCTGCTTCATCTTCCACGAAATAGGTGCGTTTTCCTTTTGTCAGCACCCGATATAATAGTTCGGGAAACTGCCACAAGTGGTGGGTATTAAATACACCGTCCACATGGGGGAAACTTTTCTTAATCCGTTCCACAACCTTTTCCTGACCTGCCATACAGCCACAGAGAAAAATTCTCTGTCTGGGGTGGCGTCGTTTGGTGTGGGTCAGGGCGCCTAAATTGCCGAAGACTCTTTGTTCAGCGTGTTCCCGAATGGCGCAGGTGTTCATAACCACCACATCCGCACCTTCGGCATGGTCGATCATGGCATATCCGCCTTGGGCCAAGACACCGCGAATCCGCTCGGAATCCGCTTCGTTTTGCTGACAGCCGTAGGTTTCCACAAAGGCTGTGGGAACACAGTTCCGCTCTTGCCAATAGGCGTGAATTTTATCACAATATTCCAGTTGAATATTTAATTCTTCTTGGGAAATTACTCTTGTTTTGCTCATAGTAAATATGCTCCTGAATTTACAATATCTCAATTATAAATAATAGCATTTTTTTGTCGTGTTTGCAAGAATATTTGTTTTGTTTTTTCGTTCATAAATATTTTATATGTAAAATTCTTGCATTTATTTTTACATCATGGTAAACTAACCGTATTATGCTCCCAAAATGGGAAGAAAGAGGAAGCAGATGAATTGTAAATTCTGTAACGCGGAACTGCAAGAAGAAAATGCAGTATGTCCGAATTGTGGCAAATCTCAGACGGAAGAAATAGAAGTTGTCCAAACGCCTGAAATCGTCGAGGAAGTAATTCCCGAAGAAGTGGTTTCTGAAGAAGTGGTTACTGAAGAGGTGCTTCCTGAGGAAATTGCCGTTGAAGAAACGCCGAAGAAGAAAGTTTGGCCTTGGGTTTTGGCAATTGCGGGCGCAGTGTTGGCCCTTGGGGCTTTGGCGGTGTTGCTACTCATGGCGCTGGGCGTAGACTTCAAACCCAAGCCCAATGATATTCATAATAAAGAAACCTATACCGTAGCAGATGAGAAGGCAACCAAAACGGCTGATACCGTCATTGCTGTGATTGGGGATAAGAAACTGACCAATGCCCAACTGCAAATTTATTACTATGCGCAGATCACAGATTTTGTTGGCTACTTTGGAAGCAGCCTTTCTCAAATCGGCTTGGACTATACAAAGCCTTTGGGTGAACAAACTTGCTATTTTGACCAAGAGTTAACTTGGGAACAGTATTTCTTGGATATTGCCATTGAAACTTGGCAGCGATATCAGGTGTTGGGGTTGTCTGCGGAGAAGGCTTCTCATACACTTTCTGCCCAGTGGCAAGAAACATTAGATGGCATCCCCACAGATTTGGAACAACAAGCAAAAGACGCGGGAAAAGCCAACTCTGAGGAATTGGTTAAGTCTATTATTGGCGTTAACTGTGGCGTAACAGAATATGTAGAATATATTCGCTTGAACTTCGTTGCCAATGATTATTACCAAGGTGTAATGCAAAGTACAACGGTAACAGATGCAGAGATTGAGGCGTATTTTACTGAGCATTCTCAGGAATTTGCCGAAAACGGCATTACCAAAGATAGTGGACTCATTTCCAACGTCCGTCATATTTTAGTCAGCCCCAAGGGCGGTAAGACCGACGAAAAAACCGGTAAAACCACATATTCCAAGAAGGAATGGGAAGCCTGCTTGGATAAGGCTGAGAAGATTGTAAAGGAATGGAAAAAAGGCGAGGCTACCGAGCAGAGTTTTGCGGCCCTTGTGCCGACCTATACGGAAGACGATGGTTCTATCAGCACCGGCGGTTTGTACGAAGGAATCTACAAGGGTAGCGGTATGGTGGAACCTTTTGAGACTTGGTCAATTGACGCCAATCGCAAACCCGGCGATGTGGGCATCGTGAAGGCTGACGAAGAGCATTATAAAGGCTATCATATTATCTATTTTGTCAGCGGCGAACCCAATTGGAAGATGACGGCAAAAAATGCTGTGCTGACAGAACGCACCGATGAAATGATTGAAGCGGCCAAGAATGAATGGCCGATGAAAGTCACCTATCGGAAAATCTCTTTGGCAGAATTAAAACTTGCATAATATAAGACCGCCTGAAGTATGGACTTCAGGCGGTCAGTTTTATGGTATTTACCAGTTAGCATTCAGTGTTTCTCGGAAGGGAAGGTTGCGAAATATTTCCCGGGTAATGGACTTGTATTCCGCTAAATCCGTGGTTTTGCGCAATCGCTTTCCCAGT
Source organism: Faecousia sp. (assembly GCA_045647425.1). Classification (GTDB taxonomy): domain Bacteria; phylum Bacillota; class Clostridia; order Oscillospirales; family Oscillospiraceae; genus Faecousia. The sequence goes on from JAZRMH010000035.1 coordinate 72,440, forward strand.
TTTTCATTGTGGTCAAACTTCTGCAATAAGTAGCGCCAATGTTCTTTTAACCGGAACATCGCATTTCTGGAACCGCCAAAGGAAATCAAATATTTTTCCAACAGTTCTTCCATGAATGCTTCTAACTTTATGACATCTGTACCCTCGGGACAAACCATTCCGGGGTCACCGATTAACCCTCGGCCTAACATCACTGCCTGCGCATCGGGAAACTTTTGAGAAATTTCTTGAATTTCTGCAAGGGAGTTTAGATTGCCGTTATAGCAGACGGGGGCTCTACTATGCTCTAAGGCATAAGAAAAAGAACCGGTTACAATATTCCCCTTATAAAAAGCATTTCGTACCCTTGGATGAACGGTTAATTCCCGAATGGGGTAGCGATTGAAAACTTCTAAAATATGGGGGAATTCCTCGGGATTTTCAAAGCCAATTCGGGTTTTTACGGAAATAGCAACGGTTGACTTTTCAAAAATTTCCTCTAAAAACTGCGATAACTCGTCCAAATTCAGTAGCATTCCTGCGCCTTTTCCTTTGCCGGTAACGGTACCGGATGGACAGCCGGTATTTAGGTTAATTTCCCGATAGCCCATATCTTGAAATTTTTCGCTCATCCACAGAAAATCCGCCGGATTTTTAGTGAGCAATTGGGGAATTACTTCTACGCCAAGTTCGTCAGATGGCGGAAGTTCCCGAACTTCGCGAGGTGTCAATTTCCTGCCGGAAGTTGGGGAAAAGAAGGGCGTATAATAGCGATCAACACCGGGGAAATATTTATGATGCACTTTTCGAAAAGTGCTATCTGTGAGCCCCTCTAAGGGCGCAAAATATATTTTCATAAGTACCTCAAAGCAGGGTGTGGTTTCCACACCCTGCTTTTTAGATTTCCATAATTACGGGCAAAATCATAGGATTGCGCTTGGTTGTCTTGTAAAGATAACCACTTAAATCGTTTTTGATGGCAGTTTTGATAGCTGTCCAATCCCGAACACGCTTCCGACCGCAACGCTCAATGGCTTCCATAGCCACAGTTCGCAGTTCTTCCATCAATTCCTCGGATTCTTTGACATAAATAAATCCGCGAGTGATAATGTCGGGGCCGGTAATCACACCGCCGTCTTGGGCAGAGATGTTGACACAAACCACAATCATACCGTCTTGCGCCAAGTGCTTTCTGTCCCGCAAAACAACACTTCCCACATCACCCACACCGGTGCCGTCTACAAAGACTTTGCCTGCGGGGACAGAACCGTTGATTTTACAAGTTTTTCCGGTCAATTCAATGACATTGCCGATTTCGCCGATGCAAATATGCTTCGGGGCAACGCCCATTTGAACAGCCAATTTGCCGTGAATTTGCAGGTGGCGTTGCTCGCCGTGAACCGGAATGAAAAATTTGGGCTTACAAAGGGCATGAATGATTTTCAGTTCTTCTTGGCAAGCGTGGCCGGAAACATGCAATCCTTCGCTCTTCTCGTAAACAACTTCTGCGCCTTTGCGGTACAGTTCGTTGATAATGCGAGAGACGGCCTTTTCGTTGCCGGGGATGGCAGAAGCGGAAATGATAATCCGATCCCCGGATTGAATATCTACTTGCTTGTGGGAAGAAAATGCCATACGGTAAAGTGCAGACATATTTTCACCTTGAGAACCGGTGGATACAATAACAATTTTATTTTTAGGAAGGCTCTTAATAGAACCCAATTCCACGATGGTACCGGCAGGTACTTTTAAATAACCCAGTTCTTGGGCAACTTTCAGCATGTTTTCCATGCTTCGCCCGGTAACGGCAACTTTTCGACCATAGCGATGGGCAGTAGCAAGTACGGCTTGAATACGGTGCATATTGGAAGCAAAAGTGGTTACCACAATTCTTTGGTCACAATTTTTAAATTGCCGGTCTAGACCTTCAGCAACAATGTTCTCACTAGGGGTATAGCCTTGACGCTCTACATTGGTAGAATCACACAACAGCGCCAATACGCCCTGATTTCCCAGTTCACCCAAACGGGCAAGGTCAATCATTCCGTCCTTGGCGGTGGGGTCAATTTTAAAGTCACCGGTCATAAACACAGTGCCAACCGGCGTATGAATTGCCAAGGCAACGGCATCGGCAATAGAATGGTTTACATGGATAAATTCCACGGTAAAACAGCCTGCTTTCACAGTATCACCGGGCTTATGTGTAATTAGTTTTACTTTGTCAGCAATGCGATGTTCTTCCAATTTTAGTTTGATCAAACCGTTTGTCATCGCAGTGCCATGGATGGGGCAGATTACCTGTTGCATACAGTAGGGGATAGAGCCGATATGGTCTTCGTGACCGTGAGTGATAAACATACCCCGAAGTTTTTTCGCATTTTGCACCAAGTAGGTAAAATCGGGAATTACCAAGTCAACACCGTACATATCTTCGTCCGGAAAACCAACACCGCAATCGACAACAATCATATCTTTGCCGTATTCTAGAACGGTAATGTTTTTGCCGATTTCATCTAATCCACCCAAGGGGATAATTTTCAATTTTTCAGCCAAATATAATCAATACTCCTTTCAAAAAAACACACAAATCCAGCGACCGCTTGCAATCCCGATAGCCCTGTATCGCCTTGGAATTTCAATGCGCCCGCATCTTACGATTTTAAATTATTACATAGGTCTGCCTACCTAATGTTATATGTATGAAGTATACCACATTTTTTTAGGAAAGTATACATTTTTTTGTAACATAGCGCATTTAAAAATATTCTGCAATAAAAAACACGCCAATTCCTTTGGAAATTGCAAATTTGCGGTTGCAGGATTGTCGCTATTTTGCTATAATGTATAAAATCGCGGTAAATATAACTTTCAAAGATTTTTCCATGGAGGTGCGCAAATTGCAAAAGAAGTTACAACGAATGATCAATCCCAGCATGGGGCTTTATTTTGTGGTTATGTTGCTATTTTCTTTGGCCAGTTTGCTTTTGGGCCAATATGTCCTTTTTGTGGCGGAATTGCTTGTGACAATCCTTGTTTTTATCTGCTATATTTTATTTCGCGTGCATCGCCGTAAGCAATTGCAAGGCTTTGTGCAAGAGTATGCTGACACGGTGACCTCTACCCAGGGATCAGAAGCACCGTTTCCTTTGATGGTGCTACAGTTATTTGATAAGAAAATTATTCATACCAACGATGCGTTTTTGGATTTAACCGGTTTCCACGATATTCTGAGGGAGAGGAAAGTCACGGATTTGTTTCCGGAATTTACCACAGATTGGCTTCTTTCCGGTAAGAATGAATATCCTTACGATGTGACAATCGGCCAGCACAGATACCGTATTTACGGCTCGGTTATCCACACACAAGAATTGGAAAGCGCACTGGCGGTTTTGTATTTTGCTGAACTTACAGAACTCTATCAGGTGCGGGATGAATATATTCGTTCCCGTCCGGTGGTGTCGATAATTTTGGTAGATAACTATGAGGAATTGACCCACAATATGTCAGAGGGTGCTGTTTCTGCGTTGGATGCACGTTTGAATAATACAATTCTCAAATGGGCGCAAAACTATCACGGTCTTTTGCGCAGACTTGAGAAAAACCGGTTTTTGTTGATTTTTGAAAAGCGGGATTTAAAACATGCGGTAGATACAAAGTTCTCTGTATTGGAGGATGTCCACGAAATTACTGCCCCTTCCGGCTTGCAGGCATCGATTTCCATTGGCTTGGGTGTTGACGGAGAGACCTTTGAGGAAGGTTATGATTTTGCTGCATTGTCCATTGAAATGGCGTTAAGCCGTGGCGGTGACCAAGCCGTTGTGAAGGATCGAATTAATTTCCATTTCTATGGCGGTCGTGCAAAGGAAGCCGGTCGTCGCGGTAAAGTTCGTTCCCGCGTCACAGCGAACACAATGATGGAACTCATCGGGCAAAGCAGTCAAGTCTTTATTATGGGCCATAAGAACGGCGATATGGACTCTGTGGGTGCGGCAATGGGAATTGCTTGCCTATGTCGTAAAAAAGAGGTACCTTTCCACTTTGTGATGGATTTGGAAGAAAACTCTGCCCAGAGATTGATAGAAGAAATTTTGAAAGCACCGGAATATCGCAATGTCTTTATTTCCGGACAAGATGCGCTTTTGATGTGCGATAATCGCAGTACGCTGGTTGTTGTGGACACCAATCGTCCGGACCAAGTGGAATGCAAGCCCCTATTGGAGGCAATTCCCAAGGTCTGCGTTGTGGACCATCACTTGCGGGCGGCAGACTATATTAATCCGGTAGCCCTTAATTTCCACGAGCCTTATGCGTCTTCTTCTGCAGAGTTGGCAACAGAACTTTTGGAATATGCGGTTGAGCAAAAGGATGTTTTGCCCATTGAAGCAAAGGCTTTGATGGCCGGTCTTATTTTGGATACCAAGAGTTTTAATGTTCGCACCGGTGAGCGCACTTTTGAAGCGGCCGCTTATCTGCGTCAATTGGGCGCGGACACTGTGGAAGTGAAGCGATTGTTGCAAAATGACTATGATGATACCATCATTAAGCATAAAATTATCGCCGCCGCCAGAATGCATAAGCATGGCATCGCGATTGCGCCCCTCAATGGCATCACTTCCCGTATTTTAGCGGCACAAGCGGCAGATGAATTGCTAAACATTACTGGCATCCGCGCGTCTTTTGTGCTGTTTCCGGATGGTGACAAAGTGCTCATTTCTGCCCGTTCCATCGGCGATGCCAATGTGCAGGTAATTTTGGAAGAGTTGGGCGGTGGCGGAAATTCCTCTACTGCCGGCGCGCAGATTCCTGACAGCAATGTCAAAGAAGTTTTGGACAAGTTGGTCGCATCTATCGACCGTTACTATGATATGAACCAAGGAGAGTAAGAAAATGAAAGTAATTTTATTGCAGGATGTAAAAGGTAAAGGCAAGAAGGGGCAACTTTTGGAAATTTCCGACGGCTATGCCAGAAACTATCTTTTGCCCAGAAAATTGGCTGTAGAGGCAACTGCAGATGCGGTTAACACCAAGAATATGAACGATAAAGCCGCAGCGGAAAAGGCCGCAAAAGAGCGGGCGGAAGCATTGGAGATTTCCCACAAATTGCGGGAGATGACCCTAACCGTTACCGCAAAAGGCGGCGGAGCAGGTCGTTTGTTTGGCTCTGTGACCAATCAAGAAATTGCAGACGCATTAAAGACCAATTCCGGTATTGCATTAGATAAGCGTAAGATTGTCATTGCTGACCCCATTAAGAGTGTCGGTACCTATACGGTCCAGTGTAAATTGGGTTATGAAATTACTGCACCTTTGACCGTAAAAATCGTTGAAGCGTAAGTTCTGATATAAACATAGAAAGGAGTACCGCCATGGACGATGAATTGTTGGCCAAACAGTTGCCCCATTCCTTAGAGGCGGAGCAAGCCGTTTTAGGCTCCATTCTCATTGATAGCCGTTGCTTAACCGATATCATCGGCATTGTTCGGGCAGAGGACTTTTATCTGCAACAGAATCGGGAGATTTATGAAGCGATTTATATGATGTTCAATTTCTCCCAAACTATAGATCCGGTTACCGTTTTGGACAAAATGAAGGAACTGGGCTACTATAATGACAATTCCAGAGAATATATCCTGCAACTTATGGATATTACGCCGACAGCCGCCAATGCTGTGAGGTATGCCAACATTGTCAAAGATAAGGCAATGCTTCGTGGTTTGGGTGACGCGGCGGCAGAGATTTCTGAGACCGTACAAAATCAAGTGGGTACGCCTGCTGAAATTTTGGAACTTGCGGAAAAGAAAATTTTTGCTTTGCGGAAAGGTGAGCGAGGGGACTCTTTGGAGCACATCGGCACAACCCTGCACAAGGTTTTTGACCATTTAACCGAACTTAGCGAATCTGATTCTGCCATTCCCGGTCTTTCCACGGGTATGCGGGATTTGGATTCTAAAATTAACGGTTTGAATAAGTCTGACCTGCTGTTGTTGGCCGCCCGTCCTGCTATGGGTAAGACGGCATTTGCTTTGAACCTTTGTCTTAATGTTGCCAAGAAGTACAAGCAGACAGTTGCGATGTTCTCCTTGGAAATGTCTCGGGAACAGTTGGCAATGCGTCTGTTATCTATCGAAAGTTTTGTAGACGGACAGAAACTTGCCACCGGTAAACTTACGGAAGAAGAGTGGAGTAAACTTTGTATGGCTTCTTCTGCGCTGAGTCAAACAGATATTCGCGTGGATGATAATCCGGCAATTACGGTGGCAGAAATGAACGCAAAATGCCGCCGCTTGGATAACCTCGGATTGGTGATTATTGACTACTTGCAGTTGATGAACGGTTCCGGCTACGGTAAGGGCGGTGAAAGCCGTGTGAATGTTGTCAGTGAAATTTCCCGTTCTTTGAAGATTATGGCAAAAGAACTCAATGTTCCGGTTGTCTGCTTGAGCCAACTTTCTCGTGGACCGGAAAGCCGTACGGATAAGCGTCCTATGCTGTCTGACCTTCGTGAATCTGGCGCTATCGAGCAGGATGCCGACGAGGTTTTGTTCTTGTATCGTGATGAATACTATAACGAAAATTCTGAAGATAAAGGTATTGCAGAGTGTATCGTTTCGAAAAACCGACACGGTGAGGTCGGTACGGTAAAACTTCAGTGGGTGCCTCAGTATCAAACCTTTACGGACCGGGAGTGGAAACATGTTGAATAAACTTCTCAAGTTTATTCGTCAGTATCATTTGATTGATGCAGGGGATAAAGTTGTTTGCGCAGTGTCCGGCGGTGCAGATTCGGTTGCCTTGTTGTTTTCTTTGTATTTATTGCAAGAAAAACTGGGATTTACCTTGTCTGCCGCCCATTTCAACCACCATTTGCGGGGGGAAGAATCCAATCAAGATGAGGCGTTTGTTCGCTCGCTTTGCGATCGCTACAATATAGAATTATTTGTGGGTTCTGCCAATGTGATAACCGGTAAAAAAGGGTTAGAAGCGGCGGCGCGAGATGCGCGCTATGCTTTCTTCGATACCCTGCCCGGAAAAATTGCCACCGCCCATACGGCAGATGACAATGCCGAAACAGTGCTGATGCATTTAGTGCGCGGCACGGGTTTGAAAGGACTGGGGGGAATTGCCCCTGAAAACGGGAAGTTAATTCGCCCAATGCTGTCTGTTACACGGCAGGATGTGCTGTCTTTTTTGCAAGAGTATCATTTGCGTTATGTGCAGGACAGTTCCAATGAAACAGACGATTTCTTGCGTAACCGCCTGCGTCACCATGTGATGCCCTTATTGGCAAAAGAAAATCCTCGATTTGCGGAAAATACATCGCAGACATCCTTGCGTCTTCGTGAAGATGAGCAAATGTTGGCGAATTTGGCGGCGGATGTTTTGCCTTCTGTTTCGGCGTTTAAACAATTACCGGAATCTGTTCGCAACCGCGCCTATGTCTCATTTTTGGAAGAAAATGGCGTGAAAGAACCGGAAGCGGAGCATATTAAACTTTTGCATAAGTTAGTTCTTTCCGACAATCCTTCTGCAAAGGCATATTTCCCGGGGAATATCATGATTTGCAGAAATTACGGCAAACTGGAAAAGGTAAAAGAACTTGGCCGGTTTATTACACAAGAGTTGCCGATGGAAGGAGATGTTTTTCTTCCGGAAATCGGGGTGACAATCGCTTGCAACCAAGCAACGGAACCTTTTGATAATCCGTTGTGTTTTACGGTGCAACCGAAAGGAAAAATTTTTGTTCGCTGTCGTGCAGAAGGGGACACAATTCGATTGTCCGGCGGTACAAAATCCTTAAAAAAACTATTTATTGATAAAAAAATTCCGGCAAGACAGAGATGTTTGGTTCCGGTGATTGCCGATGAACTCGGCGTAATTGCGGTGGTGGGGTTTGGCCCTAATCTGGACCGATTGACAACCAATCTGCCGGCTGTTACCATTACAATCAAAGAGAAAAAGGAGTAGTTTTTGATGGAAGAAAATATTCAGGAAGTGTTACTTTCTCAGGAAGAAATTCAAGCAAAAGTGCAGGAATTGGCCAAGATTTTAACTGAGGAATATAAAGATAAAGATCCCGTGTTTTTGGGCGTTTTAAAGGGTGTTGTGGTGTTTTTTGGAGATATGGTAAAATATTTTCAAGCACCGTGCCAAATTGACTTTATGTGGATTTCCTCTTATGTCGGTACAAATTCTACCCATATGGAAGTCAAGCGGGATATCTCTACAGATATTAAGGGTCGACATGTTGTGATTTTAGAGGACATTTTTGACACCGGAAATTCCTTGGACTTTGTCTATAAGCACCTTTTATCCAAAGAACCTGCCTCGTTGAAGATTTGTACATTGTTGGATAAGCCGGAACGCAGAAATCCTGCCGTTTCCTTGAAGGCGGACTATGTGGGCTTTACTATCCCCAATGTTTTTGCTGTCGGGTATGGCTTGGATTTTAATGAACATTACCGGAATTTGCCTTATGTAGGCGTGTTGAAACCGGAAGCCTATATGTAAGGAGATCCCAAATTGAAAAAAAGCAGAATTATTACTACCTTAGTTTATATCGTTGTGTTGGTTGTTGCCTTTTCTTGGATGCTGGGCGTATTTGGCGACAATGGGGATGACTTGACCTACTCTCAAGTAATTTCTCTTTTCAAGGATGAAAAGATTCGCAGTTTCATTGTGGAAGATGACACAATTTACTTGGTACTTCGCCAGCCCGTGGATGGGAAAAATACATTAACCGCATCCCTTGCAAACCCTGAGGCATTTCATCAGGATATGCGGGAAACTTTTCAACAGCAGACAGAAAAAGGGATTTTAGAAAGTTATGATTTCCGACCTGCTGAAAATACATCCCCCTATGATTACATTTTGCCGATCGTTTTGGCGGGTCTTATCTTGATTGTTGTTTGGGTTATTTTGGCAGGTCGTGCCAATAACAATAATCTGTTAAACAACTTTGGTAAAGCCAGAACAACCTACGGTGCCGGTGGCAAGAAGGTTACTTTTGCCGATGTGGCCGGTGTTGATGAGGAAAAGGCGGAGTTGCAGGAAGTCGTGGATTTTCTGCGCAATCCTGAGAAGTTTACTGCCATCGGCGCGAGAATTCCCCACGGCATTTTGCTTGCCGGCCCTCCCGGTACGGGTAAAACCTTGCTTGCTCGGGCAGTTGCAGGTGAGGCGGATGTGCAGTTTTTGTCTATTTCCGGCTCTGACTTTATGGAAATGTATGTGGGTGTGGGCGCAAGCCGTGTCCGTGACCTTTTTGAGCAGGCGAAACGCATGGCGCCGTCTATTATTTTCATCGATGAAATTGACGCTGTGGGGCGCAAACGGGGTTCCGGTATGGGCGGTGGCCACGATGAGCGTGAGCAAACCTTAAACCAATTGCTGGTGGAAATGGATGGCTTTAGCCGGACTGAAGGCGTAATTGTGCTGGCGGCTACAAACCGTGTGGACATTTTGGATAATGCTCTTTTGCGACCCGGTCGTTTTGACCGTCAAATCCATGTGAGCACGCCGGATGCTAAGGGCCGTGAAGAAATTTTAAAAGTTCACGCAAAAGATAAGCGGTTGGCCGGCGATGTGAATTTGAAAACCATTGCGATGGCAACTTCGGGATTCACCGGCGCAGATTTGAGTAATCTGCTCAATGAGTCTGCAATTATGGCGGCTCGAGATAATCGTCCGGCTCTCAATATGCAGGATATTAACGATGCAATGATGAAAATCTTAGCTGGTCCTGAGAAGCGCAGTCGCGTGCATTTGAAGCGGGATTTGCGCTTGACCGCTATCCACGAAGCCGGTCACGCTGTGGCAATGTACAGTTTGTCCACCCACGATCCGGTTCGCCAAATTTCTATTATTCCCAGAGGTAATGCGCTCGGTCTTACTTGGACGCAACCGATGGAAGACAGCACGCATTTAACCCGAAATGAGATGTATGAGCGCATTGTGGGATTGCTTGGTGGCCGTGTTGCAGAGGCGCTGTTCCTGCAGGATATTTCTACCGGTGCGTCCAATGATATTGACCGCGCATCGAAACTGGCAAGAGATATGGTTGCGCGATACGGTATGTGCGAAAAACTGGGTACAGTTTCCTATGTCGGCGGCGATGAGTTGTTTATTGGTCGGGATTATCAAAGCACGAAGAGTTATTCCGAAAAGATTGCCGGCACGATTGACGATGAAGTGAAGGCAATTATTGATAAGGCCTATGCCCGGTGTAGCGAGATTCTCCGTCGTGACGAGGAAAAATTAAATCGCGTTGTAGATTTCCTTATGGAAAAGGAAACGATGTCCGGCGCACAATTTGCCCAGTGTATGACCGGCGATGCCATCGAGGAAAGCAGTGAAACTTCCTTGTTGGATGCTTATAAAACGGAAGAGTAAACAAAAACAGCATCTGCTTTGCAGATGCTGTTTTTTATATAAGTAGAGTCAATATAATACTGTGTATTAGAAACAACAGGGGAATGGATAATGTGAATTTAAGGTGTTTGGTTTTATGGTGGGTGGAATACATACCCAAAAGACTTCCAAGACTACCCCCCAGAAATGCCACCAACAATAAAATCCGTTCCGGAATCCGCCACAAATTATTTTTCGCTTTATACTTATCCATGTGCATAAGGACAAAACCTACTGCATTGATTAGAAATAGGTAAATGATAAGTGGCTTCATGAGAAGTTCCTTTCAGGAGGGATTGTTTTGAGAAAATTGTGGTTGGTTTTGGTATTGGCAATTCTATTGACCGGTTGTGCCGGCGAACAAGAAACGGTAACAGATACGATGGATGTTTCAGCAATGGCGCAAATGCAGACAGTTACGCTTACCTTGCCAAAAGGCGCATCGGTTCAGACAATGGAAAACGGCGATGGGGAAAAACTTTATCTTTGTGACGGATATACGGTTGCTGTGCAAACCTTGTCCGGTGGGGATTTAGATAAAACGCTTCGGGAAATTACCGGCTTTTCCAAGGAACAACTGACCGTAATGGAAAGAGCGAGCACTGCGGGCAAACGCTACGATTGTGTGTGGACTTCCGCCGGTGAAGGCGAAGACCAAGTGGCTCGCGGCGTGGTATTGGATGATGGCAACTATCATTATGCCGTCACAGTGATGGCACCTTTTAGCGTAGCCGGCGATTTGTCCGAAACTTGGCAGGATATTTTGGCTTCAGTTCAATTTAATACTGATTAAAAGCCTCTAAACACAGTGTTTTGCAGGCATCTGCCACGGATTGCGGGTAGAGGATCTTCGCTTTGTTGCCAAAACCGATGACCCAACTTAAAAACATGGGGGATACGGCAACCGGCACTGTAAAATTAAAGTATTCATCCACGTCGGGAATAAGCATCGTTTCCTTGCCAAAGCGGTCGATGACCACATTGATAAGGCTTCTGTGGAAACGCATTTTTACATCCACGGCATCACCGGAATACATTTGGAACAGACGGTTGGCGTACTGGGTTAAGGCTTTTCCGGTAAGTTCGGGGCAGGGAACGCGATTGTCGTCGGTAAGGCGAATGTCGGTCATTCTGTCCACACGGTAGGGCGTGGTGCCGTGACGCTCTGAAAAAGCAAGTAAATAGCAGTTTTCGTTATCCTGGCAAAGTCCGTAGGGACTTGCCAGGTATTCTTTTTCTCTGTAACGGCGTTGGCCGCCTAAATCCCAGTCAAAATACCGGAAGGAAATCTGCTTGTTTTGTGAAATTGCTTCTTGGATAGAATCCACGGAGTAGTAAATCGTCTCGTTCATACTCTTAACACGTCCGGAGACCAACACATTTCTGCGCATGAGTTTCGCGTCGTGTTCGTTGCATTGCTGACAAAGTTTTTCAATCAACTCTTTGGATTTTTTCTCGGTGAGATACCGACTGGATTGCACCGCATCAATCAGCAGTTTCAATTCCGGCAACTCAAAATTGCGGGTAGCGATATAATATCCGCCGTTTTTACCCGGCAAAGAGATGATGTCCACACCGTATTCCTGCAAAGCGGCAATATCGGAATAAACGGTTTTTCGTTCGCAGGCAATATTGTGCTCACGGTCAAGCATAGCAATTAGTTCGTTGGCGCGAACGGGATTATCTTCCCGAGAATTGCGTTCCAAATAATCAAGGATATAGAAAATTTTCAATTTTTGGTTGTCGGATTTCGGCATCAAAAACACCCCCTAAATATTCTTTTTAAATTATACCATATTTTGTACAGAAAAGGAAATAGGAAATTTGCATTTTGATAAAATTATGATATAATATCCAACAAAAGGAGGATTATGCGATGCTTTATCTTGGATGTCATTTATCTGCCAGTGGCGGAAACTTGGAAATGGTAAAAACCGCGCAGTCAATCGGAGCAAATACTTTTGCTTTTTTCACCCGCAATCCTCGGGGAAGTCAGGCAAAAAAGGAAGATCCCATTGACTGTGAAAAAGCGGTGGCAGCCCTCAAAGAGGCAAATTTTGGCCCGCTGGTTGCCCATGGCGCATATACGATGAATTTATGTACAGCACAAGCCGAAGCAAGAGACTTTGCTTGCAGTGTTCTTTGTGATGATTTGCGGAGAATGGCGGCGCTTCCCGGAAACTTTTATAATTTTCACCCCGGTAGCCATGTTGGGCAGGGAACGCAGATGGGCATTTCCCAAATTTGCGAAGCTCTGAAAAAAGCCCTTGCGCCCAATTATCCCGTAACGGTATTGTTGGAAACTATGGCAGGTAAGGGTAGTGAGGTCGGCGGAAAATTTGAAGAACTTAAGGCTATTATTGATGGCGTGGGTAGTGACAATGTGGGTGTTTGTTTAGATACTTGCCATGTTCACGATGCTGGCTATGATATTGTGAATGATTTGGATGGCGTTTTGGCGGAGTTTGACCGTATTGTCGGTCTTCCTAAACTAAAAGCCTTACACATTAACGATTCTAAGAATTCCTTCGCCAGCCACAAAGACCGTCACGAACTGATCGGTCACGGAAATTTGGGCTTGGGCGCATTTGCAAATGTTATCAACCATCCGTATTTGAAAACTTTACCTATGATTTTGGAAACTCCCAATGAATTATCCGGTTATGCGGAGGAAATTGCACTGCTTCGCAGTATGGAAGAATAAATTCCCCAAATGATACAAAAGGAGGTGACAATGTTGGATTTTGTGTCTGCGTTGTTCTATGTAGAACCCACGTATATTCGTGTATTTACAGAGTGTTTGCGATATATTGCGCCGATTTTGGTGCTTGTGTTGCTGTTTCGGTGTATGAAACCGTTGCTGACTTTCCGCAGAGAACCGGAAATTTGGGCGTGGCTTCGGCTGGAAGATGACCGCAAATTGCCGGTTACCCACTGGGAAAATGTAATCGGTAGAAGCAAACGCAGTGACATTGTCATCGATTTTCCCACGGTGTCCCGTAGCCACGGTGTATTAACTCGATATGATGACGGAAGTTGGACAATTACCGATGCCGATTCCAAAGACGGTGTATTTGTTAATGGCAAGCGGATTAAAATTCGGGCATTAGAACCAGATGATGTGATTTCCATTGGTGGTGTGGATATGACACTACAGCCAATTTCTCGCCGTCAAGAACAGCGTCTTGCCCAACTGCGTACTAAGGCCTCCACGATTTTTTCCAGTTTTGCAAACTTGTTTTTATTAACGGTATTTCAAATTTTGTGCGCGATTGGCTTTCTTCTTGGCAATGGCGGCGCAAATGCAACGGATATTTTGATTGGCTTCGGTGGAATTATGGCTTGTCAGTGGGCGTTGCTTTTGTTCTATGTTTGCATCCGTCGCACTTCTTTTGAGGTGGAAACCATTGCCTTTTTCTTGTCGACGATGGGTATGGCGGTAATTGCAACAGTTGACCCCACAGAGGCATTGAAGCAGTTAATTGCCCTTGTGATGGGTATTGTTCTGTTTTTGTTGGTGGGTTGGTCGCTTCGCGATTTAGAACGGGCAAAAAAGTTTCGATACTTGGCGGCTATTGCCGGTATTGGTTTCCTGCTCATTACTTTGGTATTTGGTAAGGAATATTACGGCGCAAAGAACTGGCTTGTAATTGGTTCTCTTTCCATACAGCCTTCGGAACTGACAAAAGTTTGCTTTGTCTATGTGGGTGCGTCTGCAATGGACCGGATTATGACAAAACGGAACTTGTTTTCCTTTATCGCGTACTCTGTCTTAATTTGCGGTTGTTTGGCCTTGATGAACGATTTTGGTACCGCGCTGATTTTCTTCGTGGCCTTTTTGGTCATCGCCTATATGCGTTCCGGTAGTGTGGGAACCATTGGCTTGGCTTGCACGGCATTGGGTTTTGCCGGTGTAGTCGCATTAAAAATTGCTCCTCACGCACTTCGCAGATTTTCCACTTGGCGTCACATTTGGGAAGCGCCATTAGATGGTGGCTATCAGCAAACCCGTGCTTTAATGTGTATGGCCTCCGGCGGATTGTTAGGTGTAGGTGCCAGTAAGGGCTGGATGAAAAATGTGTTTGCGGCGGATTCCGATGTGGCGATTGCAACCGTTGGTGAGGAATGGGGCTTGGTTTTGGTTGTAATTCTCATTCTGGCAGTGATTGCGTTGGCTGTTTTTTCTGTCCGCTCTGCGGCGGTAGGGCGCAGTAGTTTTTATACCATTGGTGCTTGCACGGCTTCGAGTATTATGTTGGTGCAGGTAATTTTGAATGCGCTGGGTACGGTGGATGTTCTGCCGCTAACCGGTGTGACATTCCCGTTTTTATCCAATGGTGGATCCAGTATGCTGTGTTCTTGGGGACTTTTGGCATTTATTAAAGCCGCCGATACACGGCAGAATGCCAGTTTCGCTGTTCCTTTGAAGAAGAAAGGTGGGGCGGAAAAAGATGAATAGAATTGCAGGTCGAGCAGGCATTGCGCTTTTGCTGGTATTGATTCTTTTGGTTGGTTTGGGTTTCTTTCTGTTTGAGTATGCCACACAAGCAGAGGACTGGGTAATTTTTGCTGGCTCGCCCCATGTTTATAACGGCGGAAATATCGGTTGCGGTATGGTAGTGGATTCGGATGGAGAATTGCTGTTGGATTTGAGCGACAGCAGAACTTATGCCCAAGCAGAAGCGGTGCGTCTTTCCACTGTACACTGGTTGGGTGATCGCCGTGGCAGTATTTCTGCGCCGGCACTTTCACATTACTCTGCCGAATTAACCGGTTTTGACCTAATCAACGGTGTTTATACCTATGGTGCAACCGGCGGTACAGCAAAGTTGACACTATCCTCTAAAGTGCAGGCGGTGGCCTTAGATGCAATGGGGAAGTATAAGGGGACAATTGGCGTTTACAATTATAAAACCGGTGCGTTATTGTGTTCTGTGACAGCACCAACCTTTGACCCAGACGATATGCCGGATATTACAAATGATGCTTCCGGAAAATACGAGGGCGTGTTTGTCAATCGCTTCACCCAGTCTACCTACATTCCCGGTTCTATTTTTAAAATTGTGACATTGGCGGCGGCGCTGGAGAGCATTCCGGATATTTTGGAGCAGAAGTTTACATGTTCCGGTTCCTACCAAATCGGCAATGATCAGGTTACTTGTGAGGATAAACATAGACAGCAGGATGTAAAAATGGCATTTCGCAATTCTTGCAACTGTGCTTTTGCGCAAATAGCGGAGCAGTTGGGTAAAGAAACCTTGAGTCGCTATGTGGAGCAGTTTTGCGTGACCCAAAGTGTCACCTTTGACGGCATTACCACGGCAACGGGTAATTTTGATTTAAACCAAGCATCGCCTTACAGTGTGGCTTGGAGTGGCGTAGGCCAGTATACAGACTTAATTAACCCTTGCAGTTTTATGACTTTCGTTGGTGCAATTGCCAACGATGGCAGGGGTGTTGCGCCCTATTTGGTGGAAAAAATTACCTCGGATGGCATTACGAGTTATCAATCAAAGACTGTCAAAAATCAGAGAGTAATGTCTGCGAAGGTAGCGGAAAAGTTGCAGGAATTTATGGCATTTAATGTTAAGGATAAGTATGGCAGTAAGAACTTTCCTGACCTTACTGTGTGTGCAAAGACCGGTACGGCAGAAGTTGGGGGCGGAAAAAAACCCAATGCAATGCTTGCTGGTTTTGTTGCCGACGAGGAGTATCCTTTGGCGTTTATTGTAGCCGTTGAGGATGCCGGTTACGGTCGGGAAATTTGCATTCCGATTATTTCCAAGGTGTTGGCTTCCTGCAAAACGGTGATGGATGGGAAATAACTCGTTTTAGTAGGAATGGCGAAAAAGAAATCGAACTTTTTTTATAATTAGTGTATTTTTGCGGTTGACAAATGTTTGTGCGCGAGATACAATAACCACATCCAATTTGAACCTTTTGGTTCGGTAATGAAAGGGAGAACATAATTATGAAAAAGTTACTTGCACTTACCTTGGCTGTTTTGATGGCAGTTGGAATGTTTGCCGGTTGCGCCAGTAGCGGTGACGCCGGTAAGGAAACAGTGGACGGTGCTCAGCAAAGCGCAGGTACAGCGTCCGGCGCAATTAAGTTGGGCATGTGTGGCCCTCTGACCGGTGGTGCCGCTGTCTATGGCGTAGCAGTTAAGAATGCAATGGAAATTGCTGTGGAAGAGATTAACGCCAAGGGTGGCATTCAGTTTGAACTGAGATGTGAAGATGATGAGCATGACGCTGCTAAGGCTGGCAATGCTTACAATAAATTGGTTGACTGGGGTATGCAGATTATGGCAGGTCCCGTGA
Organism: Faecousia sp.; assembly: GCA_045647425.1. Taxonomy (GTDB): domain Bacteria; phylum Bacillota; class Clostridia; order Oscillospirales; family Oscillospiraceae; genus Faecousia. The sequence goes on from JAZRMH010000035.1 coordinate 89,149, forward strand.
CCACTGTTCCTTCCATTGTGGTTGCCAGCGAATGTGCTACAGACGGCATCTTTATGCTGACTCCTTCTGCGTCCGGTGTTGATGTTATTGAAGCCGGTGATGGTAATGTATTCCAGATTTGTTTCACAGACCCCAACCAGGGTGTTGCATCTGCCGATTACATTTCGGCCAATCAGTTGGGTGAGAAAATCGGTGTGATTTATGACTCCTCCGATGCTTATTCTACCGGTATTTATGAGAAATTTAAGGCTCAGGCCGCTGTCAAGAATTTGAATATTGTTGCCGTTGAAGCCTTTACGGCTGATTCTAAGTCCAATCTGACTACTCAGGTTGACAAGTGCAAGGCTGCCGGTTGTGATTTGGTGTTTTTGCCCTTCTATGCAGTGGAGGCTGCTCAGGTTTTGACCTACGCCGACAAGATTGGCTACAAGCCTACCTTCTTCGGCTGTGACGGTATGGACGGTATTTTGACCACAGAGAACTTTGATCCCAAGTTGGCAGAAGGTTTGATGTTACTGACTCCCTTCTCTGCAGATGCAGAGGACGATGCAACCAAGGCTTTCGTTGCCAAGTACAAAGAAAAGACCGGCGTTGTGCCCAACCAGTTTGCTGCGGATGCCTATGACGTTATCTACGCTATCGCTCAAGCCTGTGAAGCCGGCAAGGTAACCGCGGATATGTCTGCTGAGGATGTTTGCGAGATTCTTTCTCAGCAGTTTGCCTCTATGAGTTTTGATGGTCTAACCGGTGCCGGTATGACTTGGGAGGAAAACGGTGAGGTTTCCAAGAGCCCCATGGCTGTTGTGATTGAAAACGGCGTATATGTGGGCAAATAAGATTTAAAGAGTTAAATTTTCGTGGCTGGACAGGGGGAACCCTGTCCGGCTTCCGTCTTAATTGACAAGGAGCGAAATTCGTGGCAGTCTTTGAGAGAGACCTGCTTAGGTCTTTGCCAAAGGCTGTCGGGAAAGAGAGGAACGAACTTTGAATTTTTTACAGTACATAGTCAATGGTATTAGTATCGGCGCGGTATATGCCATTATCGCCTTGGGCTATACTATGGTTTACGGCATTGCAAAGATGCTGAACTTTGCTCACGGTGATGTCATTATGGTCGGTGCCTATGCGTCGTATTGTATTACCAGTTATTTGGATCTGCCGTCGGTAGTTAGTATTTTGGTGGCAATGGCGGTTTGTACTGTGCTGGGTATTCTGATTGAGGGACTTGCGTATAAGCCTCTTCGCGGCACATCCAGTTTGGCAGTGCTGATTACAGCCATTGGCGTGAGTTATTTTCTTCAAAATGCAGCCCAACTGATTTTTGGAGCAACTCCCAAGAATTTTACCAGTGTGGTTACTTTTGCTCCCATTAGTTTATTTGACGGGAAGTTAACCATTACCGGTGAGGTGATTGTGACAGTTTTGGCTTCTGCGCTGATTATGGTTGGTCTGACGCTGTTTACCAACAAGACCAAAACCGGTAAGGCAATGCGTGCAGTATCCGAGGATAGAGATGCTGCGCAACTAATGGGTATCAATGTAAACCGCACCATTTCTACAACCTTTGCCATTGGTTCTGCTTTGGCGGCAATTGCAGGTGTTCTACTGTGTTCCACGGTTCCCACTTTGTTGCCTACTATTGGTTCTATGCCCGGTATTCGTGCATTTACGGCTGCCGTGTTTGGCGGTATCGGTTCTATCCCCGGCGCTATGTTAGGCGGTATTGTCTTAGGATTAATTGAAACTATCAGCAAGGCCTATTTGGCATCCCAGTTCAGCGATGCTATTGTGTTCCTGGTTCTGATTTTAGTTTTGCTGGTCAAACCTGCCGGTCTTCTTGGTAAGACAGTTCAGGAGAAAGTTTGAGGTGTGGTTGTGAGACTGAAATGTGAACAGAAAACACGCCTGACAAACCTCCTTACCTATGGTTTGGTTATTTTGGCATTTATTTTTATTCAGTTGAACTACGGTTCTCTGACCAAGTCCGTCAAGGGCTATTTGGTTCCTATTTGTGCGTATATTGTTTTAGCGGTTTCCCTAAACTTAGTAGTTGGTATTTCCGGTGAGTTGAGCCTAGGTCATGCCGGTTTTATGGGTGTTGGTGCCTTTACCGGTGTGGTAATTTCCGGTCTGCTCCGCGGTCAAATGGAAAATGAACTTTTGCGTCTTGTGATCGCAATGGTATGTGGCGGTGTTTTGGCGGGCTTGGCCGGTGTGGTTATCGGCATTCCGGTATTACGTCTGCGTGGTGACTATTTGGCCATTGTGACGCTAGCTTTCGGTGAAATTCTTAAAAACATTATCGGAAATCTGTATATCGGCAAAGATTTAAACGGTGTGCAATTTGGTTTCAGTGCCGACGCAATCCGGTTGGCTGAAGAAGGCAAAATGCTTTTGAAGGGCCCTATGGGTGCAACCGGTGTGCAAAAGATTGCTACTTTTCCAGTAGGCTTTGCGTTAATACTGTTTACGCTGTTTGTGGTGCTGAACCTGATTAACTCCAAAGAGGGCCGCGCAATTAAGGCAATCCGCGACAATCGGATTGCGGCGGAATCCGTGGGCATTAATGTGATGTCCTTTAAGTTAAAGGCCTTTGTGACATCTGCTTTTTTAGCGGGTATGGCAGGTGCGCTGTTTGGACTCAATTATTCCAGCGTATCGGCATCTCAGTTTGACTTTAATACCTCCATAGACATTTTGGTTTTCGTCGTTCTTGGTGGTATGGGTAATATCTTGGGCTCTGTGATTTCGGCCACGGTTCTTTATTTGGTGCCTGAGTTGCTAAGACAATTGCAAGACTACCGTATGATTATTTATGCGGTGGTGCTGGTTGTGGTTATGCTCTTTACTTGGTCGCCTAAAGTGAAGCAGACGATGGAAATTTTCTTTGCTTGGCTAAAACGCAAAGTGCTACCGAAAGAGAGAGGAGGTGCCCGGCGATGAATGAATATTCTCGTAAAATGGTGGAAGTTACCAGCACAAACTTGCACCGAGAGCAGGATATTGGCAAACAGCCCGTTCTGGATGTTCGCAATTTGGGCATCGACTTTGGCGGTTTGACCGCAGTAGACGGTTTTAATATGACAATCGGTCCTACGGAAATTTCCGGCCTCATTGGACCCAATGGTGCAGGTAAGACAACAATTTTTAATCTTTTGACCAGTGTTTATCAGCCTACCCGCGGTTCTATTCTTGTTAACGGAATTGATACGAAAGGCATGACAACGGCTAAGGTCAATCGGATGGGTGTTGCCCGCACCTTCCAAAATATCCGTCTATTTAACGATATGACCGCGTTGGACAATGTAAAAGTGGGTATGCATAATGCGATTCGTTGTGGTTTTTTGTCTTCGCTTTTGCGTTTGCCCCCATATTTTAAAGCGGAAAAGCAAGCCAATGAAAGCGCAATGGAACTTTTGGAATTTATGGGTTTGGCGGATGTTGCGGATGTAAAGGCAGGCAGTTTGCCCTATGGCGTTCAGCGGCGTTTGGAAATTGCCCGCGCGTTGGCATCCAATCCTTCTATTATTTTGCTGGATGAGCCTGCCGCCGGTATGAATCCCAGTGAAACTGCGGAACTGATGCATCAAATTCGTCGCATCCGTGATACCTTCCAAATTGCGATTTTCCTCATTGAACACGATATGAATTTGGTTATGAATGTCTGTGAGGGTATTGTGGTTTTGAACTATGGTAAAATTATTGCAAAGGGAACGCCGGAGCAAATTAAGAGTAACCCTGCGGTAATTGAAGCATATCTTGGCAAGGAGGAAAACTGATGAATACCATTCTGAAAGTCGAAGATATGCATGTGTACTATGGTGCAATCCATGCCATCAAAGGCGTATCCTTTGAAGTCGGTGAAGGGGAAATTGTGGCGTTGATTGGCGCAAACGGTGCCGGTAAAAGTACAATTTTAAAGACGGTATCCGGTCTTATGCATCCCCGCAGTGGCAGTATTACCTTTATGGATAATAACATTTCCCATACGGATGCCCATAAACTGGTGCATCAGGGTCTTGCCCATGTGCCGGAAGGCAGACGGATTTTCTTGCAAATGAGTGTGCAAGATAATTTGGAAATGGGTGCATTTACCAAAAAAGATGTTTCCAAAGAAGACTTGGAGCGGATGTTTACGCTGTTTCCCCGATTGAAGGAGCGTCGTAAGCAGATTGCCGGAACACTGTCCGGTGGTGAGCAACAAATGTTGGCTATGAGCCGCGCGCTTATGAGCCATCCCAAACTATTAATGCTTGATGAACCCTCAATGGGTTTGGCGCCAATTTTGGTTGACCAAATTTTTGACATCATCCAAGAACTTCATGCGCAAGGCACAACCATCCTACTGGTGGAACAAAACGCCAGTAAGGCGCTGAAAATTGCTGACCGTGCCTATGTTTTAGAAACTGGTATGGTTACGCTAAACGGTACGGGCGCTGAACTTTCTAAGAGCGACGAGGTTCGCAAGGCCTATTTAGGCGGTTAAAAAATTAACACCTCCTGCATACAATTTTGCAGGAGGTGTATTTTTATGTGCCGAATGAACTGCCTTTGGGCAGGGATGCTTACAGCGTTGGGGGTTGGTATAATTATCGGCCTTTGGTTGGAGGGCGGTTTTTTCTCTCATTGTTTGGGGGTTGGTTTCATTTTTTGCGGATGCGGTTTTTTTCGTAAACATTAGTCATAGACTTGTCCGATCGGGCATATGATGGATTAGCAAAGGAGTGACGGCTATGAAAATTCAGTTTCAAAAAAGGGTAATCCCTTGTTTAAAAACCGTATGTCATCAATATCTATCTCAAGAGCAGACCCAAGAGGTCCGAATACCGGATGGAATGCCGGATATTGGTTCCATCCTATCATCGTGGGGACAAATCATTATTCGCGGTAAAGAATGGCATAATGGCAATGCCGGCGTAAACGGCGGTGTTATGGTGTGGGTGTTGTATTTGCCGGAGGACGGAGGGCAAGTCCAACAAATGGAAACATGGTTGCCGTTTCAGCAGAGTTGGGACTTTCCGGACACAAATCCCGATGGATATTTGCAGGTAATTCCCATGCTTCGCAGTGTAGATGCACGAACCTTAACTGCGCGAAAAATGATGGTAAGAGCCTCTGTTGGACTTGTAGGCCAAGCAACGGTCAACGATGAAATGGAAACTTTTATCCCACCGGAACTGCCGGAGGATGTGAAAGTTAATATGAAAACCTACCCGATATGTTTGCCGGTAGAGACTGGGGAAAAAGCCTTTCATTTAGAAGAAACATTAAATCTTCCCAATACGGCTGTTCCCGTAGATAAAATACTTCGCTATTGGATGGAACCGAACTTATCTGAGTGGAAGGTTGTTTCGGATAAGGTGATTGTGCGTGGAATTGCAACACTTGGTGTTTTGTACTTAGGCACAGATGGACAATTGCATTCATGGGATACGGAACTGCCTTTTTCTCAATACGCTCAGTTAAGTCGGGATTATGAGTCCAATGTGCAGGCGGATATTCTGTTCGTGGTTACCAATTTAGAACTGGAAATCGGGGAAGAAAATACTTTGAACCTCAAAGCCGGCATTACCGGACAGTATACTATTTATGACACATCGATGGTGGAAATTGCAGACGATGCCTATTCCCCACGGCGGGAAATAACGGTTAATCGGGAACGGATAGAAATTCCGGCAATTTTGGACAACCGTATGGATACCGTGTCCGCAGAGCAGAAAATCCCTGCAGATATGCTGCGGGTTGTGGATGTAAGTTTTTATCCTGAAAATCCCATAATCCAACGGCAAGGGGACGAGATAAACGGCAACTTGTCCGGTTCGTTTCAAATCCTCGGTTATACGCCGGAAGGGGAGTTGCAGACTGCCACAAGCCGTTGGGAAGACAAAATGCCGATGGATGTTGACAGTGGTGCAGGGATTGAAATGACGGCACAGCGCGCAGGAAAGCCTTCGGCGATTATTGGAGCTGGGGATGTAAGTGTGCATGCCCCAATGCAGCTAAAGACCAATGTAACGATGGGTCAGGGGATGGAAATTCTTTCCGGTTTGGAACTGGGTGATATGTTTGAACCCGATCCAAATCGCCCCAGCATAATTCTGCGCAGAATGGGCACGGATAGTCTTTGGGACATTGCGAAAAAATCAGGATCTACTGTGGAAACAATTCAAAATATAAATAATCTTCAAGGTGAAAAGCCCGTCGATCAAATGTTGTTAATACCGGTTCTGTAAAGGGATACCGCCACAACCTGCGAAAGTAGGCTGTGGCGGTTTTTGGCGGTTGTCGCATTCGGGGAGAATGACCGCCTGCTAATACAATACCGTCTTAATTAGAAGGAAACAAGGAAATCTTGTCGAAGGAATTATTTTGACTTGTGAATTAATCAAGAAGATGCTATAATATATGCTGAACAAATTTGAACAGAAGGTGTTTTTATGACAAAAATTGATATTTATTCCGGATTCCTTGGCGCAGGCAAGACCACTCTGATTAAAAAAATGATTTCCGAAAGTTATGCCGGTCAGAAATTGGTGCTGATTGAAAATGAATTTGGTGAAATCGGTATTGATGGCGGTTTCCTGCGGGATGCCGGCGTGAACATCACAGAGATGAATTCCGGCTGTATTTGCTGTAGCCTCGTGGGTGACTTTGGCAAGGCGTTGAAGCAGGTAATCGAACAGTATAATCCCGACCGTGTTTTGATTGAGCCTTCCGGTGTGGGTAAACTTTCTGATGTGATTGGCGCAGTTGAGAAGGTCACAAATGAAGAAGTTTCCCTCGGCTACACGGTAGCAGTGGTGGATGCCGGTAAGGTAAAAATTTATATGAAGAACTTTGGCGAGTTCTATAATAACCAAATTGAAACGGCTTCTACGATTATTCTTTCTCGTACCGGAAATGTTCCTCAGCAGAAGTTGGATTCTGCGGTGGAAATGCTTCGCGAGCATAATGAACATGCGACCATTATTACTACCCCTTGGGAAGAACTCACCGGTGCGCAAATTACAGAAGCTCTGGAAGGTAAAGCGACTTTGGCGGCGACCTTGGCTCAATTAGAGCAGGAACACCATGACGAAGAGCATTGTTCCTGTGGTCATGAACACCACGAGCATCACCACCATGACGAAGAGCATTGCTGCTGCGGTCATGACCACCATGAGCATCACCATCACAATGAAGAACATTGCACTTGCAGTCACGACCATCACGAACACCATCATCATCACGCCGACGAAGTGTTTACCTCTTGGGGCGTAGAAACTGCCAAGAAATTTGCAGTTGAGGATATTGAAAATGCTTTGCAAAAACTCGATAGCCGTGAATATGGATTTGTTTTGCGGGCGAAGGGTATTGTAGCAGACAAAAATGGCGGTTGGATTCATTTTGACTATGTTCCCGGTGAACGGAATGTTCGTTCCGGTGGAGCAGAGATTATTGGTAAGCTTTGTGTAATCGGTTCCGGCTTGGACGAAAATGATATTGCTCAGTTGTTTGGAGTGTAAGATATGGCACAGATTCCTGTATATGCTTTTACCGGCTTTTTGGATTCCGGTAAAACAAAATTCATTCAAGAAACTTTGGAAGACCCTCGCTTTAATGCCGGTGAGCGCACACTGCTGTTGGTCTTTGAAGAGGGTGAGGAAGAGTATGATTTTTCCGCCTATCCTTATCCGAATGTTTATATGGAAGTTTTGGATCAGCAAAAGGTCACAACCAAGGAATTACACGCGCTTGCCAAGAAATATCGCGCACAGCGCGTAGTAGCAGAACTGAACGGTATGCAGTTGGTTGGGGATATTTACAGCCGTTTTCCCGAGGATTGGATTGTGGCGCAAGAGGTTATGTTTGCCGATGCCACGACCTTTGAAGCCTACAATGCCAATATGCGTAATTTGGTAATGGACAAGTTGGTGGGAGGGCAGATGGTCGTTTTTAACCGCCTGCAACCCGGTGAAGACACGATGGCTTTGCATAAACTTGTGCGGGCGGCCAACCGTCGCATGGATATTCTTTATGATTATTTGGACGGAACAACCGCATTAGACGAAATTGAGGACCCTCTGCCTTTTGATATTGAGGCGCCGATTATTGATGTAAAAGATGAAGATTTTGCGCTGTGGTATCGGGATGTGACTGAAGAGGCTACCAAATACGACGGAAAGACAGTTCGTTTTAAAGGTCAAGTGGCGCTATTGCGTCGCGCCAAGGAAAATATGTTTGCCCCCGGTCGATTTGTGATGACCTGCTGTGAAGACGATATTCAGTTTTGTGGCATTCCCTGCCATTACCCTGAGGTGTCTAAGTTGGAACCCCGTTCTTGGGTGATGGTGACGGCAAAAATTTCCGCAGAAAAACATCCCTTGTATAAAGGTGAGTTAGGTCCGGTACTCACTGCGATTTCTGTGCAGACCGGCGTGGTAGAAGCCAAACCGGATGTGGCAACATTTTAAAAGAAAGGAGCAGAGCATATGTATCAGCCGTTGGCAGATTTATTGCGCCCCCAAACCTTAGACGAGGTTTATGGACAAGAGCATATTTTGGGCAAAGGCGGTATTTTGCGTCGGCTCGTCGATTCTGGAAATATTCCCAATATGATTTTCTACGGCCCCAGCGGTACGGGAAAAACCACCGTTGCCAATATCATTGCAAAACAGACCAATCGCACTTTGTATCAACTCAATGCCACTACCGCATCCACAGCGGATATTAAAAATATTGTTTCGCAACTGGATACCTTTATGGCGCCCAACGGTGTACTTCTTTACTTGGATGAGATACAATCCTTTAATAAAAAACAGCAACAATCTCTTTTGGAATATATTGAAAACGGCAAGATTACGCTGATTGCTTCCACTACGGAAAATCCCTATTTCTATGTATTTAATGCAATTTTAAGCCGTTCTACTGTGTTTGAATTTAAGCAAATCACATCTGCATCTGCCTTGGAAGCGGTGAAGCGGGCTGTGGGTTATTTGGAAAACCGCAACGGTGTTACCGCGAAGACAGAAGAAGGTGCGTTAGAGTATATTGCCAGGGCTTGCGGTGGGGATTTGCGGAAGGCAATGAATGCGGTGGAAGTGCTGTTTTCCGCTTCTGTGACAAAAGAAAAGGAAATTTTCCTTACTTTAGAGGATGCCAAAACAGTTACGCAGAAAAGCGCTTTGCGGGCAGACCGAGATGGGGATAATTATTATGACCTACTCTCTGCACTTCAAAAGAGTATCCGCGGTTCCGATCCGGATGCCGCTGTGCATTACTTGGCGCGGCTTTTAGAAGCGGGACAAATGCAATCCGCATGCCGCAGACTGATGGTTGTGGCGGCGGAAGATGTGGGACTTGCTTACCCGATGATTATTCCCATTGTCAATGCCTGCGTAGATATTGCGCTGAAAATTGGTATGCCGGAGGCGCGGATTCCTTTGGGCGATGCGGCGGTTTTGATGGCAACATCCCCGAAATCCAACACCGGTCATTTGGCATTGGATATGGCGCTTTCCGATGTCCGCAAAGGAAAAGGCGGTGATTTTCCCCGTCATTTGCAAAATGTCCATGTGGATACTTATACGCAGGAGCGTGACCAAGGCTACAAATATCCCCATGATTATTCCAACCGCTGGGTCAATCAGCAGTATTTGCCGGATGAATTGGTAGGTACGCATTATTATTCCTACGGTGAGAATAAGTTAGAGCAGGCTGCAAAACAATACTGGGATGCGATTAAGGGGGAAGCATAATGGATGTGCGATTAAACGATATATTGGTGATGAAAAAAGCGCATCCCTGCGGAGATAAGCGATGGAAAGTTTTGCGGACCGGCGCTGATTTTCGACTGAAGTGTTTGGGGTGCGGACACGAAGTGATGGTGCCTCGATTTAAGGCGGAAAAAAATATTCGCGCAATCGAAAGAGAACCTTCGACATAATCAAACGGCAGATGTGAAAAACATCTGCCGTATTTTTTTGGTTTCCCAACATCCTAGGCAAAACTAGGTAATCCACAGCCGATTCATGGTAGATAATTCGGGTGTGGGTTTGACGGAATTTTTTGCGCTGAAAAGATATACTGGACATATATTCTTTACGGAAGGAGTTGGTTACGTGACAGTATATCTAGATTTGGTTTCGGCGCTGAATTTTCTCGTGGATTTTCTCTTGTTTTTGGGGACAAACCGCTTGTGCGGTTACCCGCCTAGGTGGGGAAGAATGTCCCTTGGCGCATTGCTTGGCGGTATATACGGTGGGATTTGTTTAATTCCCGGATTTTCATTTTTGGGAAATTTTCTTTGGCGTGTTGTTTTTCTGCTGTTAATTGGCAGTATATCCTTCGGCTTTTCAATCAGCGGAATCCGTCGTACCCTTGTGTTTTTACTTTTGAGTATGGCATTAGGTGGCATAGCGTTGGCATCGGGGAATCAAAGTTTTTGGGGACTGCTGTGGGCGTCGCTGGGATTAACGGCAATTTGCGTATTTGGATTTCGCACAAGACTTGGGGCGACAAGTTATGTACCGGTGGAATTACAACTTGGAGAAAAAAGTATTCATATTACAGCATTATTAGACACCGGCAATCAACTTCAAGACCCGATTACCGGAAGACCCGTTTTGGTTGTAGGTGCAGAAATAGCCAACCGCTTAACCGGATTAACCGGTCAGGAATTATCGGCGCCTATTGAGACAATCAGTCGCGGTAATTTTCCCGGTCTGCGTTTAGTACCTTATCATTGCGTAGGTCAGTCTGGTGGAATGTTATTGGCATTGCGGATACCAAAAGTGAAAATCGGGAATTGGAAGGGAAGTTCGTTGGTGGCGTTTTCACCGGTGAATTTGTGCACGGATGGCGCATATCAAGCATTAACGGGAGGAATTGCTTCGTGATAATTATTTTAGAATTGCTTCGAAAAATTTGGAAGGTTCAACAGGTACATTATATTGGCGGTAGCGATGTTTTACCGCCACCGTTAAAAGGGGAGCAAGAGCAAGATGCCCTTATGCGTATGGAACAAGGAGATGATAGGGCAAAACAACTGCTTATTGAGCGGAATTTGCGTTTGGTGGTTTTTATTTCCCGCAGATTTGAAAATACCGGAGTGAATTTAGAAGATTTAATTTCCATCGGCACAATTGGACTGATTAAGGCGGTAGATACCTACCGCATGGACCGGAATATCAAATTGGCAACTTATGCTTCTCGATGTATCGAGAATGAAATTTTAATGCATATCCGTAAAATATCCAACCAAAAGACGGAAATTTCATTGGATGAGCCAATCAATATGGATTATGACGGCAATGAATTGCTTTTATCGGATATTCTTGGTACAGATGAGGATATGATTGAACGACCGATGGAAGACGCTGTGGATTTGACGCTTTTACGGCAAGCGGTGCGGGAATTGCCGGAACGGGAACGGCAAATTGTGGTGATGCGTTTTGGGTTAGAGGGACATCAAGAGTTAACCCAAAAGGATGTGGCGCAAATGATGGGGATTTCGCAATCTTATATCTCGCGGTTGGAAAAAAGAATTATGCTAAAACTGCGAAAGGAAATCCTTCGTCAAACCAGTTGTGTTTAATTTTTTATCGACTACTTGAAATTTCTTTGTATATCTGCTATAATCGATATAGAAATTTATCGATTAGACCATATCGAAAGGAATTATGTTATGGAACACAAAGATATTTCCAAGGCGGTATTAAAGAGATTACCCGTCTATTTGGCATATTTGCAAAGCCTGCCCGAAGATGCGTCCCCTTATATGTCTGCCACGACAATGGCCAATGCGTTGGGGATGGGTGAAGTTTTAGTCCGGAAAGACTTGGCTTTGGTTTCTTCCGGTGGTCGTCCTAAAATCGGCTATTTGCGGGAGAGTTTGATTGAAGATATTAGCCAGTTTTTGGGATATAACAATACCACGGATGCAATTTTGGTTGGTGCAGGAAAACTCGGACAAGCACTTTTGGGCTACGGTGGTTTTCAGGCGTACGGTTTGAATATTTGCGCGGCTTTTGATAAAGAGCCCGCACCAATTAAAATCGAGAACAAGCATATTTTACCTATGGAAAAAATGTGTGAATTTTGTCAGACCAATAAGATTTTGATGGGTATTATTACGGTGCCGGTTCAGTTTGCCCAGCAGGCTTGTGACGAGTTGATTGCTTGTGGCATTAAGGCTATTTGGAACTTTGCACCGACACACTTGGAAGTGCCTGCCGGCATTTTGGTCCAAAATGAAAATATGGCTACTTCTTTGGCAGTGCTTTCTATGCACTTGCAAGCGCAGATTAATGACAAAAAGTAAGTATTCGCCCAAGTCCTTAGGACTTGGGCGTTTTTTAGTAAAAATCGATAAAATGATATGTATATATTTGTAAAATGTGTTGAATATACAAGGCTTCGTGTTTTTGATATAATATGAATAAGGAAAGGAGTGACTACTATGAAAGAACCTAAAATTAGTCCCTTAATACTCCCGGGTTTCAATGATGAGCAAACGCTATCACTAAAACAGCAAGGCGAATTCCTTTGCCCCAAAGAGGGTGATGGATTGACGGATGAATTTATGCCTATCTCAAAAAAGGATAAAGTGATTGGGATACTCAAAAAGGTCGGGCTTGGCTTAGTGGTTGCACTCATTCTTGGCATGGCAATCTACTTCATCTCTGTTCCCGGCGCATATAAGATGTTTAAATGATTCAAAGCCCCGAACCTTTTGGTTCGGGGCTGAATTTTATTTAGCAGGTTTAAAACTATCCTTTAAACTTACACTGCGGTTAAAGACCAAATGGTCTGCAGAGCAATCCTTGCTGTCAGGGCAGAAATAACCCAAACGCATAAATTGATAGGAAGCGGGGGCTTTGGCATTTGCCAAGCCTTTTTCTACTTTACAACCGGTGAGCACTTCCAAGGAATTGGGGTTTAAGCAAGCAAGAAAATCCTTGTCGGCGGCATCGGGGTTTTCGTCGTCAAACAGATTGCTGTACTGACGCACTTCCGCATCTAAGCAAGTTTCTACGTCAACCCAGTGAATGGTTGCGCCTTTGATCTTTCGACCGTCTTCGGGGTCGCCACCGCGGGAATGGGGGTCATAGGTGGCAAGCACTTCTGTCACATTGCCGTTTTCGTCAGTGTTATAGCCGGTACACTGGATCACATAAGCGCCCTTCAAACGGCACTCAGGTCCGTCAGGGTACAAACGCTTAAACTTCGGCACGGGCTCAGTGAGGAAATCGTCCTGCTCAATCCACAAGTTGCGGCTAAAGGTAACATTGCGGTTGCCTGCCTCGGGGTCATTGGGGTTGTTTTCAACCTCAAATTCCTCACTCTGACCTTCAGGGTAGTTGGTAATCGTCAGTTTAATAGGCTTCAAAACAGCCATAACGCGCTGTGCAGTTTCGTTCAAATCTTCTCTGAGGCAGTGTTCCAAGAAACCGTATTCAATGGTGTTAGGAGACTTGGCAACACCGACGCGATCGCAGAAATTGCGGATAGCCGTGGGTGTATAACCACGGCGGCGCAGACCGCACAATGTGGGCATACGGGGGTCATCCCAACCGGATACATAATTGTTCTCTACCAATGCGCGTAATTTGCGCTTGCTGAGAACAGTGTGGTCAATACCCAGACGAGCAAATTCAATCTGTCTGGGGTGGTGGGGAACAGAAACATTTTCCACAACCCAGTTGTAAAGGGGACGGTGATTCTCAAATTCCAAAGAACACAGACTGTGGGTAATGCCTTCCAACGCATCTTGAATGGGATGGGCAAAGTCGTACATCGGATAGATGCACCATTTGTCACCTTGACGGTGATGATGCATATGGCGAATACGGTAAATCACGGGGTCACGCATATTGAAGTTGCCGGAAGCGAGGTCGATTTTAGCACGAAGGGTGTACTTATTATCCTCGAATTCACCGGCGCGCATCCGTGCAAATAAATCCAAACTTTCTTCAATGGGTCTGTCGCGGAAGGGGGAAGTGGCGGGGGTGTTCAAATCACCGCGCATTTCCTTTGCTTGGTCAGGGGTCAACTCGCAGACATAAGCCAAACCTTTATTGATAAGTTCCACCGCGTATTCATAGTCTTTTTCAAAATAGTCAGAACCATAGTAGAAGCGGTCATCCCAATCAAAACCCAACCAACGGATGTCTTCTTGAATGGCTTCGACAAATTCTACATCTTCTTTGGTGGGGTTGGTATCGTCCATACGCAGGTTGCACATACCGCCAAATTTTTCGGCAGTACCAAAGTCGATAATCAGAGCCTTGCAGTGACCGATGTGCAAATAGCCGTTGGGTTCCGGGGGAAAACGGGTATGCACAGTTTTGCCTGCAAAGCGACCGCCCTCAGCAATATCCTCTTCGATAAAGCTATGGATGAAATTTTTGCTTTCTAGGATTTCGGCCATGATTTTCTTCCTCTCTCAACGGAAAATTTGAAAATATTATAACCGATTTTAAATGGTTTTGCAACATTAAAACTGCAATATTCCACAGAAAATGAAAACTAGCAAAAAGATTGTAAAAAAACTAATAAATTTTAGAAAATATAGTTGTCAATTTGCAAGATTTATTATAAAATAAGATGCGTTAGAGAGGAGTTGTTTTCTATGTCTGAAATCAAATATAAACGAATCTTATTAAAAGTAAGCGGAGAAGCCCTTGCCGGTGACGCATGCCGTGGTTTGGACTTTTCTGTGATTAATTCTGTATGTGCGGTGATTGCCAAGTGTGTCCGTCAGGGCGTGCAAATCGGTCTTGTAATTGGTGGCGGTAACTTTTGGCGTGGTGTAAAGGACGGCGCAGATAAAATGCAACGATCTCACGGCGATGCAATGGGTATGCTTGCCACGGTGATGAATTCCATTGCGGTTGCGGATGCTTTGGGCAAGCACGGTGTGGATGCCCGCGTTCTCAGCGCCGTGGAGATGAATAAGTTCTGCGAGTATTTTACTCGTGATACTGCCGATCGCTACTTAAATGATGGCAAGGTTGTTATTTTTGCGGCAGGTACAGGAAACCCCTATTTTTCCACGGATACCGGAGCGGTGCTTCGTGGCGCGGAAATTGAGGCCGATGCTATTTTGATGGCTAAAAATGTGGACGGTATTTATTCGGCTGACCCCAATGTGGATCCTACAGCCGTGAAGTTTGATGAACTTACATATGATGAGGTGCTTGCCCGTCATTTGAAAGCAACTGATACTACCGCAATGACCTTGGCAATGGACAACCATATGACTTTGGTATGCTTTGCTTTGGCTGACCCCGAAAATATTTACCGCGTTGCCTGCGGTGAAAAAATTGGCACAATTGTGAAGGAGGACTAGATTATGAGCGTTGATTTTTCTGAATATAGCAAGAGAATGGATAAATCCTTAATCCATTTGGACGAGGAGTTTGGTGCTGTCCGTGCTGGCCGTGCCAACGCAAAGGTTCTTGATAGAATTTCTGTGGAATATTATGGTAGTGAAACACCCCTCAATGGTGTAGCCACTATTTCCACCCCTGATGCCCGCACTTTGGTAATTCAGCCTTGGGATTCTTCCTTGTTGAAGGAAATTCAAAAGGCTATTCAATCCAGCGAATTGGGCATCAACCCCCAAAATGATGGCAAGGTTGTTCGTTTGGTGTTCCCTCAGTTGACTGAGGAACGCCGTAAGGAACTGACCAAGCAGGTTAAGAAGTATGCCGAGGACACTAAGGTTGCGATGCGTAACATCCGCCGTGACGGAATGGATTATGTAAAGAAACTGAAAAAGGATTCGGAAATTACCGAAGACGAGCAGAAGAAGGCTGAAAAGGACCTGCAGGATTTGCTGGATAAGTATATCAAGAAAGCAGACGAAGCCTTGGCAGCCAAGGAAAAAGAATTGATGTCCATTTAATAATTGATTGGGGGCGCTTGCGCCCCCAATATGCTACTATAAAGAGGTATGCTTATGGCAAATATTCAGCCGGTTCCAACACACATTGCCATTATTATGGACGGCAATGGTCGTTGGGCGAAGAAGCGGGGATTGCCTCGCACTGCGGGTCACGCGGCCGGAGCGGAAACATTCCGTAGGATCGCCAATTACTGCCGTGAAATCGGCGTAAAGTATCTAACGGTATATGCCTTTTCTACTGAGAATTGGAAGCGTTCCGAGGAGGAAGTTTCTGCCATTATGAAACTTTTGGGAAATTACCTAAAAGAGGCACTGCGAGATATGGAAAAAAATCGAATTCGCATTAAAGTATTTGGTGATTTATCCCGCCTTTCTCCGGATTTGCAAAAACTTTGCCGTGATGCAGAGGAGAAATCTGCGGTTTTTACCGATGTGCAGGCAAACTTCTGCTTAAATTATGGCGGACGAGACGAACTGGTAAAAGCAACCCAAGCCTTTGCACAAGATGTGCTTGCAGGAAAGTACACCCCTGAAGATTTGACAGAAGAATTACTGTCCGGATATTTGTATTCTAAGGATGTTCCTGATCCGGAATTGATTATTCGTCCTTCCGGTGAAATGCGTACCAGTAACTTCCTGCTGTGGCAATCGGCTTATTCGGAATTCGTGTTTATGGATGTGCTGTGGCCGGATTTTTCGTCTAAGGATTTAGACAGAGCGATTGAAGAATATCATAATAGAAACCGTCGGTTTGGAGGAGTATAGAGATATGAAAACTCGCATTATTACTGCCGTTGTGTTATTGCCCCTTTTACTTTTGGTTGTTTTAGCAGCCCCGAAATTTTGTACCGGTATTTTGTTTGGCCTGATGTCTGCTGTTGCGGCCTATGAACTTATGCAGGGCACCGGCTTGGTAAAGCACCCACACCTTTGCATTTATGCGATGGTCAGCGCTTTGTGGTGCGCTTTGTGGAGTAGTTTGGGAATTGGTTATGGCTGGCTGTTACTGGGCATACTATTATTCTGGGTCGTTTTGTTTGCTGAAATGATGGCGTCCGATTGCAAATTGGAATTTACACAAATTGCTCTTTCTTTGGTGGCCGGTGTTGTTGTACCGATGTTGTTTTCCTCTTTGGTGCGTATTCATTCTTGGGAAAAGGGCAGATATTATATCCTCATTCCCTTCATCATGGCGTTTATGTCCGATACCGGCGCATACTTTGCCGGCTTAACCTTCGGTAAGCATAAACTTGCTCCGACCATTAGCCCCAAAAAGACGGTGGAAGGCGTGGTTGGCGGTGTTTTAGGCGCAATTTTAGGCGTGATTATCTACGGCCTTGTTCTGAATGTTTTCTTTGATTTCACTGTGAATTTCCTTTTCGCTGTCCTATATGGTGCATTGGGTGCTGTGGCCGGCGTATTCGGGGATTTGTGTTTCAGCGTGATCAAACGCCAAACCGGCATCAAGGACTATGGCAATCTTATCCCCGGTCACGGTGGTATTTTAGACAGATTTGATTCTATGATGGTAGTGGGTCCTTTGGCGGAAATTTTGCTGCTGATTTTACCCTTGGCGGTGTAAGCGATGGTAAATTGTGTTAGCATTTTAGGCTCTACCGGTTCCATTGGTCGGCAAAGTTTGGATATTATTGATAATTTGCAAATTCCCGTTTGCGCGTTAACAGCCGGCACAAATGTAGAGCGTATGTCACTGCAGTGCCGAAAGTACCGTCCGAAACTTGCGGTAATGGCAACTTTTGATGCGGCGGAAGCATTGAAAAGGGAATTATCAGACCCTGCTATCGAAATTTCTTGGGGTGAGGAAGGGCTGGTTCGTGCTGCTACGATGCCCCAAGCGGATTGTGTGATTACTGCGGTTGTGGGTATGGTCGGCTTAAAACCCACGCTGGCGGCAATTCGCGCAAAGAAACGCATCGGTCTTGCCAATAAGGAAACCCTTGTTTGCGCCGGTGAATTGGTTATGGCAGAGGCTAAAAAATTTGATGCGGAAATTATTCCCGTAGACTCGGAACATTCTGCAATCTTCCAATGCCTAATGGGAATGCACCATAAAAAAGAAATTAAGAAAATTATTTTGACTTGTTCCGGAGGTCCTTTCTTCGGGAAAAATCCGGAAGCGTTAAAGGTAGTTACAAAAGCGGATGCATTGCGTCATCCTAACTGGAAAATGGGTGCAAAAATTACCATAGATTGCGCCACCCTAATGAATAAGGGTTTGGAAGTAATTGAAGCGATGCGTCTGTATGACTTGCCCTTAGAGCAAGTAGATGTGGTGATTCATCGACAAAGTATTGTTCACAGTTTGGTGGAGTTTACCGATGGCGCGGTTATGGCGCAGTTGGGTAGTCCGGATATGCGCTTGCCTATTCAGTTGGCGATGACATATCCCCAGAGGATGCCTTGTCCCGTTGATGCGCTGGATTTGACATCTTGCGGTGATTTATCTTTCGGTAAGCCGGATTTGGAAGCCTTTCCTTGTCTGCAATTGGCAAGGGAATGCGCAAAAGTAGGTGGCACTGCTTGCCCTGCGATGAATGGCGCAAATGAAGAAGCGGTTGCTCTTTATTTGCAAGATAAGATTGGCTTTTATGATATTTACCGTTTGGTCAAACTAGCGGTGGATACTGTACCCTTTATTCAAAACCCTAGCCTTGAGGAAATTCTTGAGGCAGACCGTTTGGCGCGTCAAGCGGTTCGAAATGCGATGTAAGCGAGGAAATCTATGAGCATTGTTTTTGCAATTTTACTCTTTAGCCTACTCATATTTGTCCACGAACTGGGACATTTTTTGGCGGCAAAGGCTTCCGGCGTTCAGGTCAATGAGTTTTCTATGTTTATGGGACCTGCGCTGTTTAAAAAGCAGGTAGGGGAAACATTGTATTCCATACGCTGTATCCCGATTGGCGGATACTGTGCAATGGAAGGTGAGGATGGTCAATCGGGCAATCCTCGTTCCTTTGGTGTGGCATCTTGGTGGAAGCGATTGATTATTCTGGTAGCGGGTTCTTTTATGAATCTTGTTGCCGGCATTGTCATAATGCTGATTGTTTTTGCACCGGCAAAGCAATTTGTGATTCCCGTAATTGATACTTTTGAGCCCTTCAGCACAATCAATCACAGCGAAGGACTTCAAGAGGGTGACCGGATTTTGAAGGTTGATGGGGAAACAATCTATGTGCAATCGGATTTTGGCATGATTTTGGCAATGAACCCCGGTGATACCCATGATTTGGTTGTGGAACGAAATGGTCAAAAAGTTTTTCTGAATGATTTTTTGATGGAAAAACACGAAATTACCGACGAACAAGGAAACAAGACTTTCCTTTATGGTATGAATTTTTCCCTTAAGGAAGCCACCTTCGGCAATAAAATCACCTATGCACTTAAGAGCGTTGCCAACACAGTGCGTACTACGCGGTTGAGTTTGCAAATGCTGTTTTCCGGTAGGGCAGGTCTTGTGGATATGACCGGTCCGGTGGGTATTGTGCAAATGATGTCTGACACGGCTGAGGCATCGGAAAATAAAACCGACGCCATTATGAATATGTTGTATTTTGGTGGATTTATCGCGGTCAATTTAGCGGTGATGAATATGCTTCCGATTCCGGCTTTGGACGGCGGCAGAGTGTTGGCTTTGGTGTTGGTTACAGCCATCGAGGGTATTACTAAGAAGAAGATAGACCCGAAATACGAGGGGTATATCCATAGCGCCGGTATGGTTTTGTTGCTTGGACTGATGGCGCTGATTATGTTTAAGGATATTTTTACCATTTTTAAGGGATGAAAACAATGACAAGACAGATAATGGTCGGCGATATTCCCATTGGCGGTGGTGCCCAGGTAGCGATTCAGTCTATGCTGAACACCAAAACAACCGATGTGGAAGGCTCTCTTTTACAACTCAAAGCATTGAAAACGGCAGGATGTCAAATTGCCCGCTTGGCTGTTCCGAATATGGAATCTTGCAGAACCTTTGGGGATATTTGCAAAGAATCCCCTTTGCCTCTCGTTGCAGATATTCATTTTGATTATAAATTGGCAATTGCAGCCGCGGAAGCCGGCGCTTCCAAAATCCGCATTAACCCCGGTAATATCGGCGGGGAAGACCGCGTTGAGGCGGTTGTTGCGGTATGTAAGGATAAGAATATTCCGATTCGAATTGGCGTCAACGGCGGAAGTTTGGACAAAAAGTTGCTAGAAAAATACGGACATCCAATCGCGGAAGCATTGGTGGAAAGTGCTTTTGAGCATTTAGCATTATTAGAGAAATTTGGCTTCTACAATACTTGTGTTTCCATGAAGTCGTCCACGGTTCCCACGATGGTAGCGGCGGCTCGTCTTTTCCGCGAAAAATGTGATTACCCTTTGCATATTGGTGTTACAGAAACCGGACCGGTACGGATGGGACTTATGAAATCGGCAATGGGGATTGGTGCACTTTTGTTGGATGGGATTGGTGATACCATTCGCGTAAGCCTGACAGATGACCCTGTAGAAGAAGTTTATGCCGCTAAGGATATTCTAAAAGCGGCAGGTCTGAGGAAAGAGGGCGTGAATATTATTTCTTGTCCCACCTGCGGACGAACCCAAATTGATTTAATCGGTCTTGTCAATCAGGTTGACGAGGCTTTAAAAAATTGTGAAAAGCCCATTACGGTTGCGGTGATGGGATGTATTGTCAATGGACCTGGAGAAGCACGGGAAGCGGATATTGGTATTGCCGGCGGTGACGGTTGCGGTATGTTGTTCGAAAAGGGACAACAGATTGCGAAACTTCCTTATGACGAACTTCTTCCTGCGTTACTAAAGAAAATTGAGGAACTATAGAAATTTATGAGCGAACAAGTCCGTTTTTTGCAGATGTTTTCCCAGTATCAACCGAGTCAATGTCTTGAGAATATGTTAACAAATGCAGTGTTGACAAACGCAGACATTGACCCGCAAAGTCGTAAGATTACTGTGGAAATTCAAAATGATACTTACATACCTCACAGAGTGCTTTTAGATGTCTGTGAGGGTATTTGTGCTACCTACGGACTAAAAAGTATGGATATTCAACCCAAATTTCCGGAAACAGAGATTACAAAGATTGAGCCGGAAGAACTGATGGCGATATTTGTAGGTATCAACTCTATGTGCAGAGGCAGTTTAGCAGGGGCAAAGTGGTCTTGGGAAGGTAATTGCCTGAATATCCATTTGGCGGCAAACGGTAAGAAGGACTTGGAAAAGTGTGTGCCAACTGTTCGTAATTTGTTGTTTGCTCGTTTTGGCACAACAGTGGAAATCCAGATTCATGCCGGCGAAAATTTGGAGGGACAAGCGCTTTTTGACGTTATGGAAAAAATGCGTGGTAGTATGCTTAGCCGGTTGTCTCAAAATGTTCCTGCTGAGAAAAAGGTTCAACCGGTTCAGGAAAGTAATGCTATTTTCGGGCGACCTTTTAAAGGAAAAATTACCCCTATGCAAGAACTTTCCTTGGATATGGGCAATGTGATTGTTGAAGGAAAAGTCTTTGCGATTGAACATAAAGAACTGAAAAAGCGCAATGCTTGGGTTATCAATTTTGATATGACCGACAATCACGGATCAGTCCGGATTAACCGCTTTATGGAAAACAATGAAGCAAAGCCGATTTTGGAAAATATCCATGTTGGCTCTGTTATTCAGGTTCAGGGTCGTCTTATGGAAAACCGTTTTGATAACGAAATGGTTTTAAAACCCAATGCGATTATCCCTGGTTCTATGCCGACGCGTAAAGATACCGCACAGAATGGCAAGCGTGTGGAATTGCATTTGCATACCATTATGAGCCATATGGATGCGCTGACCAATACCGCCGATGCCATTAAGCAGGCGGCGGCGTGGGGACATAAGGCGATTGCCATTACAGACCACGGCTGTGTGCAATCCTTTACGGATGCGCTTCACTGCGTGGAAGGCAAAAAACCGCCTAAGGTTGCCGGAACTGACGAAGACATAAAGATCCTCTACGGCTGTGAGGGCTACTTTGTCAATGACGTGGATGACAGAATTGTCGTTCACGGTGAAGGGGATATATCTCTGGACGGGGAATATGTGGCTTTCGATTTGGAAACTACCGGACTTTCTTCCCGCAGGGATACCATTATTGAAATCGGTGCAGTGCGAATGCGCGGCGGAAGAGAAATTGCCCGTTACCAGACATTTATAGACCCCGGTTGTGTTTTAGATAAGCGCATTGTGGAACTGACCGGTATTACTGACAGCATGTTGCAAGGTGCGCCGAAACTGGAAACGGCTTTGCCTGAATTTTTAGATTTTATTGGCGATAGCATTTTAGTGGCGCATAATGCGGATTTTGATACCGGTTTTATTCGTTCCGCCTGCGAAAAACTGGGATATTCCTATTCTTATACTTCTGCAGATACTTTGATTTTGGCGCAGAACTTAATGCCCCAACTGGGTAAATATAAGTTGGATATTGTGGCAAATGCGCTGTCCTTGCCGGAATTTAACCATCATCGAGCAGCCGATGATGCCTTGATTTGCGGTTTGATTATGGGCAAATTCATTGAAATGTTACAGCAGAAGGGGATTACTACCTTGCAGGCCGTGAATCCTTTGATGGAAGGCTTACGAAGCCAAAACCACATTGGCGATCGTCAGGCACGGCACATCATTCTTTTTGCCAAGAACCAAACCGGTCTGCGCAATTTGTATCATTTAATATCCGATTCCAATCTAAAATATTTCAAGCGTGTACCCCGCATCCCTAAATCTGAACTTTTAAAACTTCGCGAGGGTCTGATTATCGGTTCTGCTTGTGAAGCCGGTGAATTATTCCAAGCCATTCTTGCCAGGAAAAGCGATGAAGAGATGAAGCGGATTGCGAAGTTCTATGATTTCTTGGAAATTCAGCCCCTTTCTAACAACCGCTTTATGCTGGAAGGCAAGAATGGGAAACCGCCGATTGCAGAAAACGAGGAACAATTGCGGGAATTTAACCGTACGATTGTTCGTTTGGCCGAGGAATTGGGAAAACCCGTTGTGGCGACCGGCGATGTCCACTTTCTCAATCCTGAGGATGAGATTTTTCGACATATTCTGCTTGCTACCAAGGGCTTTGACGATTGCGATAAACCGAATCCCTTGTATTTGCGGACAACCGATGAAATGCTTCGGGAATTCTCTTATTTGGGGGAAGAAAAAGCATATGAGGTTGTTGTGACCAATCCCAATTTGATTGCGGATATGTGCGATACGATCCGTCCGGTGCCTCATAACCTATTTGCACCCAAAATTGAAAATTCCGTTGAGGATTTGAAGAGTTTGGTTTATGGCAAAATGCATCGCCTATATGGTGATAACCCGCCGGAACTGATGACAAAGCGCGTTGAGCAGGAATTGCACGATATTATTTCCTGCCACTATGATGTGATTTATATGTCTGCGCAGAAGTTGGTGCAGAATTCCTTGGAGCATGGTTATCTGGTAGGCTCCCGTGGTTCTGTCGGCTCTTCTATTGTTGCGTATATGTCCGGTATCACTGAGGTAAACTCCTTCCCGCCACACTATCGCTGTCCCAATCCGGAATGCAAATATACTACCTTTGATGTACCCAAAGGATATGCCTGCGGTGCGGACCTTCCCGACGATGTATGCCCCAAATGCGGTACACCCTATGCTAAGGATGGATTTAACATTCCTTTTGAAACCTTCCTTGGTTTCGGTGGCGATAAAGTTCCGGATATTGACCTGAATTTCTCCGGCGAGTACCAATCCCGCGCCCATGCTTATTGTACCGAGATGTTTGGCCGGTCTCATGTGTTCCGCGCCGGTACAGTGGGTACAGTTGCGGAAAAGACTGCATTTGGCTATGTGAAGAAATACCTTTCCGAGCGTGGCAAGGCAGTGGGCAAGGCGGAAGAAGCAAGACTTGCCGGTGGCTGTGTCGGTGTCCGCCGCACAACGGGTCAGCACCCCGGTGGTTTGGTAGTTATCCCGCAAGAAAATGAGATTTGGGATTTCTGTCCGGTGCAACACCCAGCAGATGACCCCAACTCTGACCAAATTACCACTCATTTTGAATATCACTCCATGGAAGAAAATCTTCTTAAACTGGATATGTTGGGTCACGATGACCCTACGATGATTCGTATGATGGAAGATTTGACCGGTGTGGATGCAAAGACCATTCCCTTAGATGATAAAAAGACGATGTCAATTTTTACATCTTCTGCGGTATTGGGCTATGAGGATGACCCCATTCTCGGACCTACCGGCGCTGTAGCCATTCCGGAATTTAATACTCGTTTTACCCGTGGTATGTTAATGGACACAATGCCTACCAGATTTGATACTTTGGTGCGTCTTTCCGGCTTCTCCCACGGCACGGATGTGTGGTTGGGCAATGCCAAGGACTTGATTGTATCCGGCACGGCAACGGTTGACGGAACAATTGGCTGTCGTGATGATATTATGGTGTATTTGATTTCCTGCGGTATGCCGGAAAAACGTGCCTTTAAGATTATGGAAATGGTGCGTAAGGGCAGGGGATTGCCCGATGGCGCGGAGGAAGAAATGAAAGCCGCTGGTGTGCCGGATTGGTACATTGGTTCTTGTAAGAAAATTCAGTATTTATTCCCGAAAGCCCACGCAGTTGCCTATGTTATGATGGCGTTCCGAATTGCTTGGTTTAAGGTGTACCACCCCTTGGCGTTCTATTCTGCATATTTCTACCGCAGAAGCCAAAAGGGCGGTTTTGATGCCAATCTTATGACCGGCGGTAAGGATTACGCTGTTGCCAACATCAAGGCGATTGAGAGCAATGAGGATGCCACCAACAAAGACGAAGAATTGTTGACAACTTTGGAAGTGGTTTATGAATACTACCTTCGCGGTTTTGACTTCCTGCCCATCGATATTTACAAGAGCAGTGCCACAAAATTCCTTGTTGAGGACGGAAAAATTCGCCCACCCTTTGTTGCGATTTCCGGTCTTGGCGAGAGCGCCGCTTTTGATATTGAAGAGGGGAGAAAGGACAAGCAGTTTTTGTCGATTGAAGAGTTTTCGCTGGCTTGTCCCAAGGTTTCTAAAACCCATATTCAAATGCTGAAGGATGCTGGCGCATTTGGTGACTTGCCGGACACCAGTCAGGTTAGTTTGTTCTAAGGAGGTTAAACTATGCAAGATATTGGAATGCAATTTCATATTCGTTGCAAGGAAGGGGACGTGGGTAAGTATTGCTTCCTGCCCGGTGACCCCGGTCGCTGTGAGGCGATTGCAAGCCACTTTGATAACTACGTCCATATCGCGCAAAATCGGGAATTTAACATTTATACCGGCTCGCTGTTGGGACAAAAGGTTTCGGTGTGCTCAACGGGTATTGGTGGTCCCTCGGCGTCGATTGCAATGGAAGAATTGGTAGCCATTGGCGCAGATACCTTTATTCGTATCGGAACTTGCGGCGGTATCGCTATGGATGTTTTTCCCGGTGATGTGGTTGTGGCAACCGGAGCAATTCGTTATGAACACACATCGTTAGAATATGCGCCCATTGAATTTCCCGCTGTTCCGGACTTTAACATTACAACGGCACTGAAGTCTGCAAGTGAGGATTTAGGATACAGAACCCACACCGGTGTTGTTCAGTGCAAGGATGCCTTCTACGGTCAACACGCGCCTGAGAAAAGCCCGGTCTCTTATGAACTTTTGCAAAAGTGGGAAAGTTGGAAACGCCTTGGCGTAAAGGCAAGTGAAATGGAATCGGCGGCGCTGTTTGTAGTTGCTTCTGCATTAGGCGTCCGTTGCGGTAGTTGTTTTCACGTAGTTTGGAACCAAGAGCGGGAAAAAGCCGGTCTTGGTATGCCAATGACGGAAGACAGTACCGGTGCAATTAAGGTTGGCATTGAAGCGATGAAGCGCATTATACAAGCGGATATGTAAATAAAAAGTGCATCTTTCTTATGAAAGATGCACTTTTTTCTTTATGGGGATTTGGGAAAGAATCACGGCGCTGAATACTAAGATACAGCCGACAGTTTCCCAACCGTTCATAGTTTCCTTTAGAATTAACGCGCCAAATATTGCAGCAAAGACGGACTCTAAACTCATAATCAGCGCGGCAGGGGAAGAATCTAAATCTTTTTGACCTAAAATTTGCAGAGAATATGCCGCGCCCATGGAAAGAAGACCGGTATGTAAGAGGGGAATGGCACACCCAATGACACCATCCCAAGTTATTGTTTCTGTAAAGCCAACGATACAGAAAGAAAGAACAGAACAAACTAAAGCCTGAATGGTATTGAGCCGTAACGCATCCGTATTAAGGACCATAATATCTATGAATGTGATTTGAATTGCAAACATCAAAGCACAACCTAGGGTTAGCAAATCGCCGGTGTTCATTCTCGTGACACTCACGCAACTTAAACAGTAAAGTCCCGCAACAGCCAATGTTACACTAATGGGTACCATAATGGTTGGTTTCTTTTTAAGGAATATGCCAATTACGGGCACAATTACAATATACATTGCGGTTAAGAAGCCGGATTTGCCTGCGTCGGTATCGACTAGACCTACTTGTTGCAAATTGCAGGCGAGAAACAAGGGGATACCGCAGAGAATACCGGATTTCCAAAGTTTAGGGTCTGCCCATTTTTGGAAAAATTGTTTATGTTCACCCATTCGCCAGTCAGCAATGAAGACGACGGGAAGCATTCCGATAACAGCAATCGCGCATCGAACTGCTTGAAAACTAAACGGACCAATATGGTCCATGCCCAAACTCTGAGAAACAAAAGCCGAGCCCCAAATAATTGTGGCAAGGAGCAAAAATATACTGCCACGCAATTTCTTTTTCATTTTTATCACCTTTGCCTACTCTATCATAAATGAAGGTGATTTACAAGGGCGTGATTGCTTTTTTTTCAAGGTGTGGTATAATAATCAAAAATATTGTGGAGGTGTTTATGGAACAGATTAAGAAACGAAGTGAAATTGCAGTGGAAGATACTTGGGCTACTGAGGATATTTTTGCCAGCGAAGAGGCGTGGGAGCAGGAATTTGCAACGCTGGAGGAAGATAAAGTACAACTGGCATCATTCTCAGGACATTTGGGCGATAGCGGTGAACAATTGTATGCATATCTGCGTAGATCTGAAGATACCAATGTGAAAATTAAAGCGCTGGCTAATTACTGTATGCGCAAGGGTGACGAGGATACCCGCAATGCCTATTATCAAGCGCAGACCGGCAAATTAATGAGTATGTTGGTGGGTGTGGATGCGGCAACCAGTTTTGAAACGCCGGAAATTATGGCAATTTCAGATGAAAAATTGGATGCATTTTATCTGCAGTATCCGCCTTTGGAACGCTACCGCAGAAGTTTAACCAATATTCGTCGGAAAAAAGAACATGTTCTTTCCGCGGTAGAGGAAAAGTTATTGGCAGCCACCGGCGAGATGGCACAAGCACCGGATAAAATTTACGGCATGTTGGCAGATGCGGATTTGAAGTTTGCCGATGCTGTGGATAGTAATAGGGAAAAGCACCCCTTGAGTCAAGGCACGTTTGTTGTCCTGGAAAATAGCGCAGACCGTGTCTTGCGTAAGAGCGCCTACGAAAATTTGTATGATGGTTTCGGCAATTTCCAAAATACTGCGGCCGGTCTTTTGGATGCTCAGAATAAACAATTGAAATTTTTTGCAGAGGCACGAAAATACGAAAATGCTTTTGAGGCATCCTTAGACAACACCAATGTGCCCACATCAGTATATTTGAATTTAATTGAAGCCGTGCATCAAAATTTGGATAAGATGCACCGCTATGTTCGCTTGCGCAAAAAATTGCTGGGCGTGGATGAACTGTATTTTTATGATATTTACACCCCTCTTGTAAAAGATGTGGAGAAGAAAATTCTCTTTGCTGATGCAAAGCAGACGGTGTTTGATGCCCTTGCCCCCTTAGGTGAGGACTACCGTAAGATACTAAAAGAAGGCTTTGACAATCGCTGGATTGATGTATACCAAAACGAGGGTAAGCGCAGTGGCGCATATTCTTCCGGCGCTATGGTACACCCTTTTGTCCTTCTGAATTATTCCGGTTCTTTGGATAGTCAGTTTACTTTGGCTCACGAAATGGGCCACGCCCTGCATTCTTATTTATCCAACAAAACCCAAAATCCCGTAGATGCGGATTATGTGATTTTTGTTGCAGAGGTGGCATCCACCTGCAATGAAGCACTGTTAATGGAGTATTTGCTAGGCAAGACCACAGATAAGAAGGAACGGGCATATCTCATCAATTATTTCCTTGACCAGTTTAAAGGAACATTGTACCGCCAAACTATGTTTGCGGAATTTGAATTGAACATTGGTAAAATGGTTTCCGAAGGTAACACTTTAACGGCTGAGGTTCTTTGCGAGGAATATCGTCGTTTGAATGCGCTATACTATGGTCCGGATATGGTTGTTGATGACCGAATTGCGCTGGAATGGGCGAGAATTCCCCATTTTTATTATGATTACTATGTATTCCAGTATGCAACCGGCTATAGTGCCGCCATTGCCTTGTCCCGTCGCATTTTGAAGGAAGGTGAGCCGGCTGTAAAGGATTACCTGAACTTCCTCTGCGGTGGTTGTTCCAAGAGCCCCATCGACTTGCTTAAGGGCGCAGGCGTGGATATGACCTCTCCGGAGCCGGTCAATCAGGCACTTGCGTTGTTCGGCGAATTGCTGGATGAAATGGAAGCTTTAATGGAGGGTTGATTATGCCGGAAATATATATTCCAACACTTCACACCTTTGCGATGAATAATACTTTTACCGGCTCTTGTGGCGCATTTCGCTTCAAAATTGTACCCACCGTGATTATGGCAACGCCGAAAGAGGTTGATTTTGAGCAGAGCAGTATGTTTGCTCAGTTTTGGCACGGTCCGTTCTGTTATGAAAAAAGTGAAATGGAAGAGGAAAAGACCTTTCCTATGTCAGAAGAAGGTCGACTTGCCTTAAAAAATTGGTTGGAAGAAAATGTTTGATAAAAATGGCTGTAGCAAATATGTTTGCTACAGCCGCTTGCAGTTGGCAGATTGTACTTACGCGTTTGACGCGTAAGCGAGGAACAGAGGGCTATGCCCGTAAAATGACAACCACCGGCTAAGCCGGTGGATGTGTTTTTATAATTTTGCATATGTTTTGTCAAGAAAACGCTCAGAAGAAATCACTGCACGCTTATGTGTACCTTCGCCGATTTTGCCGGCTTCGTCATAGGCGGTGACTTGGAAGGTGATCACACTGCCGTCTACAGCCGTGACTTTGGCCTCTGCGCGAACAGATAAACCAACCGGTGTTGCAGACAAATGAGAAATGTTGAGTTCGATTCCCACAGATGTTTTTTCTTCCGGCAGAGCCTCTGCGATTGCCTCGCATGCGGCGCCTTCCATTAGAGCGACCATACAAGGTGTTGCATAGACTAACAAACTACCGGAACCGACTTCTAATGCGGTGTCTTCCCGTTCAACTAAGGTGGAAACCTCACCCTTCATACCAACTGTAATATCCATATAATTACCTCCATTTCAGTACAATATATCCTATAATTACCGTTGTGTCAATCTTTTTAGTTGCTATTTAGAACCCTTAGTCTTATAATAGGTAATATAAATGTTTTTACATTTATGGATAGAACCGAGGACATAGTATGGATAAACAATGGGTACTTTATATTTTGCAGTGTAAAGACAATTCTCTTTATACCGGAATCACAGATAATCTGGAGAAACGCCTACAGACACACAACCTTGGTAAAGGCGCAAAGTACACCCGTGGCAGAGGTCCGCTCACTTTACTGTATGCCGAAAATTGCCAGAGCCATTCTCATGCTTTGCGCCGTGAAATAGAAATTAAAAAGATGCCACGCCAAGCAAAACTTGCCTTGTGTAATTTTTATCAAATTAAGGGTGATTAATATGCAACATTTTCTAGACACAACGGGTACGATACCATCAGGCCTTGGATGGACGCACTTTGGATTGTTACATTGGATTTGGCTGGTTGTGTTTGTATTCGTTGTTGTGGCAAACTGCCTGCTTTACAAAAAATTAGGAGAAAAGGGACGAAACAACTGGAGAAAAATAGTCGCAATTTTGCTGGTTGCAGATGAATTGTTTAAGGTTGTGATGTTGCTCATTGGTGGACGCTACACCGCTGATTATTTGCCGCTTCACCTATGTAGCATCAACATCTTCTTAATTGCCATTCATGCGTGGAAACCCTCGAAAGAATTGAGCGGTTATCTATATACCATTGGAATACCCGGCACATTGGCCGCACTGCTTTTCCCAACTTGGTCAAGCCTGCCACTGGGCAATTTTATGCACTTGCACAGTTTTACGGTTCATATTTTGTTGGCGTTATATCCGATCGTGTTAACGGTGTGCGGTGAAATCACGCCAAGGGCAAGAGAAATTCCAAAGTATATGCTTCTTTTGGCGGCAATGGCAATTCCAATTTACGGAATTAACCTTTTGTTAGATACGAATTTTATGTTTTTGATGAGCGCAGACCCAGGTAATCCGTTATATTTGTTTGAACAAATGTGGGGTAATCATTTGTATGGATTTCCGATCATTATTGTTGGCGTTCTGCTGGTTATGTTTGTGCCGTTGGAACTTTACCGAAGAATAAAAAAGAAAAAAGTATAATGAAAATCCGGTGTCGCTTAAATGCGACACCGGATTTTTATACAATATGGAAAAACTTTGTTATATTTCCTCGCTGATTGCCATTAAAAGAATACCGATAATCACAATAGCAATAAAGATATATGTTTTCCAAGAGAGTTTTTCCTTTAGGAAAATCCGAGAAAGCAAAAGAGAAACAACGCATACGGAAGAAAGAATGGGTGCGGCAATGGCGTCGTTACCACCTAGGGCGTACACATAGGTGAACTGACCGGCCGTTTCAAAAACTGCGGCTGCCAATTTATCGCCTTGTTTAGCCAAAGGACCAAATTTAACTTTTTTCGCTTTCATAAAGATAAACAAACCTAAAGCAAATACGGCAAAAGTAAGTTCATAACTGGTATTTGCCACTGCTTCAATGGTGTCTGCGTTCACATCTACCAAAGGAGAGTTGGCAACATCTTCAATCAGATAGAAAGCATCGTCAAAGAAAGTGCCCAAAGCATCTAATAGGGCATAAACAAAGGGCATACAGAATGCGATAATCGCCAAACGCTTGCCGTGGTTCTTCTTTCGCACAGTTTCGCCGTGGTTTTCCAGATAACCGACACCGACAACGCCAATGGTAATAATGGCAATGGAAATCCAAGTGAGCGGGGAAATGCTTTCCTGCATAAAGATGACAAACATAAGGGTGCAAATAACACCTGCAGTATTTTCGATGGGGTCAGAAATAGATTCTTCCAAAAAGCGCATTCCGAAATAGGAAAACGCCATGGAAATTATGTAAAAAAGCGAGACGGGAAGATAATAGATAATGTTAATGGGGTTGTAGTTAATATCTTGGGTCAGCAATGTAAATATTGCGTGGATACCCATAACCAAACCAACCATAATGCAAATCTTCAGATGAGAAAATTTTTCGTCAGGGCGAGCGCCTTTTTTATAGAACAATTCGGCAATGCCCCACAAAAGGGCGGTTGCAACGGAAAAAAAGAACCAAGACATATATATTTCTCCTTTATAATTTAATCAGTTCTGCTTCGACCATCTTTTGCAGGCTCATTAAGATACCAAATTTTGCGTGTTGCCATGTTAGGCCGCCTTGGAAATACACGGCATAGGGTTCACGAATAGGGCCGTCTGCGGACAGTTCAATAGAAGAGCCCTGCACAAATGCACCGGCAGCCATAATGACCTTGTCATTATAACCGGGCATTTCCCATGGCATTGGAGTTGCAAAGGAATCTACTGGCGCTGCGGCTTGAATGCCTTTACAAAATGCAATCATACCTTCTTCGCTCTTGAGTTCAACTGCCTGAATAATATCGTGACGGCTTTCGGTAGCATTGGGAACGCATCGGAAACCCAGCGGTTCGTAGAGGTTTGCAGCAAAGATTGCGCCTTTTTCAGCGCCCGCTACCACGGTGGGGGCAAGGAAGAAACCTTGGTACAGCGCAGGCATCAGACCGAGATTCGCGCCGACTTCTTGCCCGAGTCCGGGCGCAGATAGACGATAGGCACATCTAGAAACACATGCGTCTGTACCGCAGATGTATCCGCCGATGGGCGCAAGTCCGCCGCCGGGGTTTTTAATCAAAGAACCGACAACCATATCTGCCCCTACATCGGAAGGTTCTATTGTTTCGACAAATTCACCATAGCAATTGTCCACCATACAGATTACATCGGACTTGATGGATTTTACAAAGGCAATGAGTTCGCCGATTTGTTTTACAGAGAAGGTTGGGCGGGTAGCATAACCTTTGGAACGCTGAATGGTTACCAGTTTGGTTTTTTCGTTAATGGCTTTTCGAATGTTTTCGTAATCAAAACTGCCGTCTTCCAACAAATCAACTTGTCGATAGGTAACGCCGTATTCTTTTAAAGAACAAGGGCTTTCGCGAATGCCGATAACTTCTTGCAAAGTGTCATAGGGCAGGCCAACGGGGGAAAGCAATTCGTCCCCAGGCAATAAATTGGCAGATAGGGCGACGGTTAATGCGTGTGTGCCACAAGTGATTTGCGGTCGGACAAGTGCGGACTCGGTATGGAAAACATCGGCATAGACCCGTTCAAGATTATCTCTGCCCACATCATCGTAGCCATAGCCTGTGGTAGCGGCAAAGCATGCAGCGGAAACTCTGTTCTTTTGCATTGCGGATAGCACTTTCGCTTGGTTGTATTCTGCAATTTTGTCAATCTCTGCAAACCGTTCCGTCAATTTTTTGATGGCATTCTCTCCGTATTCATATACGGCAGGGGATATGCCCATCTCGGAATACAGTTTCGTAAATTCATTCATGTTCTTTTTCCTCTTTTCGAACGCTTTGGAATAGTTTGTTTGCGATGTCGCTTAAAACTTCCGGCTTTGAGACGATTAAACCGGTGTCCTCGTCACCTAAAATAAGCAGGGTATCTCCGGCCTGAATATGAAACAATTCCCGTGCTTCCTTGGGTATCACAATTTGACCCCGATCACCGACTTTTGCCGTACCAAACACACGGCGGGCATTTCCTTTTCCGAGAATATGTTTTCCGCCTGCCATAGAACCCCTCCTTTCACACAAATCATATTTTTCGCACATGTAGAGTATAAACAATTCCACCTCAGTTGTCAATACTGAGGTGGAATTTGTTTGCGTTAATCATCTCTGTTGCGCCCGCCAAATAAGGATATTAAACGCAGTAATTGGGCAAGGGCGACTGCTGTTGCTGCCACATAGGTCATAGCGGCTGCGGATAAGGTTTTCTTTGCGCCTTTGATTTCTTCTGCTGTTAGCATATTGCCGTTTTCAATGGCTTCCAAGGCGCGTTTGCTGGCGTTAAATTCCACGGGCAGTGTTATAAGTTGAAACACAAGGGATAGGGAAAAACAAGCGATACCCGCATAAATCATAGTTTCCGAGAAACTGCCCAAAGTGGAAAACAGAAGGCCAAGCAAAA
Source organism: Faecousia sp. (assembly GCA_045647425.1). Lineage (GTDB taxonomy): Bacteria > Bacillota > Clostridia > Oscillospirales > Oscillospiraceae > Faecousia. The sequence goes on from JAZRMH010000035.1 coordinate 122,664, forward strand.
TTAAAGGCATTGCCAATTTAGATCCAAAATTGGTAATGGGAATAATGGCCGCACGAAGTTTAATCGGGGCATAATTTTGGGCGTATTGTACGGCGTGACCTGCTTCGTGGCAAGCAACGCCAATAGCGACAGTAGAAGGATTGTCATAGACATCTTGGGAAAGTCGGATGACATTGTCTCTTGGGTCATAGTGATCGGTTAAATTACCGGCAATCTTTTCAATACGCACATTGGAAATTCCGGATGCCGACAAAACCCGCTGCGCTGCTTGTGCGCCGGTAATTCTTCGGGATGAGATTTGCTTTGAATATTTTTTATATGTGCTGTTGACACGGGCGCTGGCCCAAAGAGCCAAAATCAAGCAAGGAAGAACCAATACAAGATACGTCCAATCAATACCGTAATAAGAGTAGTAAGGCATAATTTTATCCTTTCGATTTTTTGTTATTATACCCGCAATCTTGGCAAAACTCAAGATGCCTTGGTTAACAAATCTTTACTTTTTTATAAACAGTGTTATAATTATTTCAGGAAAGAGGTGCTCTATATGGGTTTTCTATATCTTCTTGAGGATATTCGATTTCCATTGCTGGATAAATTGATGCTGTTTATTACAAACTTTGGGTCAATGGCGGTTTTTCTGTTGGTTTCCGTTGTGCTTTTTTGGTGTATTGATAAGAAAAAAGGCTATTATTTTATTGTCGTCGGGCTTTTAGGAACGATCATCAATCAATTCCTTAAATTATTTTTCCGTATTCCCAGACCGTGGATTTTGGACAAAGAATTCACGATTGTTGAAGCCGCAAGGGCAGATGCGGGTGGTTACAGTTTTCCCAGTGGACATACTCAAAGTGCGGTATCCATATATGCAGGAATCGCATTGTTTACGAGACGCTCTTGGCTAAAAGTACTTGCAATTGTAATGGCAGTACTTGTTCCGTTTTCCAGAATGTATTTAGGTGTACATACGCCGAAGGATGTATTGGTGGCTGCGGCTGTGGCAATTCTGCTTGTTTTCTTGCTGAAATTGTTTATTTTAGATTTTGAGGGAAAATATTTCAAGTTTGTTTTACTGTTCGCAGGTCTGCTGTCGGCAGGTCACTTGTGCTTTGCGTTCTTGTATCAATTTCCTGCCGATACCAATTTAGAACTTTTAGCAGACGCTCGGGAAAATGCATTAAGTATGTTTGGCGCAATTCTTGGTTTGCCGGTGGCGTATATTTTGGATAAAAAATGGATAAATTTCTCAACGAAGGCTGTTTGGTGGGCGCAGATTTTGAAGGTTGTTTTGGGATTGATTTCTTTGCTCGTGGTAAAAGAAGTGTTGAAATTTCCGCTAAACTTGGTTTTTGACGAAAAATTTGTTAGAATTATTCGCTATTTCTTTGTAGTAGTAACAGCCGGCGCGATTTGGCCTATGACATTTCAGTGGTTCAAGAAAATGGGTACGAAGGAGAAGTAAATGGAATTTGTTCTGCTACTTTTGATTGGAATTGTTTTGCTTACCATTGTAAGTGGCACATATCTGTTTTTTGCGGCCTGCTTGCGGCGGAAGGAACTGCCGTGGCAAGTGGAAGAGGAAATCAAACAGACACCCTACGGAAAATATTATGACTTTATTGTTCAAACAACATCATGGCTTTCGAAACATAAGGCTGTAGACGTTTATATGGATAGTTACGATGGATTAAAACTTCACGCACTTTGGGTTCCTGCCGAAAATCCCCGAGGCACTGTCTTGTTTGCACACGGTTACCGCAGTACTTACTTGGTGGATGTGGGAATCTCTTTTGAATTTTATCATCAACTGGGGATGAATCTGCTTATTCCTGATCAGCGCAGTCATGGGAAAAGCGAGGGAAAATATATTACCTTTGGCGTAAAGGAAAGTCGAGATTTTGTGTCATGGGTGGAATACCATAATTCCCACTTTGGTGAATTTCCTATTCTTTTGGACGGCGTTTCAATGGGCGCGTCGACAGTGCTATACACGGCAGATAAAAATTTACCGCAAAATGTTCGAGGTATGATTGCTGATTGCGGTTTTACTTCTCCTAAAGAGATTGTCAGCGCCGTATTTCGTCGCGTGACCCATCTTCCTGCTGTGCCGTCTATTTGGGTTGCAGAACATTGCGCAAGATTGTTCGGTGGTTTTAGTTTCTATGAATGCGACAGCCGAAATATCCTAAAAAACAGCAAAATTCCCGTGATTATGGCGCACGGTACAGAAGATGATTTTGTGCCTTGCAAAATGTCTCAAGAGGCTTTTTCGGTCTGTGGTGCCCCTAAGCAACTGCTTTTGGCGGAAGGCGCCGGACATGGATTGAGTTTTCTTGTGGAAAAAGATCGGTATATTCAAATGATATTAGAGTTTCTGGATAAATATTTTGGCATCACGCCTGAGAAATAAAGAAAGGTTTTAAGACTATGGAAAATATTTTCGTTAAAAAATTGCGGGACAATGCAATTCTGCCTACATACGGCTCAGTTGAAGCGGCAGGTGCGGATTTGTATGCTTGTTTAGATGAGGACTTGCCTATTGAACCGGGTGCGTCTGCGTTTGTACCTACCGGATTATCTATGGCATTGCCTAAAAATTGCGCAGGGCTGATATATGCCCGCAGTGGACTTGCTTGCAAGCGCGGCTTAGCACCGGCGAATAAAGTCGGTGTTGTGGACAGCGATTATCGGGGTGAATTTATGGTTGTACTGCATAACCACGGCCAAGAAACGCAAACAATATCCAACGGTGAGAGAATAGCGCAACTTGTAATTACTCCCGTTTTGACACCCGCTTATACAGAGGTTCTTGAATTAGACGAGACAGAGCGCGCATCCGGCGGCTTCGGATCTACCGGCAAATAAAAAATCCCATCTTCGTTTTGAACTGCCCCAGTTTGTAGCGTTAGCGGCGCCACTCCAGTTTTATTCTGGATGCGCTCATAATTGTAGAAGTAAATGTATCTGTCGATCAGATCTCGGATCATGGACAGATACAGCCATTCTGTGGATTGCAGAAAATCCCGCAATAATTTATTCTCCATCTGTAATCTTGCTATTGTTCGGGCATAATCTTCCTCTGTTGCTAACTGCATCTTGCGCGGATGACCTTTGGGCGTTGCTGGTAACCCCTGTAGCAGACCTGCTTTTCTGCGATTATAGCGTGCTACCCAATTCTTGATCTGCTCTTTCTCTAACCCTAGCTCATCCGCAATTTCTTGCCGTGTCATTCCTACTTCACGCATAGAAACGATCTGCTTTTCCAGCCCTTTTATGTGCGTATATTTTCTTTTAGACATAATGATACCCCCTGATGTAATCATCCTACATCAGGGGGTGTTTTGTCTATTGTCCGTTTTTACTGTTTTTGTTCAGTTTGAAGATGGGATTTTTTATTAGTAAAACAGTAAATCAGAATAGGTAGGGTAGGGCCAATAACTTTTTGCGGTTAGTTTTTCAAGGAAATCGGCCTCTTTCCGAACTGCTTGCATAGCGGCAACAATAACATCGCTGTAATAATTTGCGGCGTTCATATTGCCCTGCGGAACTTTTTTAACTTTATCATAAAGGTCTTCGCTGGCCTCGTATAGCCGATCGCAACTTTCGGAAATTCGTTTTACCATGGAAATTTCCGTTGCAGGCTTATATCCGATGGCCGTTTGCTTTCGGTTGATGCTCTCAGCCAAATCGGAAGAGTAGCGCATTGCCGCAGGAAGAATCTGGTGCATAACCATATCAATCATCGTCCGTGCTTCAATATTAATGAGTTTGTTATAGGACTCGAGGTGAATTTCGTGTCGGGCTAAAAACTCGGCTTCTGTGAAAATACCGTGTTTTGTAACAAGGTCGATATTCTTTTTGCTGATATATGTAGGCAGGGCCTTAGCGGTGTTAGGAAGATTGCTCAAGCCTCTTCTGGCAGCCTCTTCTTGCCACTGCTGAGAATAACCATTTCCGTTGAAAATAATTCTCTGATGCTCGGTAAGGGTGTCGCAGACCAACTTTTGCAATGCAACATCAAAGTCATCGGCATTTTCGAGGATATCAGCAAACTTGCTCAGTTCCTCAGCCATAATTGTGTTAAGGGCGATGTTTGGACCTGCGATGGATTGAGAAGAACCCAACATACGGAATTCAAATTTGTTTCCGGTAAAGGCCACGGGGGATGTTCTGTTTCGGTCTGTTGTATCCTTCGGAATAGACGGCAGAACGTCAACACCGATACGCATAACGCTCTTCTCGGGATCAGTATAGTTCGTGCCATTGATGATAGATTCCACAACGGCGGTCAGTTCGTCGCCGAGGAAAATAGAAATAATTGCAGGGGGCGCTTCGTTTGCGCCAAGCCGATGGTCATTACCTGCAAAAGCAACGGTACATCTCAGAAAATCCTGATATTCATCGATGCCTTTGATAAAAGCGGCAAGGAAGACTAAGAATTGCGCATTCTGACGAGGGGTTTCACCGGGCTTGAATAGGTTCTGTCCGGAATCGGTACACAGCGACCAGTTGTTGTGCTTACCGGAACCGTTAACACCGGCAAAAGGTTTTTCGTGTAGCAGACAAACCAAATCGTGTTTAGCGGCGCATTTTTTCATCACCATCATAATCAATTGGTTTGCATCGCAAGCATTGCTGGCATCTGTGAAAATCGGCGCCAATTCATGCTGACAAGGCGCGCCTTCGTTGTGCTTTGTTTTCGACAATACACCCAAACGCCACAACTGTTCATCCAAATCCCGCATAAATTTAGAGACACGAGTACGGATGTTGCCAAAATAATGGTCATCCAGTTCTTGACCCTTAGGGGGTGCCGCGCCAAACAAAGTGCGTCCGGTTAAACGCAAATCTTCTCTTTGTGCATAGATTGCTTTAGGAATAAGAAAATATTCCTGCTCAGCACCTACAGAAACTTGAACGCGCTTGGTATTGCTATCGCCAAACAATCGCAAAATACGGACGGCCTCTTTAGAAACTTCGTCGATAGAACGAAGCAAAGGTGTCTTCTTGTCCAGTGCTTCACCGGTGTATGAGAAGAAGCAGGTGGGAATATATAAACTGCCATCTTTTACAAACGCAAAGGCGGTGGGGTCCCAAGCGGTGTAACCCCGGGCTTCAAAGGTTGCCCGTAGACCGCCGGAAGGGAAGGAAGAAGCATCGGGTTCCCCACGAACCAGTTCTTTACCGGAAAATTCCATAATTACCTTGCCTTCTCCGTCGGGGGTAATGAAGGAATCGTGCTTTTCTGCGGTAATGCCAGTCATAGGCTGGAACCAGTGGGTATAGTGGGTTGCGCCTTTTTCGATTGCCCAATTTTTCATTGCTTCAGCAATCTCATTGGCAACCGTTAAGTCTAGAGGTGTTCCATTTTGAATGCACTGCTTCCAAGCATTATAAATATTGGGGGAAAGATATTCTTTCATCGTGGTTTCGTTAAAGGAATCACTACCGAAAATTTCGGGAACGCTTAGAGAATGACTCATAGGGACACGACCTTTCTGGATTATATGGCATTAAATACTTCACTATAAATTTTATGACAAAACCGTTAAAATTGCAAGTATAAATATACCTAAAATCTTCCACGAAAGATTGCGTAGCTTGTATAATACAACGAATTCGAATTATTTGCGGTTTTTTGTAAATTAGGTGTTGTAATTTTGCAAGTTTGAAGTTATAATAATTCATATTTGTATTTTTAAGGATGTGGATTATATGAAGAAATATCTTGAAATGACCAGGGATGAACTGGAAAATCAATATATGCAAGTTTTGGCGCATTATGAAAAATGCAAGGAAGAGAAGTTGAACTTGAATATGTCTAGAGGAAAACCCTCTGCAATTCAACTTGATTCCATTAGTGATATGCTCTCCTGCGTGACATCTAAGGATGAATGTTTTATCGATGGTGTCGATGTGCGTAACTACGGTGAGTTGGCGGGTTTGCCTGCTATGCGTGGATATTGGGCAGATATTTTAGGTTGTACGGCTGATGAGATTTTCGTCGGCGGTACTTCTAGTTTGAATTTGATGTTTGATGTGATTTCTCGGGCATATACCCACGGTTTCCTTCACAGTGAGCGTCCTTGGTCTCAAGAGCCTTGCGTGAAGTTTTTGTGTCCCAGCCCCGGATATGACCGCCATTTTCGCGTAACAGATTTTTTTGGTGCAGAGTTGATTACGGTACCTATGACCGATAATGGACCGGATATGGATATTGTTGAGGAATTGGTGAAAGACCCTTGCGTGAAGGGCATTTGGTGTGTTCCTAAGTATTCCAATCCGGATGGCATTATTTATTCGCAAGAGACAATCAACCGGTTTGCTGCATTAAAACCTGCCGCACCCGATTTTGCAATTATGTGGGATAATGCTTATTGTGTCCACGAATTTGACGGGGATTATGTAGAGTTTCCGGATATTGTTGCGATGTGTCGGGAAGCGGGAAATCCGGATATGGTTTATGAATTTGCATCCACTTCCAAAATTACCTTTGCCGGCGCAGGTGTAGCGGCTCTTGCTTCCTCGAAAGAAAATATTGCGTATTTTTTGAAACTTTTTGCTGTGCAGACAATTTCCAATGACAAGGTAAATCAACTTCGTCATATCCGATACCTGAAAAATAAGGCTCATACCTTAGAGGTTATGAAACGACACGCATCTTTTTTGAAACCAAAATTTGATGCAGTTGCGGATATTTTGGAAAAGGAAATCAGACCTCTTGGATTTGCTAGTTGGAACAGACCAAAGGGCGGTTATTTTATCAGTTTCAATACAATGCCCCATACAGCCAAGCGGGCGTTGGAATTGTGCAAAGCGGCCGGTGTTGAAATGACTCCAGCCGGTGCGACTTATCCCTACGGAAAGGATCCCAAGGATTGTAACATTCGTATCGCACCCAGTTTGCCGCCAGTTTCAGAACTGGAAAAAGCGATGGATGTGTTCTGCGCCTGCATTAAACTGGCAGCATTGGAAAAATTATTACTAGATTGAAAAACAACCGCAGAAATGCGGTTGTTTTTTTCGCAACAATATGATACTCTAATACCCGAGGTGAAGCAGGATGTTTGCAGAAATTAAGAAATACATTGAAAAACATTGGGATCTTGTTTTATACTTCGTTTTCGGTGTTCTCACAACCTTTGTAAATTACCTTGTTTATCTGCCGATGTATAATTATTTCCATGTTTCGGCGGCGTTGAGCAATAGTATAGCGTGGGTTGTATCTGTTCTGTTTGCATTTTTGACCAATAAGCCTTTTGTATTTAAAAGTATGGATTGGTCGGCGTCGATTGTTGTACCGGAAATTTTAAAGTTTGTCAGTTGTCGGTTTGTTTCCGGAATTTTAGAAACTTTGATTTTGTTGGTAACTGTTGATATTATGCAGTGGAACGGCAATCTATGGAAAGTATTCACGATGGTATTTGTTGTGGTTGCAAATTATATCGGAAGTAAATTATTTGTATTTCGCAATAAAAAATGAGTGGTAATCTTACCACTCATTTTTTGTTTAAAAAGAAACCTTAGGGTCGGAAAATTCTTTCAATCGTTGGGTATAAGCGTCCATTGCCGTGTCCCGATAGGCGGCAACAGCATTGACATCTGCAAGCCCAATAAAGTACTCACAGAACAAGGGATTCAACGGTAAAATGGGGCCTAAAAGTTGTGTGCAAATTAAATTGTTTTTGCGCATACCTTCGAGTTTGCTTTTGGGATGGATGCCGATACCCCGCAGGCAATTTAAGAAATAATTTTGGGAATTATCGCCATAAATAAAACTGAATTGGGCACGGAAGCCAACAACTTTGATGTCCTCAACTTGACCAAGGACCATACCGTTATAACGGTTAAATAGGTCTGTCTTTACGGTTAAATCAAAGATGCCAAGTCCTTGATAGACGATATCTTCTGAAACATAGTGGATCTCTTTAGCGAAAATTTCACCGGCATTGCCGGTTGCCAAAATAGGCGTACCGCAATCAATTAACTCGGAAATTTGCTTTTGATAGGGAAGCAGTTTGTCAATAACACGGCGCTGGGTTGCCTCACTCATACAACCGATATAAATCAAATCCGGTTTGTTTTCCATAAAATAGGGGGTGTCGGTTAGTTTGGTGTAAATAAATTGCGCATCGGGAAGGGTCGCTTCCAAATAAGTGGGGTTTTGGCTATCGCCGTATAAACCGCAAACTTCCTGAAATAAGATTTCAACAATCATTTGCTTTCACCCCCAACACCCATAGCGATTAGTTTTTGTTTAACAAGATTTGCTTCCTTGACCATATAAGGACCGTATAAAATATAAATATCTTTAGAAAGTTGGGTATCTAAAAGCGTTGTACCAGCAGTCGAATCTGTTGTGATTTTGATTTTTTCAACGGGAATGCCGGCTAGTTGGGCGCGAAGATACTGGTCTTTACAGCGAGGACCTGAGAAGATAATTTGGTTGATGGATGGGTCTTTTAAATACAAATAATTGCTGTCAAAGAACCAACAAGGGCTTTCGGATACTTCAAAATTATCCCCCACAAAAATGATGGCTTTGCTTTCACCGGGACATTTTGAAACATAACTAAAACATCTTGCGCAAGCGGTGGGATTCTGGCCTTTAGATAGTTGCATTGTGATAGTTAACTCGCCAGAAGAGAGTTTATCGTAGCGGGTTTTTACAATTTTGGACTTAGAAAATCCTAAAGAAATTTGTTCATAGGTAAGTCCGATGGTATGCAACAAAGCAATCAGACCGCAGAAATTATAAAGATTGACAATATTGTCGTTAATTAAATTGTATTTTTCCAATTGTCCGTTATGGGAAACAGTAAATGTGTTTTCTTCTTTGTTGATTTCTGTGATTAAAAAATCAGGGTTTGGGGAACGGAAGTCACATTTGGAACAGTGCAATCTGCCGATATGATTATAGCGGAGGTAATCTGCTTCTAATAGTTCGCCGCAAGAAGGACAATAAACAATATCCTGCAGATATAACGGGGAAGGCTCGTGGGTTTTATCTACATCTAAACCAAAATAAACGCTTTGATTTTGGGGCGCTAAGGTTGCACAGACCAGATCATCTGCATTTAAGATAACCTTTGTTGTTGCAGGTAATGCTTTGTTAATAATAAAACTGATAAATTCAGTGTGGGCATTTCGCGCCAAAGAGTCCCGCATAATGTTGTTGCAGATTAAATAATCCGGCTTAATATAAGGATAAATCCGCAAAGAACTGCGCTCGTCAACTTCCAATACAGCAATTTCTTTTTTTGCTTTACCGGAAAAGGTAGAATCCTCTAAAAGCGCGGTAGCGACGCCTGCCTGCACATTGGAACCGAGACTATTGTTTGTGACTGTGAAATTGTTGGCAAGCAGAATAGAGTTAAGCAGGTTGCTGACAGTCGTTTTTCCGTTTGTACCGGTAACGGCAATAACGGTTTTGGGAGGGGTTAAACCGCCTAGAAAATCTTTATCAATGGCTACTGCTATTTTGCCGGGTAAGAAGGTTGCGTTACGGCCTAAAAGCTTCAATCCAAATAAAGATACCTTAGCGGCCAACATAGCAATATAGAAGCGAATTCTTTTCATAAATGATCTCTTCCTATTTTCCTAATTATCAGAAGAAACTATATCATATTTTGACTTGAAAATCAAGGGATTGGGCTATTCCTCTTAAATGGCATAGCAAAAAAGGGAGTAGCACGAGCAAAGATGGTATAATTTACGCCACAAAGTGGTGTGGGACTCTCCCCCCGGCCTAAAAACAGTCCACCGGACGGTTATGGAAAATGAAAAACCCTTGTGGTTCTAAGGTTTTTTGAGCCCACGAAAAAATCCGGTACGAATGCGGTACGAGCAATACCCCTTGTGCACAAGCAAAACCTAAAAAATCATTATTGTAGTACAATTATTTCAAAGGAGAAATGTACTACAATGACCCCTATTTTTTATGATGTAAACGATGTTCAAGATGTCCTCAGATGTAAGGAAAGCAAAGCGTATAGAGTAATCCGCGAATGCAACATGGAGCTGAAAGCCCTTGGATTTATCATCCATCCGGGCAAGGTAAGCGCGGAGTATTTTCTAACGCGCCACGGACTGACCAAGGAGGGCATTGTTCAATGACACGCATTTACAAGATTCAACGCAGGCACGGCGAAAAGTGGTACGCCAAAGTAAATTACACAATCGCAGGTATTCACTATCAGAAAAAGAGTTCGGTTTTCGACACGCAGAAAGAGGCTCGCGCAGCAGAAATCGAATTGCAAAAATGGGTGCAAGAGGTCATCCAAGAGGCTGAATCGGGGCATACAGAGCCTCCCGCAACTTTGCCGGAATGCACGGATACCGCCATAACAGAGGCGCAGAAACGCCCTCAGCGGCTCGTTGCGCCGACCTATGGGCAGGTATGGGAAGAGTACCGAAACACGCCCAAAATCAAAGAATTGAAGCGCAGTAGCCTCAAGGCAAAGGACGATGCACAGGCATTTATTTTGCCCCATTTCCGGGATGTCAAAATCAAGGATATTGACACCGAGATGCTGCAGACATGGCAGCAGTACATGAAGTCCTACATCACCCGCAGCGGAGAGCCACTGGCTGATTCAAGCCTCCGCAGAACACAAATGCAGCTCAACGCTGTTTTGAATTACGCGGTAACCAAAGGCTATTTGCGGTTTTCCCCTATGGTGGATTTGACCGATTTGGGCAGCACAGTTACACCGGAACGCCCCACATGGTCAGACGAAGAATTTTCCCTTTTCAGGCAAGCAGCGCCGGAGGAATGGCGGGTATTCTACGATTTGATGTATTTCATGGGTTTGCGAATCGGCGAGGCTCGCGCCATTACCCCCGCAGATATTGCCTACGAGAACGGGAACGCTTATTTGCATATCACCAAATCCTGTGACATTGACGGAGAAACCGACTCTCCCAAAACCTCTTCCAGTCACCGTACACTTTTATTGCCACCGGAAATTGAACAGGGGTTAATGGACAGGATTTCCCGCAGCTATGGGCTAAAGCCCTACGAGCGAATTTTCTGGGAGCGCCCCGGCGGTATTTATGCCATCACAAACAGAGCTTGCGAAACGGCAGGCGTGCGCAAGATTAGTCACCACGATATGCGCCATAGCTGCGCCACAAATCTCGTGGCATCGGGTGAATATACCCTCGTCGATGCAGCTCGTTTTCTCGGTCACAAAAACGCCTTTGTGACTGCCAATACTTATGCACATAGTCCCCAAACCCATAAGGCGGCGATTGCAGATTCCGTATCGAAAAGAATGCGGCGAATGGCCGCTTGAGGGCTGACCCGGTAGCCAAAAGACTACCGGGTTTCATCCTGCCTTCTGTTGATTTCTGTGGTTATTTGTGATATAATTTAATTCGGAAAACTTGAATTTAACAAACAGTTCCCATCATTTGAATTTGAGTAAAGGAGTTTTGCTCTATGTGGAAATACACAGAACTCGATGCATACAACACTATCAGTCTGCATGATTGCAAAGCTACCTCCATCACTATGGAAGGCAGTGATTTGATTTTTGATTTTCCAGACGGTTTTTGGATTACACCAGCCAGCAACCATATTAATCACGATTGTCCAATAAAAACCGGCCCCGCCCAGTTATGTGTTCACGGAATTTTTGAAGAAGCTCCGTTCGATGCTATCGATATATATAAAACGATTCGTATATTTGGAAAGTCTATTCTTTGTCGCAGACTCCAGCCGGACTATCCTATGTTCCTTAAGATGTTCCAAACCGGAAAATATGACTTAGAGTTTATCACCGAATACCACGCATCTATATCTTCCCTTTACCAATGCTGGATATGGAAAAAGAATTCCGGTGTTTATGCAGAATGTCAGTTTGAACTTACTGCCAAAAGCATTGAATACCGTTGGAATGAAATTCGCTATGACCGTGAATGGTAATAACCTACGCCACAAGCAAAGGCTGTTAAATCCTCGCTTATATATTACCAATTCCAATATGTCGAACTGTTCGGCATATTGGAATTTTCCCTTTACAGCTCGTATTCCTCGTTGTCCAGTTCGTTTAAGTCGTCCACAACTGCCTGCGCCTCCGGGCGTACATAGTCAAGAACTGTGCCCCGCCCCATTGCAATGTTTTGCAGCTTGCCGAAGAGCCGGCCGAGGGATTCACTCAGCCGTGACACAAGCCGTTGCAGCCGTGTCTTTTCCTGCGTGAGTGTTTCCACCTCTGCGCGAACTTCCTCGCGTTCCTTTTTCAGCTTGCTGACCTCCTCTTTTACAGCCTCTTTTTCAGCATGAACAGCGGCAAGAGCCTCTCGTTCTTTTTGGGCTACATACTGCTCCAAAGCCATAGTTTGCTTTCCGGGCTCGGCGGGGATTTCCTCGATTTCGAGCCCACATTTCCGGGCACACTCCAAAGCAATGCTGCGCTCCATTTTGGAGAAGGTCTGCTTGCGGTTGTTGTGCCTGCTTTCCTTTTTGGTGGGGTCTGGACGCTCTATGCCAAGCTGTTCAAGGGCTTTTGCTTGCGACACTTCAAGCAGTCCGTCTTTTCCGGTTGCGCACCATACCCGGCGGATATGGGCGTGGGGTACGCTCTCATCGTTGTGAATGGCAATATCCAAGAAGCGCACCCTATCCCCAAATGCGGCTCGCATATCGAAAAGGTACAGCGAAATGAATTGCTCCACTGTTTCCGGGCTAACTGAGCCGCTGCGGTTTCCAAGCTGAATAATGGTTTCTTCCGGGCAAGTGCGGGCACTTTTGCGGTATTCGTCGATGGTCTTGCAACGTTCTGCGTGACCGCTTTTTATGTAGCGTTCATTTTGGGCAGCAAGGGATTCACCGAACAACACTTCGTAGCAATCCCTTTCGTGTTCGTCAAAGCTCTTTTTGGGCTTACCGTCCTCACCCAGCTTTATTGGCTTTTGTGTAACCGGATTGATGGTGCGGTAAAAATTATCGTGTTCCGGGTCGGGGTTGATGTGGTCGGCAGTAAAGCCGTTTCGGTCGTTGTGTTTTGCGGAGAATGCGCTGCCATCCGCACGGGTTCTTCCGTTGTGATGTGTCATTCGCATGGGGTGTCCTCCTTCCGGCGGGGGTGGTATCGTTGAGCCCGCACGGGGTACACCTATATAATGACAGCGAAGGCACAAAATCTGTGGTCGGCAGGTTAGTACCCCGTACCATTTTGCCGAAAGCAAAATGCGGGGCTCTCCGAGGGGGAACGGATTGCAGCTATGGATTGCACCATAACTGCAATGTTGCATTACGCAGGTAACCCCGCATAATGCAACGGAACAGCACGCGCAAAGCACATACGGCAAACCCGTATACACTTTCCGCTATTCGTAGCAAATACAAGGGGCAGCTATCTTCCGCTGCCCCTTGTTTGCTGCTCTGCTGTTCCACGCGCTCTGCGGAGCGCAAAGAAGCTCCGCCGGTTTGCCAACTGACGGAGCAGAACGCGCGCTTGACTTCAGCACGACTGTGCGGTACAATTCCGGTACGAGGACACCGCGCAGCCGTTACCATATCATAGAAAAAAGAGGGAAAAAATCCACCAAATACAAGGAAATAACACCGAATACCACATTCGTAATGTTCCACCGGACTGTTTTATTAACGGCCTTTCGAGTCCCATCTCTCAAGTAGCATACCAAAAAAGAGAGTAGTTTGCACTACTCTCTCTTTTTTGGTGCGAGAGATGGGACTCGAACCCACACGGCGTAACCACACGCACCTCAAACGTGCTTGTCTACCATTCCAACACTCTCGCAGAACACCACAGCATTATAACAAAGAGAATTCCTTTTGTCAATACAAATTCCCAATGTTTTGTGTTCTTGCTTTGTTAATCGTTGTTTGGTATAATGCTTTCATAAGATGACTTGGAGGTAGCGAGATGGCGCGATTTTTTGTTAAACCCGAGGAGTTGTATTCTGACTTTTTGGTGTTAACGGGTGAAAATGCCGAACACGCAAAAGTTTTGCGGTTAAAAGCCGGTGAGTCTGTTACCGTTTGTGACGGTTCAGGTCGTGAGTGCCTTTGCGCAGTCAGCGATGTGAGCGACGGTCAAATTTCGCTGGTTGTAAAATCAAACGGTTACTCAGAAACCGAACCTAAGGTAAAAGTGAGTGTCTATATGGCTTTTTCCAAGGGCGACAAATTGGAGCATGTTATTCAAAAAGCAACCGAATTGGGTGCTTTTGAGATTGTTGCGTTTCCTTCTGCAAGATGCGTTTCCAGACCTGATGAGAATAGCCTGAAAAAGAAACTGGAACGTTGGCAGAAGATTGCCGCATCCGCTGCGGAGCAATCCGGTAGGGGAATTGTTCCGAAAGTTCTTGTTATGGCAAGTTTTACTCAGGCTCTGCAGAACGCAGGAAAGGCAGACCTTCCGATTTTGTTCTATGAAAATGAGCGAGCAAAGACTTTAAAAATGGCACTTTCTTCCGAACAATACCAAACTGTCAGTTTGCTTACCGGCCCTGAAGGGGGACTGGAATCAAAAGAAGTTGAGCAGGCAATAGATGCAGGCTTTCAGGTTTGCACATTGGGCACACGCATTTTGCGCTGTGAGACAGCCCCGCTATGCGCGCTGTCTGCCGTGATGTACCATACCGGTGAATTTTAAGATTTAAATAATTTCTAGTTCGTCCCAGGCTGGAAATGCCGGAAATTCGTCGTCAAGCACATCAGAGTACCAATAACTGACAGAAGAGATGTCGTCCATAAGGGGCAAGTACCGTCCATCGCTACGCCAACCAAGGGCTTGAATTTTCACCTTTATATTTTTGGAAAAATAGATAGGGTCTTGAATGTGCCAACGGTACATACTAAATCTGCGTTGACTTTCGCAAAATACTTTATGAATAATACAAGCAAAAATCCCACCACTTTCGTGATGGGATTTTCGTTTGGAGCTACTGGCCGGACTTGAACCGGCGACCTGCTGATTACGAATCAGCTGCTCTACCGACTGAGCCACAGTAGCATAGCGTTTGCAAGCGTTAACATTATACAGATTATTTCTAATAATGTCAACTGAAAAATCTTAACGCAGTGAGAAGAAAAATAAGAAATAGCACTTGACAAATCATTGCAAATAGAGTAATATAAGCGAGTTGATTGCAATAGGTCACAATTATGGAGAAGTCGCGTAGCTGGCCGAGCGCGCACGATTGGAAATCGTGTATACCCCAAAAGGGTATCGAGGGTTCAAATCCCTCCTTCTCCGCCAGAAAATCCAACTCTTCGGAGTTGGATTTTTTCTTTGTTTAAGGAAATCCGCACCGGAAAACCGGTGCGGATTTTTTGTTATTTTGCGAAGTTGAGCAGGGAAGCGGCATCGAGTTTGTCGTAGTTTGCAATAAATGCAGATAATTCCTTAGCAATCATTTTTGCACCGCCGATAGAGTTGCTCTCGATGTTCAGAGGCAACAAGGGGTCGTGCAAAGAAAGACGAAGCAAGAACCAACCGTCGCCGTGGGCCTCGTCCAAATTGACGCGAATACCTTCAAAATTATTGGGGGCAATAGACCAACCTGCCTGATTTGCGGCATAGGCATTTAATTCGTCAATGACTTGCTGTCCGTAGGGCTTGAATTCGTCCAACAGAATATTCATACGGAATTCCACGCTCTCGGCGGGCTCTTCCAGCGAGTCAATCAAAGATTCGAGAGAATATCCCTCTTTTTTACCGCGAGCAAGTTCAATTAAGAGTTTTGTGACCAAGTATGCGCCGTCATCAAGGAAGTAATTTTCCTTCAATGCACCGTGGCCGGAAGTCTCGATTGCCAATTGGCTGTCTTGCCCGTTGTTGTTCAAGCGAATGGATTCGTTAATCACATTACGATAACCGCGCTTAAACCGGTGGTGTACGCCGCCTTTTTCCTCGATGAACTTAGCAAGACCTGTAGAAGTAATAGAGTCGGTGACAATGGTAGTACCGGGGTGTTCCCGAAGTAAAATTGCAGAGAGCATAGCGATGATACGGTTGCGGTTGAGTTCACTGCCGTCAGACAAAACTGCGCCGGCTCTGTCCACATCGGTATCAAAAATAATACCAAGGTCTGCTTTGGTTTGGGCAACGGCTTCGGTGATACTTTCCATTGCTTCCTTATTTTCGGGGTTAGGGATGTGGTTGGGGAAACTGCCGTTGGGATCCAAGAAACGGCTGCCGTCGGTGTTTGCACCTAAGGGCTTAAGAACTTTGTCCACATAGAAACCGCCTGCGCCGTTACCGGCGTCCACAACAACACGGAAGCCTTCCAAGGGCTTATCTTCGCCAGTAGCGTTGCGAATTTTGTCGGCTAGGATTTTAGCGTATGTATCCATAAACTCGCCACTGCAAAGGCTACCGGCTTCCAAACCGGTATTATCTGCGCCTTCTGCGTAGGCTAAGATTTGCTTAATATCAGCAGATTCCAAACCACCATTTTCGGTGAAGAATTTAAAACCGTTGCGGTTGAAGGGAAGGTGGCTTGCGGTAATCATCACAGAACCGTCAAAACGATAACCATCTGTCACTGTGGACATAAACATAGCAGGGGTACTTGCCATACCGAAATCAGTAACAGCGATACCTTGCTGACACATAGCCTGACAAATCCAATTACAAAGTGTTTCACCGGAAAGGCGGGAATCCCGACCGATAGCAACACGCAGGTCTTTCTTTCCGGTCTTTTGATACAGCCAACAAGCAAAACCTCTGCCGATATCTTTACATACCTGCTCGGTTAGGTTTATATGCTGGCCTTCAATGCCGTCCAAGGCAACGCCACGGATATCACTACCGTTTTGCAGTTTTTTATAATCCATCTTTTATCCTCCTATGTTTAGCCCAGTGGCTTTTTATTATACTAGCATAGTTTTATAAAATAATCAATCTCTACAAAAGGAAAACCCGAGGGATTAACCTCGGGTTTTTGGTTTACTCTTCATCTAAAGATTGGAATTTGCTGTCACGCTTAGAGTAAGTAATGAGATAGTCCACAAAGGAAACCAGCATAAAGGCAATATCCGTAACGAAAATATAGAAAATCACACTTTCCGGAAGGTCCGGCAACATTACCATTAAAATTAAACTCAGGAACAAAATGGTGGTACATATTTTGCCGGTCAAGAGTGCGCCTTTGAGCATTTTATTCTTTTTGATGATGCTAATACCGCCGGCAATCAATTGGAAACTTTCTTTGATAACAAACAAAACGATTAGATAGACCAAAATAGGGTACTTCATAGAAAGGCATAGGATAAGAGAAAATTGTGTTAACTTATCTGCAACGGGGTCTAAGATTTTACCCACTTTGGAAATCATATTAAAGTGCCTTGCGATTTTACCGTCTATCAAGTCTGTCAGACAAGAAACGGCCAGTATGCCGGCTGCGATGTAATAATCATAATTGTTTCGGGCGTTTAAATAAATCACAACATAGACCGGAATCAAAACAAGCCGAAACAGACTGAGCAGGTTCGGAATAGTCCATATTTCTTTTTTCCAATCTTTGATGTGCATATATGCCTCCACGAGTTACCAATCGTTACCAGTATATTATAGCATTCTTCAAATACTTATCAAGTGATTTTGAAAAAGAATTTGAAAATTATCAAATAATTAACAAACTCAAGGCAGTGCGCTTTCGTTGCGATAGTTTGCAGCATTGTGGTGGGCGTTTAGGTTAAACTGCAATACAAGGTGCTTCCATGTGACTTTATCGAATTCACCGGTGTCCGGCAGATTGTTTAACTTTTGAAAATCAGACAGAGATTTTACGGTGCATTCATCCATTATTCCGGTGTTTGTGGGCGGGGAAATCGAGGGGTGGTCATTGGAAAGTTGTGTTAACATTCCTTGTAAAAGATAGATGTATGGACTGGAATCCCCAAAGCGAAAAACTTCCCCGGGGTCAAGAACAATTTCAATCGGTTGGGCTTTTCCGATACGAATAATGGCTAACTCATAAATTTGCACAATATTGTCCCAAGTTTTTTGGTCAGTTATTCCCGTCACGGGCAAACTGTTTTGTCGCTGAAAAGCCGAAACGGCATGCATGGTTGATGGGCCATAAATACCGTCGGGAACCACCGTCGGCAGTTGCGGGTCGTCTTCGGCAAGGACGCGAAGCATGGTTTGTAGGCTTCGCACGGGTTGTTCAATAAAGGATTCTGCCGGTTTCATCGCACTACCTCCTGCCTGATAACATCTTGGCTTCCGACACTTAGATTTCGCCCGGGGAATTGGGTCATTGTGCTGGTTCTTGCATAGTTTGTTCGGTTTTGACCGTTTCGCCCGTTGCCGTTATTTGTGTTGGGAAATGTTTCTGCGTTTCTAAAATTCGTGTTTTCAATTCCTGCATATTGGTCATAAATCTCGTCCCAAGTTTGTGTGCCCACTGTTCCGGTTTCCGGCAAACCAAACCTGCGCTGTGCTGCTAAGACAGCATTTCTCGTTGCTGGTCCATAAATTCCGTCTACCGTGAGTGGGGGTATGGTAGAAATGTGCGCGGACAAAACTGAAAGCATATACTGCAATAATCTAACTTTTTCACCAGAATCACCGATTTCCAACCCGCCGGGGGGTGACCAATTGATTGCATAAAACTGTTGCCCTAGACTTCGAAGTTCCGACAAGGATGTTACTGCAGTATATAAACGCACAAGCGCATACCATGTTGCCGGACCGACAATACCATCAGGTGTCAGACCAAAAATTTCTTGAAATGCAATAACTGACGCTTCTGTTCGACTTCCAAAAATGCCATCTACCGTCGGTATTTTTGGAATTGCAGGATAATTTTGTGAAATGCGGTTGATAGATACTTGCACAATGACAACATTAGGTCCGGTGCTTCCCCTTCGAATCGGTGTGCCGGGATATGATGATGTAATACCGCGAATAGGGGCATTGAGAACAGTTTCAATGTCACCGTAGTAACTGCGCAAAATCTGTTGGGAATTGTAACCTTGTTGCGCTAAATTTTCGCTACCCCATTGGCTAAGTCCCTCGCAGGTGACCGTTGTTCCGTTGCAAAATTTAGCCGCCAATGGTTCTACAAATCCCGGTCTTCTCAAATAATCATTAAATAATTCATCCACTAAGCGGGACACATTTTCAAAATAACTTCTGCCGTTTACAAAAAACTGGTCGTAGGCAGTGGAATTGGTAATATCAAAGTTATAACCCCTGCTTCGGTAAAACTCTGTGTAAACACGGTTTAATGCAAAGGATACGATTGCCAAAATATTTGCCCGCAGAGCACTTTCGTCCCACGTGGGATATATTTCGCTGGAAGCAACATTTTTCACATAATCCGAAAACGATACCGTAACATTTGCGGCATTAGAAGACGGTGCGCCGAGATGGACGGTTATTCTCTGGGGTACATAGGGTGTTACCTGTGGCATTTTTATACCTCCCTATAAGTTTTGTGGCGGTGTGTAAAAAACTTCTGACTGATTCCAATTTTCCGGCAATTCGGACAAAGGTATCATTTCCAAATTCTGATTGGTCACTACATTGGGGAAAACTTGCAACCGCTCTATATGGATTGCTTCAAAATTTTCAACTCTTGCATATAGATCAACGGTACTAAAAGGGATGATTCCGGTATTGGGGCCTTGGCCTGCTGAAATATCCGGTACAGTAATTTCTATTGGGTTATCAAGGATACCACTTCGGTTTGTCAATCGCATGGCGATGGCTGAGCCATCTGTGTCCGTAACCGTGATGGCAACATCTTTAATTGGGATTTCTGCATAACTTGTGTAAGCGTGAACTTGTATGTAACCGATTGCGCTCAAAAATATCACACCTTTCCTAAGTCTCCCATTATTCTATGCAATGGACATCTATTTGTGCCTTTGAAGCACACATTGAAATGATCAACATAGAATACCCTATGGAAAGGGGATAGGATATGTGCGCAATTGCCGGTTTTGTTGGTCTTCCGTATCAGGAAGAAACAGTTAATAATATGCTAGCCACAATGAGACGAAGGGGTCCTGATGCATCAGGGGTCTGGCACGAGGATGCGTGTTGTTTATTGCATAGCCGTCTTGCAATTATTGATTTATTGGGCGGTAGTCAGCCGATGACCTTATCTTGGAAAGGGGAACAGTATACTGTCGTTTATAACGGCGAACTTTATAACACAGAAGAAATTCGGTCAGTTCTACAAAAATTGGGACACCGATTTAGCGGTCACTCGGATACGGAAGTTGTTTTACATGCGTATGCCCAATGGTTAGAGGGTTGTGTAGAGCAATTTAACGGTATTTTTGCATTTGGGGTTTGGGAACATAAACGGAAAAAATTGTTTCTTGCGCGGGATCGAATTGGGGTAAAACCTTTGTTTTATCAGCAAACAGATAAGACAATTATCTTTGCGTCGGAAATCAAGACAATTCTTGCTTATCCGGATGTAAAAGCGGAAATTGACGCCACCGGAATTGCGGAAATTTTGCTTATCGGTCCGGGCAGAACACCGGGAAACGGTGTTTTTAAGGGGATTTTCGAGTTAGAACCGGGTTGTTGCGGGTACTTTGCCAATGGAAAGTGGAATTGGAAACGGTATTGGAAACTGACCGATCGGGAACATACGGAAGATTTTGAGCAGACGGCAGAATATGTGCGCTATTTGGTTACCGATTCTATTTGCAGGCAAATGGTTTCGGATGTACCGATTGGTACCTTTTTATCCGGCGGATTGGATTCAAGTTTAATTTCCTCTGTATGCGCACAGCAGAAGGCGGCAATCGGCAAGAAATTGCCAACATTTTCCGTGGATTATGAAAATAACGACAAATATTTTGTGCCGGGGAAATTTCAACCAAATTCCGATAATACATATATACAGATTATGCAGAAATACTTAGACAGCGAGCATCATTGGTCTGTTTTAACGCCGGAGGATTTGATAGATACTTTGGAACAAGCGACCATTGCTCGTGACTTACCGGGTATGGCTGATGTGGATTTTTCTCTGCTTGCTTTCTGCAAAGAGATACGAAAATATGTCAAGGTTGCGCTATCTGGCGAGTGCGCAGATGAAATATTTGGCGGGTATCCGTGGTATCGGGATCCGGAAGTTCGGGCGGTGGATGGTTTTCCGTGGGCTCAAAACACCCAAGAACGGGCAAACTTTTTAACAGAAGAAATATTAGAAAAAATCAATCCTCGGGAATATATTCAAGACAAATATCAGCAGACATTGGCGCAATGTGATATTTTACCGGGAACTCCCGCAGAGGAAAAACGAATGAAGCAGATGGTTAATCTCAATCTCAGATGGTTTATGCAAACCCTTCTGGACCGAAAAGACAGAATGAGTATGTATTGTGGGTTAGAAGTCCGCGTCCCCTTTTGTGATTATCGAATTGCAGAATATTTATACGGTGTGCCGTGGGTGTTTAAAGATTACAAAGGGCAAGAAAAAGGACTTCTTCGGTATGCAATGGCTGACTATTTACCAAACGAAGTCCTCAACCGCAAGAAAAGTCCTTATCCGAAAACCTATGACCCCAAATATCTCAATTTAGTCAGCCATAGATTAAAATGCGTTTTACAAAATAAGGATGCCCCGATTTTGCAGATTGTAAGAAAAGAAGCGCTGGAAAACTTGTTTACGAAAGAGTTCAAATGGCCTTGGTACGGTCAACTTATGAAAGTGCCCCAAACAATAGCCTATATGTTGCAGATAAATTATTGGATGGAACACAATAAAGTGAATGTGGTTTAACAAAAAATGCCGTGGAAAATTTCCACGGCATTTTTTGTAACAGTTTTTAAAAATTTTCCTTCCGAATTTGTTGCGTTTGATGGATTTTATAAGAAGATAATGTTTGACTTTCCAAATCCTCACTGTGCATACTTACGGCGGTGATTTGGCTGTTTTCATAAGTGGTATAATAGTATATACCTGCATCTGTATCACAGCAGGAAGAATATACTGTTTTTTCATAAGCATTATTTACCACGACACAACCTCTTTGCTGTTCTACCGAGCCGAGAATTTTGAAAAATTGACTGATACTGCTATTATTGTCCTCGTCGCATACAGAATTTGTTTTGGTAAAGACCGCCCTTACAAATCTGGAAGTGGATGATAAATCCCCCGGCAAGCCGATGCCACCCATACCGGCGCTGTAGGGAAGTAAATCTAACGATGGGTGAAAACGATTGGTTGGCCATTGGGCGGTTACATTAAGATAGTTGTTAAGGTTATTCAAATGAAATGCAAATTCGGGGCTGTTTGTTAAGACGCCGACCGGATTGTCGATGATTTCCATTCCGTTTTTAGTGGGTTCGACAACGATGCAGTTGTGTTTATCAGCAATAATCCAATGCAGTGGCGATAGGGGATACTGATCGCTGTACGGAATATTTGCAATATTTGTTTTTTTTAGAAGTTCCTTGGTTTCTGCGACACTTCGGCATTTGCACAATACCCACGGTATGAGTTCAAAGGGCGCAATGTTGGTGATGCCTTCTGAAATTGGGGAATACACGGCATAATGGGGAAAATTCAGCCCTGCGATGCTCAGTCCGCACTCGTTTGTGGCATCGTAATAAAGAGGATAATCATTATCCACGGTTGCCATACCGATGATTGCAAAGTGTGTATGGTTTTCGGATGCGTGTCGAAAATGAAATTGGTAATTTCTGGGCGTAATGGTTACGGCTTCGTTATATTGGTATTCCAAATCTAAGTTTCTTCCAAAATAGTGATGTCTTGTCTGAAATGTGATTGCTGTACACATAAAGATCCCTCCCAATTCAGTATGTCACGAAGGAAACTGAAATTACAAAAAATATGTGAATTTTTTATGGAAAGTCTTTGCTATAAACATTATATTATGATACAATTTTTTAAGAGGTGATTATATGCTTTCATATGAACAGGTAATAAAAAGTGAATCCATTCGCACATATATCACTCGTGCGGACGAGTCTTTGCTGAGTTTGGGTTATACGGAACACAGTTTTGCCCATGTTGTGCATGTTGCAGAAATGTCAGGATATATTTTGTCCACATTGGGATATGATGACCGTACGGTAGAACTTGCGAAAATTGCCGGTTATTTACACGATATCGGTAATCTAGTAAATCGAAAAGACCATTCCCAATCCGGCGCTGTGATGGCGTGGAGTATTTTGAATGATATGGGTTGCGACCCCGGTGAAATTGCAACCATTGTTACGGCAATCGGCAATCATGACGAAGGTACCGGTGTTCCGGTCAATGCGGTGGCTGCGGCATTGATTTTGGCGGACAAAGCGGATGTGCGCAGAAGCCGTGTCCGAAACAAGGATGTGGCTACATTTGATATCCACGACCGTGTAAACTATTCGGTCAAGAAATCTGTTTTAAAAATCAATGAAGAACGAACACTGGTGAAATTAAAACTAACGGTAGACACCCAGTACGGTTCGGTTATGGATTATTTTGAAATCTTTATGAACCGTATGATTCTTTGCCGAAAGGCAGCGGAAAAGTTGGGCTTGCAATTTAAATTGATGATTAACGAACAACAACTGATATAAAAAAGCAGAGAAGCACATTGCTTCTCTGCTTTTTTGGTCGGAGTGTCGGGATTCGAACCCGAGGCCTCTTGGACCCGAACCAAGCGCGATACCAAACTTCGCCACACCCCGATAGCCTATGTATTATAAAGAAATATTAACCGATTGTCAAGCCTAGATAATGTTTTCGTTGTTCTGAATTTCTGGCGGTGTCATAGAATACTGTGGAGGTGATATATGTGGGTTATCATATTTCCTATGACCAAACGATAGTGAAAACAAACTTTCCTGATAAAAAGAAATTCCGTATCGGCAAAAAACAAATCAAGTTCGGCGCGATTTGCCTTATTGTTGTCATTACTGCAATGCTGTTTCGAATAAAATCCGTGCAGAATTTTTTGATACCCGGTGACTGCGGGGTTACCAAATCGGCGTTCGCCGCCATGGTTACGAACTTGCAATCAGGGGAACCGATTGCAGATGCGGTAACAACATTTTGCCGCGAGATTGTGGAGAACGGATATGTTTCGGGATAATATCTTGGATATAAAACCGAGCCTATATTTTGCGTTTGCATTTTCATTACTTTTGTTTCCTATACGATGGTTAATTGGTTGGCTGATTGCGGTGATTGTTCATGAGGCTTGTCATCTTATTGCGCTTGTTTTTTGTAAAGCGAAGGTTTACCGAATTACATTGGATGTGACCGGTGCGCGTATTTATACGCATAACCTAACGCCAATACAAGAATTTTGCAGTTGTTTAGCCGGACCAATCGGAAGTTTCCTTTTGGCCACTTCGATGTGCAAATATCCCTATTTGGCGTTATGCGCCTTCATTCAGGGGTTGTTTAATTTTATTCCGATATACCCGATGGATGGGGGACGAGCGTTGGGATGCGCGCTCAGGTATTTTTTGGGAAAAACAAAAGGGGATAAGGCCTGCTTTTATTTTGGTGTTGTTTTTGCGGTTGCACTTTTTGTTCTCACGCTATTCCTAACTTTTCGTTTTCATTTTGGGTTGATACCTATTGCTTTGGCGTTTGTCGTACTATTTCGAGCCGGTGTGCCGGAAAAAGTCCTTGCAAAGGTGGGTGACAGATAGTACAATGGACAATAGTTTACAAGCAGTGAGGTATCAAAGATATGACGAGTTTGCTACAGAGAATTCTTCCCACGGTTCAAAAACCTGCTAGGTATACCGGTGGTGAATATAATGAAATCAAAAAGATTTTGTCGGATGTGCGAGTTCGCGTCGCTTTTTGTTTTCCGGATACATACGAAATCGGTATGTCCAATTTGGGTATGCGGATTTTATACGGCGTTATGAATGAAATGGACGGCGTATGGTGTGAGCGGGTTTTTGCGCCTTGGGCGGATATGGAAGAGGTGATGAAGGCGAACCATTTGCCTTTATGGGCGCTGGAAAGCCAAAGCCCCGTGAAAGATTTTGATATGGTGGCGTTTACCATCGGCTATGAGATGTGCTATTCCAACATTCTCAATATGCTGAAAATGTCCGGCATTCCCATTCATTCTAAAGATCGAAAAGGACTTAAAAACATTGTGTTTGCCGGTGGTGTGTGCGCCTTTAATCCGGAACCGTTGGCAGACTTTATTGACTTTTTTTCTCTTGGGGAAGGGGAAGAGGTTACTGTGGAAATTGTCAGTCTATATGACCGCGCAAAGGCTGAGAATTGGGATAAAGAGAAGTTTCTTCTTGAGGTTTCTAAAATCGCCGGCGTATATGTTCCGTCTTTTTATGAGCACACCTACAACGAAGATGGAACTCTGGCGAATATAAAGCCGTTAAACGGTGCGCCGGCAAAAGTTACAAAGCGTATTATTGAAAATTTGGATACGGCATATTTCCCCACAAAGATGATTGTTCCGTCTGCTGAGATTGTGCATGAGCGAGCAAATCTAGAAGTGTTTCGCGGTTGCATCCGAGGCTGTCGTTTCTGCCAAGCCGGCTACTCTTGCAGACCGGTTCGCAGAAAGAGCGCAGAAGTTTTATTTGAGCAGGCGGTAGAAACATTAAGCGATTCTGGTCATAATGAAATGACTTTGTCCAGTCTTTCTACATCGGATTACCGAGAACTGCGGGAATTGACGGATAAAATGATTCCCTACTGTTCTGAAAATAAGATCAATCTTTCGGTACCATCTTTGCGGGCAGATAATTTTTCTCAAGAATTGATGCAAAAATTACAGACACTTCGCAAATCCGGTCTTACTTTTGCCCCCGAGGCAGGAACACAACGCCTTCGGGATGTGATCAACAAAAACTTAACGGAAGAAGAGATTCTTTCTGCTTGCGCCAATGCCTTTTCTGGTGGTTGGAACAATGTAAAACTGTATTTTATGCTGGGTCTGCCCACGGAAACCGACGAGGATGTGTTGGGCATTGCGGACTTGGTATATAAAATCATTAACACTTGGAAAGAGTGCGCTTCCAACAAAAAAAGAGGGTTGCGTGTCCATGTGGCAACAGCGTTTTTTGTGCCGAAACCGCATACGCCTTTCCAGTGGGAAAAGCAGATTACCCCTGAAGAATATTTGCGTCGCACGAAACTTTTAAAGAGTCATTTTTATTCAAAATCTATTGAATATAATTACCACGAGCCGGATTTGAGCCGCCTAGAAGCGGTGGTTGCCCGCGGTGACCGTCGCCTTGGCAGGGTAATTGAAGAGGCTTGCAACCGCGGCGCAAGGCTGGACGGCTGGGATGAATATTTTTCTTACCAAACTTGGCTGGATGCCTTTGAGGCTTGCGGAATTGATCCGAATTTCTACACGACAAGAGGATTTGGCGAGGAAGAAATCCTGCCGTGGGATACCATAGATGTAGGCTTGGATAAAAAGTTCCTGCTCCGCGAGCGGAAAACGTCTTATACGGAAAAGGTTACGCCGGATTGTCGCCATCAGTGTAGCGGTTGCGGGGCGAATAAATTGTTGCAGGAGGTGGTTTGCGATGGCTAGGCTGTTATTTGAAAAAGTTGGTAATGCTGTCTGGATGTCCCACCTTGACCTGATGCGGGTATTCCAACGGTCCTTTAAACGCGCAGGGCTCAATTTAAAGCACACCCAAGGCTTTAACCCCAGACCTTCCGTCTCGATTGCGCTACCTTTGTCTGTGGGCGTAGAGAGCATCTGTGAACTCTTGGATTTTGATTTAGAAGGCGATGAGGTTTCTTGTGAAGAAATCCTTGCGAGATTGAATGCGTCGCTTGTAGAGGGTGTCAAGGTGCTGGATGTGTATGAAAACGGTCAAAAAATCCGCGACCTTGCAACATTGCGTTGTTCTGTTACTTTGGAATACGACCAAGGTGTTCCTGAAAAGGCTTTAGAAAATATTACCTCTTTGTTTGCGCGAGAAGAAGTGCTGGTAGAAAAGAAAACCAAGTCCGGACTACAAGTGCAAAACATCATCCCAATGATTGGCGGTATGGAAGTTTCCAAATTGGATGATAATACTGTTGTGCTCGATGCGGTTGTTTGCTGTCAAAACCCGACCTTAAATCCAGCGCTGTTATCTGCAGCGATTGCTCAAGAACTGCCGGAAAAGAAACCTAGTTTTTCTAAGTGCCGTCGCATTGAAATTTACAATAAGGAACAAAAGATTTTTCGATAAGGAGATTTATCATGGAAATTAACCCGAATTTTATTTTGGAGGATTGCCCGATTTGCCGTGGCAGTGGGTTTGTGGTACACGAAGGCGGTTGGAATGTGCAGGTGGAGTGCGCCGATTGTTGCGCCCATACCGTTTATGTGTCTTATAACAACGAAAAGGAAAAAGCGGAAGCAGAAAATCAGGTTGTAAGACTTTGGAATTTAGGCAAGGTTGTGAAAACGGATTTTGGCGGTTAAAAAATTTTTAGAAAAATAGAAAATAATGCTTGCATTTTCTGAAACTGTGTGCTAATATACTTGGGCGGTCAAGAGATTGCGAGCAATATCCGGGTGTGGCGAAGTTTGGTATCGCGCTTGAATGGGGTTCAAGAGGCCTCGAGTTCGAATCTCGACACTCGGACCAAAACACATAGCAGTTTTTCTGCTATGTGTTTTTTATTTATGAAAATAATTCCAAAATTATGAAAAAACCACTTGATTTCCCCAAAGTTTCGTGCTATAATACCTCGGTCTGAAATCAAGGTGAGTCCTCTGCAGTGCCGGCATCCATATCGTCGGGGAAAACATTGTACGAACGCCCAATATTAAGGAGGACAAAGATATGGATTTGGTAAAGGCTCTGTCTAGCCAGTACATGAAGGAAGAACTGCCCGAAATGCGGGTAGGCGACACCGTTCGTGTGCACGTAAGAATTAAAGAAGGCTCTCGTGAGCGTATTCAGGTGTTTGAAGGCACCATTATCGCTCGCAAGCATGGCGGTATCGGTGAGACCATCACTGTTCGTCGTGTGAGTTATGGCGTTGGTTGTGAGAAGGTTTTCCCTGTTCACTCTCCCAACGTTGCAATGGTTGAAACTGTCCGTAAGGGTAAAGTACGCCGTGCTAAGTTGTACTACCTGCGTGAGCGTTTCGGCAAGGCCGCTAAAGTTAAAGAGTTGGTCTAATCAAAAAAAGAATAAAAAAAGAGGGTTTGCCCTCTTTTTTTATTGCCTAAAATCGTTTATAATAGTATAAGTATTTGTGAAAGTAGGTGAATGCGTTGGAGAATCAAGAGTTGCACAACGAAATTGAATTGCTTGAAAGTAAAAAAATTAGGTTTGGAAGTGCGATTTTATCTTATCTTCACGACCTTACTTTCTTAATTGCCGGTGTATTATTAGTTTTTTCTCTGCTGTTCCGAGTGGTTGTGGTTTCCGGACCCTCGATGGATACAACCCTAACCGATGGGGATTGGCTGTTGCTTTTGGGTAATGTGTTATATCAAGAGCCGAAACATGGGGATATTATTGTTGCCAGCAAGGATTCTTATGATAATGGCACGCCGATTATCAAGCGCGTGATCGCCAAGGAAGGTCAAAGTGTCGATATTGACTTTGAAGCAGGCGTTGTATATGTGGACGGGGAAGCCTTGGAGGAACCCTATACCCTCACGCCGACTAATCTGCAAGAGGGAATTGAATTTCCCTTAACAGTGGATGAAGGCTGTTTGTTTGTGATGGGTGATAACCGTAATGTTTCCAAGGATAGTCGTAGCACTGAAATTGGTCTGATTGACAAACGGGAAATATTAGGAAAGGCAATTTTCTTGTTTTTTCCGGGAAATAACGGCGGAAAAGTTTCAAGAGATTTTGATAGAATCGGAGGGTTATCCGAATGGACGAAAGACAAATGAGTATCCAGTGGTACCCCGGACATATGACGAAGACGCGTCGTCAAATTGAAGCCGATTTAAAATTGGTGGATGCAATTTGCGAAATTGTAGACGCTCGCATTCCAATGTCCAGCCGTAATCCGGATATTGATGCAATTTGCGGGAATAAACCAAGAATTATTGTACTAAACCGTATGGACCTTGCCGACCCCAATGCAACAAAGCGTTGGATGGAATATTTTCGCGGTAAGGGCATGGCCGCACTGGCTACGGATTGCAAATCTCGCAAGGGCATAAATAATTTTCTGCCTGCAGTGCGTTCTGTTCTGAAAGAAAAAATTGAGCGAGATGCCGCTCGAGGGATGAACAGACCTTTAAAAGTTATGATTGTGGGTATCCCTAATGTGGGAAAGTCTACCCTGATTAACCAAATTTCCGGTAGAAAGGGCGCAAAGGCAGAGAATAGACCCGGTGTAACCCGGGGTAAACAGTGGGTGACCGTGGAAAACGGCTTGCTTCTGTTAGATACCCCCGGTATTTTGTGGCCGAAATTTGAAGACCCTGAGGTAGGTATGATGCTGGCGTATACCGGTGCTGTGAAGGAAAATATTATCGATGTGGAAGAACTTGCCTGCCACTTTGCCGAATTGTTGTGGAAATATTATCCCGATACCCTGCGCAACCGCTATGGCATTGATGTTGCATCGGACTTGCCGGGATATATGCTTATGGAAGAAATGGGACGCAAGCGGGGCTACCTGCTTGCCAGAGGCGAAATCAATACGGAGCGAATGAGCAAGGTTTTGATTGATGAATACCGTTCCGGAAAACTTGGCTTTTTTACTCTTGAAATGCCGGAGGATTTGGTATGAGCGAAGTCAATATGTGGGAAATTGAACAGCGTTTTTACGATAGGGGACTAACTCTTATTTGCGGTGTGGATGAAGCAGGCAGAGGGCCTTTGGCAGGGCCGGTTTGCGCCGCCGCTGTGATTCTACCACCCCATGTGGATATCGACGGTTTAAATGACAGCAAGAAACTGACCGATAAGAAGCGTCGAGAATTATTTCCGATTATTCAAGAAAAGGCAATTGCTTACGGTATCGCCTTTGCCGACGAAAAGGAAATTGACGAAATAAATATTCTGCAAGCAACATTTCTTGCAATGGAGCGGGCAATTGCGCAACTTTCTGTCAAACCGGAACATATTCTCATTGACGGGAACCGCAATAAGGATTTTGGCGTTCCTTCCGACACAGTCGTACATGGCGATAGTTTGAGCGCAAGTATTGCGGCGGCATCCATTTTGGCAAAAGTCTCTCGTGATGATTTTATGCTAGAAATGGCTGAACAATATCCGGATTACGGGTTTGATATTCACAAAGGATATGGCACAAAGGCCCACTATGAAGCGATTCGAAATTTTGGTCATAGTCCGATACACCGTTTGACATTTTTAAAGAAATTTTATGGGACGAAATAATATAGTTGGCGCTTGGGGTGAAACCCTTGCGTCTGCCTACTTGCAGAAAAAGAAATACCGCCTTATAGCCGCGAATTACCACAGCCGTTTTGGGGAAATTGATTTAATTGTTTCCAATTCCCAATACTTGGTTTTTGTGGAAGTGAAACTGCGGAAATCAGCAAGTTTCGCAAGAGCGTTGGAACATGTGGACAGTCACAAACAAAATAGGCTGCGCACAACTGCCGAGATTTATCTTGCGGAAAATCCCACAAATTTACAGCCTCGCTTTGATGTGATTGAAATTTATGCACCGGACGGTATAGATACAAAAAAGCCGGAAATTTATCATTTGGAGGATGCATTCCAATGAATTTTCCCGTATTTGATTTGCACTGCGATACGGCAAGCAAATTAGACTTGGTTGGTGAGAAACCGATTTATTTAAAGGATAATGATTTACATATCGACTTAAATCGGGCGGCCTATTTACCGGCCTATGCCCAGTGTTTTGCTTGCTTTACGACAGCAGAAGACTGTCAGAATCCGATGCTGTCATTTGAACGGCAGTTGACCGGAATTTTAAGTGAATTACACAAAAACCGTGCAATCGTCCGACAAGCGTTTTCTGCGGAAGATATTGCGCAGAATGCCCGAGAGGGGATTGCTTCGGCAATCTTAACCTTAGAAGGCACTGCCGGTATTGGCTTTGACCCCGCATTATTAGAGGATTTATATAAAATTGGTTTTCGCATTTCCACTTTGGGCTGGAATGAAAAGAACCCTTTGACCGGTTCGCAGGTCACCGGCGGCGGTTTAACAGAACAAGGTGCGGAATATGTGAAAGAAGCGCAACGGTTGGGTCTTTTGATTGATGTAAGTCACATCAGCGATGAGGGCTTTTGGGACATTATGGACATCACCCAAGGACCAATTGTGGCAACCCATTCCAATAGCAGAAGTGTTTGCGCGGTGAACCGAAATCTCACAGATGAGATGTTTACCGAAATTTGTAAGACCGGCGGTGTTGCCGGTATCAACCTATATTCTGAATTTGTCGGATCCAATCCCGATTTAGATATGGTTTGTGACCATATTTTTCATTTTATTGAGTTAGACAGCGATTGCAATCACATTGCCCTTGGCGGTGATTTGGATGGTTGTGACACTTTGGTAACGGGATTTGACGGAATTTTAGGATATGAAAAATTATCCAATCGCTTGTTAGATAGGGGATTGGACAGTTCTTTGGTTCAGAAAATATTCTGGGAAAATGCAATGGGAGTGATGAAACAATGTTGTATGTAACGACAAGAACCATCCGAGATGCCTATACCGCCCATCGGGCTATTTGCGAGGATTTTGGACCTGACGGCGGCAGATTTGTACCCTTTTCTCTGCCAAAATTTACGCAGGAAGAGATTGTCGGACTAAAGGAAAAAAGTTTCTCTGAAACAGTTGCGGAAATTCTAAATATGTTTTTTTCCTCACGACTTACCAGTTGGGATGTAGATTTCTGCATCGGTAGAAATCCGCTTCGCGTTATACAAATGAACCATCGAATTGCTGTTGCAGAATTGTGGCACAACTTGGACGGTAAGTATGATTATATTTTGAAGATGCTTTCGGGGAAAATTTCTGAAAATGCGCAAAAGAAAATCACTTCCGATTGGACAAAAATTGCAGTATATATAGCAGTTCTTTTTGGTATTTACGGCCAAATGCTTCGAGAAAATGCTACCGAAGAAGATGGAAGTTTTGATGTTTCCCTGCTTTTAGGTGATTTTTCCGAGCCGATTTCCGCATGGTATGCCAAAAAATTGGGATTACCCATTGGCAAGATTATCTTTACCGGTGTGGATAATAGCGCCACTTGGGATTTTGTGCATAGAGGTACATTTGTTCCTGCGGGTACTGATTTATCCTTACAGTGCGGTTTAGAGCGCTTAATCGGTGATGTTTTCGGAACGGCGGAAGTTGCTCGTTTTATTGCAAGTTGTGAAAAGGGATTGTCTTATACACTCAGCGAGGAACAAAGTCCGGTTCTGGCAGATGCTTTTTTTGCAACGGTTGCCGGAGAAAACCGCGCCACCGCGACCATCAACAGTGTCTATCGTACTACCGGCTATATCTCTGATCCCAATACCGCGCTGTGCTTGGGCGGTCTTCAAGATTACCGCGCGAAGACCGGTGAAAGTCGGGTAACTTTGGTGGTATCCGGAGAAACACCGGCCCATTATGTTGAGGTAATTTCAAAGGCTACCGGATTAAAATCGGATAAAATTTTGAAATCCTAAGGAGCAAATATGGCTTTATATGCAATTGGAGATTTGCATCTTTGCTTAGGCGCGCCGAAACCGATGGATGTCTTCGGCGGTGCTTGGGTAGGGTATATGAACAAATTAGAGCAGGGTTTATCCAAAATTGGTCCTGAGGATACTACGGTTTTACTGGGCGACCTATCTTGGGCATTGAGTTTAGAAGAGGCGAGGGAAGACTTTTCTTGGATTGACCGGATTCCTGGTAAGAAAATCATCCTAAAGGGCAATCACGACTATTGGTGGAGTACCGCAAAAAAATTCTATAAATTCTGCGAAGATAACGGTTTTTCCAATCAATTCATTCTAAATAATAATCACTATGAATATGGCAATTATGCGGTCTGCGGCACAAGAGGCTGGTTCTTCGAAGAAGAGCGTTCCGGCGAACACGATGAAAAAGTGTTTAAAAGAGAATTGATACGCTTGGAAGCATCTTTACAGTCAGCAGGGGACAAGCAAAAATTAGTTTTTTTGCACTATCCGCCGCGTTACAAAGGGTATGAATGCAATGAGATTTTAACGTTACTTAAAAAGTACGATGTTCGGCGTTGCTTTTACGGCCATTTACACGGAGCAAGCCACGGTTTGGCGCAAGAAGGGCTATGGGATGGCATTGAATATCGCCTAGTTTCGGCAGATAGGCTTGCATTTACGCCCTTTCCTGTAATTTCGTAGAGAATTTTAAGAAAACAGTGGACATTTTCAATATTCTCTGCTAAAATAATTCGGATGCAAAAAATGTAAAAAAGGAAGGTCATTTCTTTGACCTGATATAATTGGAGGAAACAAAAATGAATGTAAAGAGCATTGAAAAAAAGGGTAATGAGACTACCATCGTAGTGGAAATCGATAAGGACCTGATGGAATCCGGTGTTCAAAAGGCTTATATGAAGGCCCGCAAGAACATTATGGTTCCCGGCTTCCGTAAGGGCAAAGCCCCCCGTAAGATAATTGAATCTATGTACGGCGCACACGTTTTCTATGATGATGGCTTGGAAGAAATCTTCCCCGAAATCTATCAGTTTGCTGTGATTGATCAGGATGTTAAGGCAATTGGCCGTCCCAACCTGACCGATATGGATATTAACGACGAAGATATTGTTACCTTGACTTTGACTACCGAGATTTACCCCGAAGTTACCTTGGGTGACTACAAGGGCTTGAAGGTTCAAAAGGAAAAGGCTGCCGTAACCGATGAGCAGGTTGAGGCTGAGTTGGACCGTATGGCTCAGAATGTTGCTTCCACAGAAGTTGTTGAGCGCGCTGCCGAAATGGGCGATACCGCTAACATCGACTTTGAAGGCTTTGATAACGGTGTTGCCTTCGACGGCGGTAAGGGCGATAACTTTGACCTGAAGTTGGGTTCCGGTTCTTTTGTTCCCGGTTTTGAGGAGCAGGTTGTCGGTATGGCTGCCGGTGACGAGAAAGTTATCGACATCACTTTCCCCGAAGACTATCACAAGGACTTGGCAGGTAAGGCTGTTGTGTTCCATGTGAAGGTCAACAAAGTCAGTGTTACCAATGTTCCCGAGAAGGACGATGAGTTTGCAAAGGATGTCTCTGAGTTCGACACTTTGGAAGAACTGAAGAAGGACATTCGCGCTAAGGCTTTGGCAGATGCCGAAAAGAAGATTAACAACGCTTTTGAGCAGGCTTGTGTTGAGAAGGCTGCTGAGAACACCACTGTGGATATGCCCAAGGCTTTGGTAGAAGCCGAGTTGGATAATCAGATGGAGCGTTTCGGTTATCAGTTGCAGATGAGCGGCTATTCTATGGACGCCTACGCAAAGATGATGGGCGGCGATATGAACACCATGCGCAATGCGTTCCGTCCCGCTGCCGAAAAGCAGGCTAAAATCAATGTGACTTTGGCAAAGATTGCTGAAGTTGAAGAGATAGCAGTTTCCGATGATGAAATCAACGAGGAACTGGAAGCAATGGCAAAGCAGTATAGTTTGGAAATCGAAAAGATTAAAGAAATGGTTCCCACTGACGAAATCAAGACAAGCCTGCAGACCCGCAAGGCTATCAAGGTGATTGTCGATACTGCTGTTGCATCTACCCCCAGAAAGAAAAAGGCTGCTACAAAGGAATAATTTTCCAATGTATCGGTTAAAATGTTCTAAACCTTGAAAGGAGACACGAACATGAGTTTTATTCCCTATGTTGTAGAGCAAACCAGCCGTGGTGAGCGGAGTTATGATATTTTTTCTCGCTTGCTGAATGACCGGATTATTTTCCTATCGGAAGAAGTTAACGATACGACGGCCAGTTTGATTGTTGCGCAAATGCTGTATTTGGAAGCGCAAGATCCGGATAAGGATATTCAATTCTACATCAATAGCCCCGGTGGCAGTGTGACTGCCGGCATGGCAATTTATGATACAATGCAGTATATCAAATGCGATGTGGCAACGATTTGTGTTGGTATGGCTGCTTCTATGGGCGCTTTCTTGCTTTCTGCGGGCGCAAAGGGCAAGCGTATGGCGCTGCCGAACTCTGAAATTATGATTCACCAGCCCTCCGCCGGTACCCAGGGCCAGATTACAGATATGGCAATCCATATGAAGCGTTTGGAAACCATCAAGTCCCGTATGAATGCTATCCTTGCGGAAAATACCGGCAAGAGCATCGAAGAAGTTACCGAAGCCTGCGAGCGTGATAATTTTATGACCGCGCAGGAAGCAAATTTATTTGGTATTATTGACCGCGTGATTGCGCATCACGGTTAAAATTCAGAAAGGTGGAAACTGTTCATGGCGAAAAAGGATGAGCAGAAATTATTCTGTTCTTTTTGCGGCAAGCCGGAAGATCAGGCGCGCTTAATTGCCGGCCCTGATGTTTGCATCTGCAGTGATTGTGTGCAGGCATGTTGCGATTTGCTGCAGGATGATATTCAGAATAAAGAAATGCCGGACCATTTGCCTACGCCGATGGAGATGAAGGCGTATATGGACAGTTACATTATCGGTCAGGAAGATGCAAAAATGGCACTTTCTGTCGCTGTCTATAACCATTATAAGCGTATATTCCTTGCTAAAAATTCCGATGTTGAACTTCAGAAGAGCAATATTTTGCTCATCGGACCCACCGGATCCGGCAAGACCCTCTTTGCTCAAACCCTGGCAAAGATTCTCAACGTGCCTTTTGCAATTGCAGATGCAACTACCTTAACCGAGGCCGGTTATGTCGGTGATGATGTGGAAAACATCCTAGTTCGGCTTCTGCAGGCCGCAGATTTTGATGTGGAATTGGCGCAGCGGGGCATTATCTATATTGATGAAATGGATAAAATTGCCCGCAAAAGTGAGAATACTTCTATTACACGGGATGTTTCCGGCGAAGGTGTGCAACAAGCGCTGTTGAAAATTTTGGAAGGCACGGTTGCCAATGTGCCCCCGCAGGGTGGCAGAAAGCACCCGCAGCAGGAGACAATCCCCGTTGACACATCCAATATTCTGTTCATTTGTGGTGGCGCATTTGATGGCTTGGATAAGATTATCGAAAGCCGTACAGACCGTTCTGCTATCGGTTTTGATGCGCCGGTTGAGAGTAAGAAAAACCGTGATATCGGTAAACTCTTTGCTCAAGTACAACCCCACGACCTGCTAAAGTTCGGTATTATACCGGAACTTGTCGGTCGTTTGCCGGTGATTACATCCCTGCAAGATTTGAAAAAGGAAGACCTTGTTCGAATTCTTGTAGAGCCTAAAAATGCCCTGACAAAGCAATATACGGAACTTTTTGCTTTGGATAATGTGGAATTGGAAATTGAGCAGGAAGCGTTGGATGCAGTTGCGCAAAATGCAATTGAACGCCAAATAGGTGCCAGAGGATTGCGTGCTGTCATGGAGCAAACAATGATGAAAATTATGTTTGCGATTCCCTCTGATTTGTCTATTCACAAAGTGATTATTACTGCTGATTGTATCAATGGCGGTCAGCCTAAAATCGTTCGGAATAAGGCAAAGCCTAGAACAGCATTCAACGCAAAAAACTAACATTTTGGGGGTAGATTTCTACCCCCTTTTTGTTCCATTGTGAAAAAGGAGACCAATATGACCCAAGAAATTATTTCAAGAAGAATGCCGGTTTTGGCTCTGCGTGGATTGGCAGTGTTTCCGGAACAAACCGTGCATTTTGATATAGGCAGAATGAAGTCTGCGCTGGCGTTGGAAAACGCGATGAAACATGACCAAACCCTGCTGTTGATGCCTCAAAAGGATATTTTGGAGGACAATCCCGGTTTAATTGGTTTGTATCCCATTGGTACTGTTGTGAGAATTAAGCAAATACTAAAATCCCAAGGGGATAATGTTCGGGTTTTAGTGACCGGTGTTTATCGCGCAAAAATCACAGAACTTAGCCAAACAACGCCGTTTTTGGCCGGTGTTGTTGAAAGCGTTTTGGAAACATCCTACAGCGAAAATTTAAAAACCAAGGCTTTGCGCCGTGAGGCTAAAACGCTGTATACCAATTATGCGACAATGGTCGAAAACCCTGCCCAAGCCGTGCAACTGCAGATGATTGCATCTGACGATTGCAGTTTTCTCGCGGACTGTATTGCGCAAAACTCAGGAATCGAGTATCCGGATAAGGCAAAACTTTTGTGCCAACTCAACCCCGTCAAACGCCTTGAGAAGGTAATTTCTCTTCTTCGCCAAGAAGTGCAAATGGTGCAACTTGAAAATGATATTCAAGAGAAAACCCGTGCTCATATTGACCAGCATCAGCGCGACTATTATCTTCGTGAGCAAATGCGGGCAATTCGCGAAGAATTAGGGGAAGAGGACGAGTATTCGGAATTTTCGGAATATGAGAAAAACATTCTATTGCTGAATTTAGAAGCGGATGTTGAGAGAAAACTACTCAAAGATGTAGAACGGCTGAAAAAACAGCCCTTTGGGTCTGCGGAAGCCTCTGTCTTGCGTAATTATTTAGATACCGTATTGGAACTGCCTTGGAACAAACGCACCAAGGAACGGTTAGATGTTGCTTCTGCGAACAAGATTTTACAGAAGGAACATTTTGGCTTAGAAAAAGTCAAAGAACGGATTTTAGAGACCATTGCGGTTCGTCAACTTGCACCACAAATGCCCCCGCAAATTCTCTGCCTTGTTGGCCCTCCCGGTGTTGGCAAAACATCAATTGCTTATTCCATTGCCCGTAGTTTAAATCGGAAAATGGCCCGTATTGCCTTGGGTGGTGTTCGGGATGAGGCAGATATTCGCGGACACAGAAAGACTTATGTAGGCGCAATGCCCGGCAGAATTTTGACAGCCCTCATTCAGACTGACAGTCAAAACCCAGTCCTTCTTTTGGATGAAATTGACAAATTAGGTTCTGACCACAGAGGCGACCCCAGCGCCGCTCTTTTGGAAATTTTGGACAGCGAGCAGAACAAAACCTACCGTGACCATTATTTGGAAATTCCTTTTGATTTGAGCGATGTGATGTTCATAACAACCGCCAATACCCTCGATACCATTCCTCGGCCGCTTTTAGACCGTATGGAAGTAATTGAACTGAGTTCTTACACGGATGAGGAAAAATTGGCAATCGCGACGGATCACTTAATTCCGAAGGAAATGAAAAAGCACGGATTGAAAAAATCCCAACTGAAAATTTCTCAGGATGCGGTTCGTGAGATTATCAACTGCTATACCAGAGAATCCGGCGTGCGTAATTTGGAGCGGTATATTGCCCAAATTTGTCGCAAGGCAGATATGATTTTGGTAGGGGAGAATGCACCTAAAAAGGTCGATGTTTCCGGAACAAATATGGAAAAGTTTTTAGGAACCAGAAAATTCCTGCCGGATAGAATTCCCGGTAATGACCAAATTGGTTTGGTTACCGGACTCGCTTGGACATCTGTCGGAGGTGAGGTTTTGGAAGTGGAAGTCAATGTGATGGACGGCTCGGGAAAACTGGAATTGACCGGCAACTTGGGCGATGTGATGAAAGAATCTGCCCATGCCGCCCTGAGTTATATTCGCGCCAATGCCGATAATTTGGGAATTGACTGTGATTTCTACAAGTCAAAGGATATTCATGTCCATTTTCCCGAAGGTGCTGTACCCAAAGACGGGCCTTCTGCGGGCGTTACCGTTTGCACCGCGATTGTTTCCGCTTTGACCGGCGTGAGTGTCCGTCGGGATGTGGCTATGACTGGTGAGATTTCTATTCGCGGTCGCGTGATGGCTATCGGTGGTTTGAAAGAAAAGACTATGGCCGCTCTTCGTCACGGTGTTTCTACTGTGATTATTCCGAAGGATAATGAGCGGGATTTGAACGATATTGACCCGGTGGTGCGTAGTTCTTTGAATTTTGTAACAGCGCAGAGCATTGATACCGTTTTGGCAACCGCGCTGAACAAAACAACGGAATTTGTACCCACAATTTTGCAAGACATTCCTGAGGAAGTAACTGCGAAAAAACGTAATCCGGTCATTCGCCAATGAGGTAGATAGATGAATTTTCAACTTGTTGATTTTTTGATTTCTGCGGCATCCGCAAAGGATTTTCCCAGCAATCGTTTGCCGGAAATTGCCTTTGCGGGAAAATCCAATGTAGGTAAATCCTCTGTGATTAACCGCATTTTGCAAAGAAAGAATTTTACCCGTGTTGGGGAAAAACCGGGCAAAACCATCCATGTAAATTACTTTACCATTGATAAGAAATGCTATTTTGTGGATTTGCCCGGTTACGGTTACGCAAAAGTTGCCCAAGCAGAAAAGGACCGTTGGGGCAAACTGATGGAAAGTTATTTTGCTTCCCAGAGAATTGATTTGGGTGTTTTTATTGTGGATGCCCGCCATGCTCCCACGAATAACGACATCACAATGGCGCAATGGTTCTTAGATAGCGGTTGCCCCTTTGTGGTTGTTGCCAATAAACTCGATAAACTCAAGAAGAGTGAAATCGAACCCAATCTCAAAACCATCCGTGAAGACTTGGAACTGCCCGATGAGTGCCCGATTATTCCATTTTCTGCTGAAAAGGGAACCGGCAGAGACGAACTTGTCAATTACATTCTTTCCGCTGTTGGGGAATAATAAAACTGCCGTAGCAAATGCTACGGCAGTTTTTTATTTCATTGCTTCTTTAATTGCTTTAGTCAGTTGATCAGGGCAGGAGGTAGGTTTCATACCGCAATGGATACCTTCCAAACGACTGAGAACTTCGTTCACATCCATACCTTCTACCAGTTTACAGATACCTTGCAGGTTGCCGTGACAACCGCCGATAAACTGAACATTTTTCAGTTTTTCGTCCTCGATTTCAAACAAAATCCGTTGAGAACAAGTGCCTTTTGTCTTATATTCGTACTGCATTGTTATATCCTTTCTCTTTGCTTAAACAATAATATCTGTGATTTTAGCATTGGCAAGATCCAATATAGTGTGGTAGGGAATAATCATTTGATGACCGCGTTCCCCTGCGGAAACGGCTATTTCCTCAAAAAGTTCGCAAGTCGAATCAATAAATGTGGGGTATTTTTTCTTGATCCCGATGGGACTGCAACCACCACGGATATAGCCAGTTGTTGCATGTAATTCTTTCACCGGTAGCATTTCCATTTTTTTATCACCGGCAACCTTGGCCGCAAGTTTGAGATCCAACTCACAGCAGACCGGAATACAAAATACATTGATACCGGTGTTCGTTCCTCGTGCAACTAAGGTTTTAAACACTTGTTCCGGCGGAAAGCCGATTGCTTCTGCGGCGTGATTGCCGTTGAGGTCATTTTCATCAAATTCATAAAATGCTTCCTTGCAAGAATAACCGGCTTGCAGAATCAACCGAACTGCGTTTGTTTTTGTTGCCATCTTTATCACCCGAGTTATTATACAATAAACAATGCTTCTTGGCAAGGGTGAATTGTTTCTTAGAAATAGGTTAGTCTATAGTAGGGGAGGTAATGATATGAATATAGATAATAACGCAGATATGAAAAAAGAGGAAAGGGAACGGGTGGTTGAACTCGGTTCGGATATCACCAAAGGCGAAAACGGAAACATTTATACGCTGACAATTATCGGACAAGTGGAAGGACACCAAGTATTGCCGGAAAATGTAAAGACTACAAAATATGAGCATGTTTTGCCTTTGCTGGCAGGGATTGAGGAAAGTGACGATATAGACGGGCTATTGTTGCTTCTAAACACCGTTGGTGGTGACATCGAAGCGGGGCTTGCCATTGCAGAGATGATTGCTGGTATGAAAAAACCGACGGTTTCTCTCGTCTTAGGCGGTGGGCATTCTATTGGTATTCCGTTGGCGGTTTGTACGAAGAAATCCTATATTACACCCACAGCCAGTATGACCGTGCATCCGGTTCGTATGACCGGATTGGTTGTCGGAGCGCCGCAAACATTCCGATATTTTCAACGAATTCAGGAACAAATTGCGGATTTTGTAACAGAAAACTCGAAAATTACTAAAAAACAGTTTGAAAAATATATGATGGCAACCGGTGAAATGGCAACAGATGTCGGCACGATTCTTTATGGAAAGGAAGCAGTCTCGTCCGGTTTGATTGACCACTTGGGTGGTCTTAACGATGCACTGGAGGAGCTACACGAAATGATTTCTCAGCAGAAAAAAGAAAATTCAGCGACGAATAGTTAAAAATTTAATAACCACTGGAAATTTTTTTAGTTTTATGTTAAAATAAATAAAATTATGCGCAAAGGAGGAACCGGTATGAATATGAATTGGCTGGAAAGTATTTTATACGGTCTTATTTCCGGTATTTCTGAGTTTTTACCCATATCCTCCCGCGCGCATCAACAGATTGCGATGCTTCTTTTTGGTGTGGAAAAACCGGATCCGGTTCGGAATTTTGGGATACATATTTCTTTAATTTTTTCACTTTTGTATACTTGCAAGCCACTTTTTGAACAGTTGCAATACGCAAGAAATCAGAGAAGTTCTCGTAACGGTTATCAATTTTCTTCCCATTACCGTCAGGATTGGCGCTTTGCAAGAAGCGCAACCATACCGATGTTAATCGTTTTGATTGCATTTTCATATATTTTTCGCAGTGGTGAAGGTAATTTATTAATCACTTCAGGCTTTCTTTTACTAAACGGAATTTTATTGTTTATACCCGGTCAGATGTTGCAGGGCAATAAAAAAGCCGGCGGAATGTCCCAATTGGACGGGGTTATGATTGGCGCTTTTGGTGGACTGGGTGCGATTTCCGGTATTTCTCGTGTCGGTTGCTTGACGGGTCTGTCCGTTGCCCGTGGTGCTGACAGACAGCACGCATTCAATTGGGCGCTTATTTTATGTATTCCAGCATTGGTCGTATTGTCTTTTCTGGATATATTACAGATGTTTACAGCAGGTCCTATCCCTTTTTGGAAGAGTTTTATCACATACCTTCTATCCGGTATCGGCGCATTTGCCGGCGGTTACGGTGGCCTAAAATTAGCGAGAGTGACAATGGCCCAAGCCGGTTTTTCCGGTTTTTCTTATTACTGTTGGGGCGTGTCACTGCTAAGTTTCTTACTTTACCTATTTGCTGTTTAAGGAGGTTCCTATGGCTGATAAAAAACGAAAGTCCCAGGCTGAACTGGCCGCGGAAAAAACAAAAAACAAGAAAAAATCTACTTCTAAAAAATATGTACGTAAGAGCAAGCCTGCGGAACAGACTAAAAAGAGCGAGGTTCGCGAAGTACCAATTCGGCTAATCAGTTCTGTGATTTGTCTTGCACTATTCATTTTATTTGTTGTTGCATTCTTTTTGCCTGACGGTGTCCTGATGGCTTTTTTGTGTAATTTCATCCACGGACTCATTGGCAAAACCGGATTTGTTGTTGCAATTCCGGTGCTTCTGTATTTGTTTATTATCCATGCTTTTAGTGGCAATAAGCCGATCCGTGTTCGCACAATTTCTCTTTCGGCATTTGTGCTGATTTGCGGCTGCATATCCCATCTGGTGTTAAACCCGCAAGGGTTGCCTTCCGGTTTTGGTTTTGTCC
The DNA here is from genome assembly GCA_045647425.1 of Faecousia sp. Taxonomy (GTDB): domain Bacteria; phylum Bacillota; class Clostridia; order Oscillospirales; family Oscillospiraceae; genus Faecousia. The sequence goes on from JAZRMH010000035.1 coordinate 165,234, forward strand.
AAGAACTTTATATCGGTGGCGCTGACGGTACAACCGGCGGACTGATTTGTGGATGTTTGGCGATTTTGATTAAACTTTTATGTGGTCCGATTATTTCCTATATCTTACTTGTGTTGGCAGGTTTGATTTTATTCCTTGCCGGTATGCAAATCACCATTCCCAGCATTATTCGTGCTGTCAAAAATAGACCCCGTCTCGAATTTGAGGATATCCCCGAAATAAGAGAAGAACCTGCCGCTGTTGTGGTCAATCACATTGCTAATAAAAGAATTGAATACTTAGAGCGTCGAAGGAAGATGGCAGAAGAAGTCCACGCTGAAGTGGCTGAGCACGAAGAAGAGGTTATAGATATTCCGGTTACCTCTGCACCGAAACAAGGCAAATTGGATGCCATTATGAGCCAAATTGACGCAGATGTGGATGATCCGGTTGCGGTTTCCAATACATCTTCCGAAGCGCATTATGAAGCAGAACCTGAGATATTGCCGATTGGCAAAACACAGAAAACCATTCCTGCGCAAATGCCCCCATTGGATGTGGATGAGGTTCAAGAACCCATTCCTACCACGGAACAGAAGGCTTTTGTTGTGAAAGAAAAGGTTACCTCTCAAGACGCAGAAGAATCTGCGGCAGAAGTTGCGATGGAAATTGCCAAGCAGGAAGAAATTGCAAAGCCGGAATACCGTTTCCCGCCTATGGATTTGTTGAAGTTGCCTTCCGGTTCGGCAGGTGACGGCACAATGGAAATGAGGGAAAACTCACGCCGTTTGAATGAAACACTTGCAAGTTTTAAGATTGATGCGCATATCATCAATGTCACCCGTGGACCCAGTGTTACCCGATATGAAGTCGAACTGGAAAAGGGTGTCAAACTCAGCAAACTCACCTCTGCGGCTGACGATATTGCGTTAAGTTTGGGCGCTACCGGTGTGCGTATTGCCGCCGTACCCGGAAAAATTTCCGTCGTTGGCATCGAAGTTCCCAACCGTGCTGTAACGATGGTATCTTTGCGCGAGGTTATTGACTCTCAAGAGTTCAGTAAAGCCAAATCCAAGTCTTCTTTTGCGGTAGGCAAGGATATTGGTGGAAGTTGCATTGTTGGTAATATTTCCCGTTTGCCCCATATGCTGATTGCCGGTACTACCGGTTCCGGTAAGTCCGTATGTATGAATTCCATCATCATTTCCTTGCTGTATAAAGCAAGCCCTGACGATGTCAAACTCATTATGGTTGACCCCAAAATGGTGGAACTTGGTATCTATAACGGTATACCCCATCTGCTTATTCCGGTTGTGACCGACCCTAAAAAGGCCGCAGGCTCTTTGCAGTGGGCGGTTACGGAAATGATGCGCCGATATAAGGCAATGTCTGACGCCGGTGTTCGTGACTTGGAATCTTACAATAGTATTATTGAAGATCAAGAAACGGATGCAAAGAAACTTCCGCAGGTTGTGGTTATTATTGACGAACTTGCTGACTTGATGCTGGTTGCCGCAAAGGAAGTAGAAGAGTCTATTTGTCGAATTGCGCAGATGGGTCGTGCCGCCGGTATTCACCTTGTGATTGCCACCCAGCGGCCTTCTGCCGATGTGATTACCGGTTTGATGAAGGCGAATATTCCCTCGAGAATCGCCTTTGCTGTTGCCTCTGCAATGGAATCCAGAATTATTTTGGACACCCAAGGCGCGGAAAAATTGGTTGGTAAAGGCGATATGCTTTATGCCCCCATTGGCAACGGCAAACCTCGCCGTGTGCAAGGCTGTTTCGTCAGTGACCCTGAAGTGGAAGCGGTTGCCAACTATGTGAAATCTAATTTCACCACGGAATATGACCATCAAGTAATGGAAGAAATTGAGAAGAAGGCATCGCAAGCCGAGAGCAAGAATGTTACGGTTACAAATGAGCCTACCTCGGATGAACTTTCCGGTGATGAAATGTTGCCTGCGGCAGTAGATGTGATTTTGGAAACCGGTCAGGCATCCGTTTCTATGCTACAGCGTAGGTTGAAACTCGGTTATGCTCGAGCAGCCCGAATTGTGGATGAAATGGAAGAGAAGGGGATTGTCGGTCCGTTTGTCGGCAGTAAGCCCAGAGCAATTTTGATTACAAAAGAGCAGTGGAACGCTATGCGTAACGGCGGAAACGATCAACTCGGCTTTGACGATATGAATCCCTCAGAGGATATGCTTGAGGAAGAATAAAAACCATTTATAGTCGGTAGCGAATGCTACCGACTATTTTTTTGCATATGCTTGTCTTCCTTGCATAGTCTTGAGTAGGAGTGATGCCTATGAAATGTGCCTGGATGGAACTTATCGGCTTACTGCCGACTTGGATGCGGTGCGAGGTGGACAAGTTTGAACCAAATCTTGTACAAGAAATTCGGCTGCGACTAAACCAAATGCCGGAAATTATTCTTAATCACGGACGGCAAACATTAAAAAAAGTTGTTTCCTTAGAAGATTTAACTTTTTGCATCAATATTGCATCCAGATATTCCCCTTGGGCTGCATCGACGATATCAGAAGGATATATCACCGCTCAGGGAGGACATCGCATAGGGATTTGTGGTAAGGCTGTTGCGGACCACAACCAAATGCGGGGAATTCAAATTCCGTCCTCGCTTTGCATCCGAGTTGCAAAGGATTTTATGGGGATTTCCGGCGATATATTTTCTTCTGACGGTTCTATTCTGATTATTGGAGCGCCGGGATGCGGTAAAACAACATTACTGCGCGATTTAATTCGACAACGCTCAGATAAACGAAACGAATGCATTTCTGTGGTAGACGAAAAGGAAGAAATCTTTCCCTATGCAAACAAAAATCTATGTTTTTATCCAGGCTGTCACACCGATATATTATCAGGTTGCAAAAAGGGTGAGGGAATAATGACAGTTTTACGCAATATGACGCCGGATACGATTGCTGTGGATGAAATCACCGCAGAAGCGGATTGTAATGCTTTGCTTCATGCGGGTTGGTGCGGTGTTAAATTGATTGCAACGGCCCACGCAGGAAATCGTAAAGATTTGGAAAGCAGACACATATATCGCCCTTTATTAGAAAATAAACTTTTTGATACATTGTTAATTATTCACAAGAATAAAAAGTGGACCGCAGAAAGGATGATCGTATGAACGTAAAAATCATAGGTGCAATTTTGATTGTTGTCGGCTCGGCTTGTTTTGGTTTTCTTGTTGCCTCTGCCCATAGAAAAGAAACGCGTTATCTGCGAAATTTATTATCGGCAATCGGTTTTATGATATGTCAAATGCAGTACCATTTAACGGAACTTCCGGATTCATGCAGAAAAGTTGCCGAAAACTACAACGATAGTCTTGGAAAAGTATTTATTGCCTTGGCAAAGGAATTAGAAAATCAAGTTTCACCGGAAGTGAAGCAGTGTATGCTTGCCGCGGTTGCCAGCGTTCCGGATTTGCCGCCAAAAACAAAGGAAAATTTAATTAGCCTTGGAAGTATTTTAGGTCACTTTGATATGGACGGACAAATAGATGGTTTGAAATCCATCCAAAACGATATTCGGCGCATTTTGGAAGAACACATCAACAATCAAGATGTTCGCCTAAGAAGTTACCAGACATTAGGTGTGTGCGCAGGCGCGGCAATTGTAATACTGTTTATTTGATATGGATATTGATTTAATATTTAAAATCGCAGCCATCGGAATTATTACATCGATCTTGAATCAGGTTTTGTCCCGCTCCGGTCGTGATGAGCAAGCAACGATGACAACTTTAGCCGGATTGGTGGTTGTTTTAATGATTGTTGCGCAAAAAATTGCCGACCTATTTGCGTTGGTCAAATCGTTATTTGGTTTTTAATGGATAATTTTTTAAAGGCCTCAGGGGGCATCTTAATCGCACTGGTATTCTATTTAATTTTGGCAAAACAAAGCAAAGATATATCCCTTTTGCTGACCGTTGTTGTGTGTACGATGGTTATTTTTGCTGCGCTGAAATATTTAGAACCGATTGTAAATTTAATAGAAGATCTGCGCATTCTTGGAAATCTGGACAATAAGATGTTGGAAATCCTGATGAAATCGGTAGGAATCGCCCTCATTGCCGAGATAGTCGGTCATATATGTAGCGATACCGGAAACAGCGCAATGGGGAAATCTGTTCAGATACTTGCCACGGGCGTTATCTTGTGGTTTTCGGTTCCTTTGTTTTCTGAACTTTTGAAACTGATGGAAGAAATACTGGTGGCACTATGAAAAAAATACTGACACTCATTGGAATAATTCTTTTATTTGCGTTACCGGTACAAGCAATGGAAATCACACCGCCTTCAGCACCTGCAACGGCACAAGAAATTATGCCAAAACAAAGTGCAAATTTTGGGGACGACCTACTTTACATATTCAAAAACGCAATTGGCGAACTAAGACCGGATATTGCCGAAGCAACAACGATTTGCGCTTGTTTAATTGGAATTGTTTTGCTGGTTGCCATGATTAAGTGCTATGCAAAATCGGCAGATTATGTGACACAACTTGTTGGAACGCTATGTATCGCCGTGCTATTGGTAAAACCGACAAATGCGTTTTTACAACTCGGCATTCAAACGGTAACCGAGTTGTCAGAATACGGAAAACTGTTTCTTCCCGTTATGACAACAGCCATTGCGGCAGAAGGCGGTATTACCACCGCAACCGGTCTTTATACGGGAACGGTTCTGTTTAATAGCCTTCTGTCAACCGCAATCTCAAAATTGATTATTCCGATGATTTATATTTTTATATCGCTCGCTGTCGCAAACGGCGCTATCCAAGAAAATGTTTTAAAGAACTTAAAAAATTTTGTGAAATGGCTGATAACGTGGTCGTTAAAAATTGCTCTGTATTTGTTTACCGGTTTTATAAGTATTACCGGTGTAATCAGCGGTACTGTTGATTCTGCGTCAGTCAAAGCCACAAAGTTGGCACTTTCCGGCATTGTACCGGTTGTGGGAAGTGTGATGTCGGATGCATCAGAAGTTATTTTAGTAAGTGCCGGTGTTATGAAAAACGCAGCAGGCATTTATGGCCTTTTAACCATGATTGCCATTTGTATCATTCCTTTTTTGCGTATCGGTTTTCAGTATATTCTTTTGAAGTTGTGCGGGGCTGTCTGTGGCGTTTTTGGCGCAGAGAATTCTATGAAACTCATTGAAGATTTTACTTCCGTGATGGGAATTTTACTGGCAATGACGGGATGCGTTTGCTTACTGCATCTTGTCAGTACGGTTTGTTTTATGAGAGGAATAGGTTGATGAATTTGATACATCAATATCTCATTACCTTAATTGTTGCTTTCCTAATTGTCGGCATATTAACAACACTAATCCATAAAAAAAGTGCCAGTGGCGCAATGATAAAACTGATATCGGGTATTTTTTTGGCATTTACGATGCTAACCCCGTTATTAAAAATCAAAATAGGGGATTTGAACATTTATTATGAAGGTATTACTGCAGATGCTGAAGTTGCAATATCGGAGGGGAAAAATATGGCGCAGGAAGCAACCAATAAAATCATAAAAGAAAAACTCGAAGCATATATTTTGGACAAAGCCCTTGATTATCATCTCGAGATAGAGGTGGAACTTACCTTGACAGGTTCATTACCGTCGTCGCCGGATTCTGTAAAGATTAGCGGTAATGTTTCACCATATACCAAACAGATGATGCAGAAATTCTTGGAAGAAGAAATCGGGATTCCGACGGAGAAGCAAATATGGCAATAAAATCGATTGCAGATAAGGTGACATCTTTTGTTAAAAAATATCGTTACGCATTTTTAATTTTTGCAATCGGTTTGGTATTTATGTTGCTGCCAACGGAATCCGGAAAAACCGAAACTGCTGTTGCGTCACCGGTAAATAAAATAGAGGAAAACTTTGAAATGCGGCTGTCGCAGATTTTAAGTAAAGTGGAAGGGGCGGGGGATGTTGAAGTAATTTTGACATTGTCATCCGGCGAGGAAACTTTATACCAAACTGATGAAGATTGCGCAGTGGATGGCGGTAACACAACCAATCATTCCGACACTGTAACGGTAACGGATGCAAACCGCAATGAAATCGGTTTGATTAAACAAAAAATTCCGGCTGTATACCGTGGTGCGATTATCATTTGTCAAGGTGCCGATAACCCCAGCGTACGCTATGAGATTGTTGAAGCGGTATCGAAACTTACCGGAATAGGTGCAAATTGTATTTCTGTATTGAAAATGAAATGAATGGAGGCTTTTTCATGAAAACTTGGAAGAAAAACTTAGTCGCCGGTGCGTTATTGGTCACTGTCTGCGCAGGCATCTATGTCAACTGGCTTTATACTGAGGACCAAACAACAGCGAATTTAACGGACACATTAGATCAGGATAAAATTATGTCCGCGGATATGCTTGTTATGAATGACGGAAACGCGCTTTCCTTTGACGGTGAGGTCGGAGATAGCGTTACAGACTATTTTGCCGCGGTTCGGCTGTCCCGACAAGAAGCAAGAGATAGCGCAGTTGAGTTACTGCAAGAAGCGATGGCATACAGCGATGATGCAGAATCGGCACAAACAAATAAAAAATTAGAAGATTTAGTGCAAGTTGCTTTGTGCGAAGCGCAAATCGAGAGCCTAGTGATAGCAAAAGGGTATACCGATTGTGTTGCCTATATCAGCGATGAGGGCATTTCCATAGCGGTTGCTTCACCGGAGGGCGGTTTAGCAAAGACAGATGTTGCCGTAATCGCAGATATCGTTATGACCCAGTCTTCTTATACAATGGAAGACATTTATGTTGTGGAAGTTCCGTAATCCAAACCCCAAAGGTAATTGCCTTTGGGGTTTTTACGCTGTTGCGCAGAAAATAGTTGTAATTTTTCTGATTTGTGTTACAATAAGCAAAAGGATGTCACACACTGTGGCAGGTATTTAGGAGGTATTATCCATGGCTGAAAATAAACAGTATATCACGCATTTGCAAGAAAGCGGGAATATTTTGATTTCTGAGGATGTGATTGCGTCTATTGTCGCCAATGCAATCAACGATGTAGAGGGTGTAGTGGGCCTGAGTGTAAAACCCGGCGCTGATATCGCTGAGATGATTGGTAAAAAAGCATGGGGTAAAGGCATTAAAGTGATTATCAATTCCGATAACGATTTGACAATTGATTGCAATGTCAATATTGGCTACAATCAGAGTGTTGTCAGTGTTTCTAAGGCCGTACAAGAAGCAGTTGTCGCCGCGATTGAGTCTACTACCGGCGTGAAAGTTTCTGCCGTGAATATCAATGTCTGCGGTATTATCCGTCAGTAAGGAGAACTTATGACCAGAGCAAATGCCAGAGAATTGGCAGTACATTTAATTTACGGTCGGGAATTTACCGACGAAGAACCTGAGCAGATTATTGCAACGCGGTTAAATAAAGAATATTATTCCTTGCTATCTGAAGAAAATCAAATTTATGCAGAGATGCCTTCGGGTAAGCAAGTGGCATACTTGGATTCTGTTGTGAGCGGTGTTGCCAACCGTCTGGATGAACTAAACGAAACAATTCAAAAATTCTCAATCGGTTGGGATGTTTCCAGAATTTCCAAATTGGCCAGAGCAATTATGCAACTTGCTATTTTTGAGATCTTGTATATTGCGGATATTCCTACCGGTGTTGCGATTTCCGAGGCTGTTCGCATTGCGAAGATGTATGACGGCGACGATACCGGTGCCTTTGTTAACGGTATTTTGGGCACCTTTGCCCGCAGTTTAACTTCCGAGGTGCAGTGATGAGTGTAATCGGTTTTGATACCAGTAACTACACCACATCTATCGCATATTTTGACGGAACAACCGGCGTAAACCAATCTAAGTTGTTGCCCGTTAAACTTGGTGAACTAGGTCTTCGACAAAGTGATGCCGTTTTTCATCATACAAAAAGCCTGCCGGAGCTTTCCGGCAGGCTGTTTTGCGATATTGACCTAAGTGGTATTACAGCGGTCGGCGTCAGCACCCGTCCCAGAGCCATTGAGGGCAGTTATATGCCTTGTTTTATGGTTGGATTTAGCCACGCTAAACTTCTGTCTGATGCCCTGCATGTGCCTTTGATAGAATGTTCCCATCAGCAAGGCCATGTGGCCGCATCCGTATGGAGCGCGGGTCGAAGCGAACTTTTGGATCAGCCCCATTTGGCTTGGCATTTATCCGGCGGGACAACAGAACTTTTGTTGGTTGAGCCGGAAAACAGAAATGTACGCTGCACCAAAATTGGCGGCACAACGGATATTTCAGCCGGCCAGTTAATTGACAGAACCGGTCAATTGCTGGGGCTTCCGTTTCCGTCCGGCAAGCATTTAGATGCGGTAAGCAAGGATGCGCAAAACAAAGATGTGTTTCAAATCAAATGTCCTGATTTAGAGTTTTCTATTTCCGGACTTCAAAATAAAGTTCAAAAATATTGGGAAGACTGTAACAATATTGCAGAAACTGCCGGATTTGCTCTTCGGTGTATTTGTGCCGGTGTGCGAAAAGCAACTGAGAACGCGCAAGCGAAATACCCCGGACTTCCAATTGTTTTTTCCGGCGGTGTTGCATCTAATTCCTTACTGCGAGAGCAATTGCAGGATTTAAACCCCGTATTTTGCGAACCCAAATATTCGACAGATAACGCTATGGGCGTTGCAATCTTAACCTATCGCCATCAGGAGGGATAATATGGAACAGCAAGTGCTGTCAATTTCCCAAATTAACGAATACATCCGCGCTATTATGGATAGCGACCATCTCTTGGCCGGTGTTGCGGTGCGGGGTGAAATCAGCAACTACAAGGTTTATCCCTCGGGACACCATTATTTCACCTTGAAAGATGAAGGCGCATGTTTAAAGTGCGTAATGTTCCGTAACAGTGCTATGCGTTTGCGTTTTCAGCCCGAAAACGGAATGAAAATCATTGCAATGGGCAAAATTTCTGTCTATTCTCGTGATGGCGCGTATCAACTCTACTGTTCTGCAATGGCGATGGATGGGGTAGGGGACTTGCATGCGGCTTTTGAGCAATTAAAATCAAAACTGGCAGAGCAAGGATTGTTTAATCCCGAACACAAGCAGAGTCTCCCTCAATATCCCGGTGTAATTGGAATTATAACAAGTTCCGCAGGTGCAGCCGTTCACGATATGCTTCGAATTTTAAAGAAGCGTTACCCTTTGACAAAAGTTCTGTTACTACCGGTTCGGGTGCAAGGTGTTGAGGCGCCCGGTGAAATTGTTGCGGCCATTCGTTATGCCAACCAACACAAACTATCTGACATTTTAATTATTGGTCGCGGTGGTGGTTCGATTGAAGATTTGTGGGCGTTTAATGATGAAAAAGTGGCCCACGCCATTTACCAATCCAAAATTCCGATTATCTCTGCGGTTGGACACGAACCGGATGTGACGATTTCCGATTTTGTTGCAGATTTGCGAGCGGCTACGCCGTCAAATGCTGCGGAACTCGCGGTTCCGGACCAAGATGCGTTGCGTCAGATGTTGGATAGTATGCAAGATTCTATGTTGACCGTTGTGTTGCGCCAATTAAAAAATGCACGACAGCATTTAAATTCCCTTGCTGGTAGCGCAACATTGCAAAGTCCGGAATACTATTTGCATTTGCGCAGACAGAGTTTACACCACATATTCACACGATTGCAATCGGTTGGTGCGCAAACAGTAAATCGGAAAAAACAAGGATATATTTTTTTAGCATCGAAACTCGATGCCATGAGTCCCTTGAAAGTGTTATCCAGGGGCTATGCCATGATGCAAAATAATGAGGAGCAGGTTGTCCGTTCTGTCCATCAAATTTCTTCCGGTGAGGAAGTTCGCATTACTTTGGAAGACGGTTTGGTTTCTGCAACGGTGACGGATAAAAAGGAGGTTGTATTATGAACGAGATGAATGTAAGTTTTGAAAAGAATATAGAACGCCTTGAACAAATAGTCCGTGCTATGGAACGAGGGGATGTCCCTCTCGAAGAATCCTTGAAATTATTCCAAGAGGGCACCGGTTTGGTTGCACAGTGCGGAAAACTGCTCGATGAAGCAGAACTGCAAGTAAAGAAAATCGCCTCCGGCGTCAATGGTGAGCCTATGGAAGAGGAGTTTAACCATGAGCAATGATTATGAAGCGCGGTTGGCAGAATATAGGGAATATATTGAAAATTACTTAGATGAAAAATGTTTTCAATATGATTCTGAACCGCAACAGACCTTGTTTTCTGCGATGCGGTATAGTCTTTTGGCAGGTGGCAAACGGTTGCGTCCGATCTTTGTATACGATTTTTGCCGTATGTGCGGCGGGGATTGGAAAAAAGCATCCGAATTTGCATCTGCTGTAGAAATGATTCATACATACAGTCTTATTCACGATGATCTTCCTTGTATGGATAATGATGACTACCGAAGAGGAAGACTGTCAAACCATAAAGTTTATGGGGAAGCCATTGCCGTTTTATCCGGTGATGCTTTGTTGACGGCGGCTTTTTCGTATTTGGCAAAAGCGGACTATTCCCCGAAAACGCGGATTGATGCGGTTTCGGTTCTTTCCCGGTGCGCCGGTGAATTGGGTATGGTCGGCGGTCAAGTATTGGATATGCAAAGCGAAGAACGCCAATGCACGAAGCAGGAAGTTTTGGACATTCAGACACGAAAAACCGGTGCGCTAATTCGGGCGTCTTGTATACTCGGTGTGCTGGCAGGCGGCGGTACAGATGCACAGTTATCTGCGGCCGCGGAGTTTGCAACGCACTTGGGACTTGCATTCCAAATTCGCGATGATATGTTAGATGTGATTGGCAATGCAGAAACGCTGGGTAAAGCGGTTGGTGTGGACAGCAACAAGAATACCTTCGTAAACCTCTACGGTTTGGAAGAATGCGAACGAATGGTTTCTGATCATACACAACAAGCAATCGATGCTCTCAACGATTTTGCAGATAATCAGTTTATGACGATGCTTGCAAATCAACTCATAAATAGAATATTGTAAAATTAACTATGGGGCAGAAAATTCTGCCCCTTTTTTCTTACATATCAAAGGAAGGATTCATATAATATACATTCTTTTGATTTAATTTTTCACGCAATCTTTGGATTGCTTCGCCGAATCTTTGGAAATGGACAATTTCCCGTTCACGAAGGAATTTAATTACATTGTTTACATCGGGATCGTCGCTTAAACGAAGAATGTTGTCATAAGTTACGCGAGCTTTTTGCTCTGCGGCCAAATCTTCCGTTAAATCAGCGATGGGATCGCCTTTTACTGCTATGCTTGCGGCGCTCCAAGGAAAACCGGATGCCGCGGTAGGGTAGACGCCGGTTGTGTGGTCTACAAAATAGGGCGCGAATGCAGAGTCTTGAATTTGAGAGTCTTTTAAGTTTCGAGTCAACTGATGAATAATTGCGCCGATCATTTCCAAATGACCCAATTCCTCCGTGCCAATGTCTGTTAAAAGGCCTTTTTGTTCATCAAACGGCATAGAATATCTTTGGGATAAATACCGTAGTGATGCACCCAATTCGCCATCCGGACCACCGTACTGGGAAATAATCACAGCAGCAAGTTTTGGATTTGGATTGTCAATTTTTACGGGATATTGCAGTTTTTTATCATATACAAACATAAATTATACCTCCCGATTTTTCGCATATTCCCAAGGCCACGGATCATCGAGCCACCGATAAGGGCCATCGGTTTGGGACATATGGTTCAGCGGACCACACATTTTTTCATATTCTTTTTTGCCTTCTTGATACATTTTTTGATAGTCTCTGTATACCTCCAATGCTTCGGCATCATCACGGTGGGTATCCAAGTATAATGCAAGTTCACCCACAACAAAAGCCATTGTCTGCAGTTCTGTTAAGGGCGTAACGGGAAGTTCGTTTTTGTTAACCATACCCATAAAGGGCAAATCCAGACCGGGGAACAGTGTACCTCGAACCAGAGCTTTTTTGGCCTCGTATTTTGGCGGATTATCTAATTGAAAGGGTACATAAGGATTGGCAAGCGGTGCCATTGCCGGAAGCCGACCTTCGCCAAAACGCTCTAGTTTTTGCTTATTATCCAACGACATTTCCTCCATTCAAATTTTGTTTAGAACAGTTGTTCCTTGGCATACTATGCCGAAATTTTGCACTGTGTTCATTTACTTGGGGTAAATACATATAGTGTTGAGAGGTGTTGGATATGAAATGGAATTTTGTTCTAAAATTTCTGCCAATTTATGCATTGGTTATCATTTTGTTGTTGACGATGGCAATGCTGGGAAATTATACAATTACGACATTAGCTGAAAATACATTTGCAGACCGAAAATATTGTGTGATTATTGATGCAGGACACGGTGGTGTGGATGGCGGTACAACTTCCTGCACCGGAATTCTGGAAAAAAACATAAACTTGGACATTGCCGTTAAATTAAATGAAATACTAAAACTTATGGGTTATCGAACAAAAATGATACGCACAACTGACGAATCAATTTATACGGAAGGCAATAGCATTGCGGGAAAGAAAGCTTCTGATTTAAAAAATAGAGTAAAAATTGTGAATGAAACACCCAATGCAATTCTTGTCAGCATTCATCAAAATTATTTTGAAGCCGATAAATATAAAGGCGCTCAGGTTTTTTATAACACGGTAGAAGATAGCAAAAATGTTGCCACACAATTACAGAATAATTTTGTAAAATACATTAATCCCGGCAGTAAACGCCTTCCCAAGAAAGCAGACGGAGTATATCTTATGCAAAATACGAATTGCACAAGTGTGCTTATAGAATGTGGCTTTCTATCCAACCACGAAGAAGAAGCATTGTTGCGAGATGGCGATTATCAAAATAAACTTTGTAGCGTTATTGCCGCAACACTGAGTAAGTACATAGAAGCAAAAGGCATCTCTTGACCCAATCACAGATAGTTGTTATAATATAGAAAAGATTTAAGAACGGAGTATCGCTATGGCTAAAACAAAAATCGTGTACTTTTGCACGGCATGCGGTAATGAAACACCAAAATGGCAAGGTCGGTGCCCTTCCTGCGGACAGTGGAACACTTTGCAAGAACATATTGAAAAGCCAATGCTGGTTGGGCGTGTGAAATCCGGCAGTGTCGGTTTGAGTAGAACCCCAGTGCGTTTAAAAGAAGTTGATACAAACGAGGAAATCCGTTTTTCCACCGGAATAGGGGAGTTGGACCGTGTTTTAGGCGGTGGCGCTGTGGATGCCTCGTTGGTATTGGTCGGCGGTGCGCCGGGTATCGGCAAGTCCACACTGCTGTTACAAATATGTAAGAGCCTATGTACCCAGCGTAAAGTTCTATATGTTTCCGGCGAAGAAAGTGAAAAGCAACTCAAAATGCGGGCACAACGCATTGGTGTTAAGTCAGAAGAGTTATTTATTCTCTCAGAAACAAGACTTTCTGACATCTTAGAAGCCATCGAGGATATTCAACCGGATGTTTTAATTGTAGACTCAATCCAAACCCTTTACAATGAAGCAAGCGAATCGACACCTGGTAGCGTCTCGCAGGTGAAAGATTGTACAATGGCATTGATGCAGTTGTCAAAATCTCAAGGGATCATCGTCTTCGTGGTTGGCCACATCAATAAAGACGGAGCTATTGCCGGTCCAAAGGTTTTAGAACATATGGTGGATTGCGTTCTTTATTTTGAAGGCGACCCCAATTCTTCCTATCGACTTCTTCGTGCCGCCAAAAATAGATTTGGTTCAACCAATGAAATTGGTGTTTTTGAAATGATTGATACCGGTTTGCTGGAAGTTCCGAACCCATCGCAAATGCTTCTGGAAGGCCGTCCACAAGGCGCATCTGGGACTTGTGTCGCTTGTGTTATGGAAGGAACTCGTCCCGTATTGGCCGAAGTGCAGGCTCTGGTGGCAAAAACATCGTTTAATGTTCCGAGACGAACAGCAGATGGCTTTGATTTTAATCGCGCAGCGCTTTTGTTGGCAGTTGCCGAAAAGCGTGCAGGACTGAAATTAAGTGTCTTTGATGCGTATATCAATGTGATTGGCGGTCTAAGGCTAGATGATCCGGGCGCTGATTTGCCGGTAGCGTTGGCGGTGGCGTCCTCTTATCGAGACAGACCGATTCCGGATGATTTGGTTGCAATCGGTGAAATCGGCTTGACCGGTGAAATTCGTTCTGTTTCCAATATGAATCAACGATTGACCGAGGTATATCGACAAGGTTTTGCAAAATGCGTCATTCCGAAATGTGGTTCTGACAAGTTGGATATTCCCGACGGATTAACTGTCTATCGTGTGCGAAATCTGCCGGAAGCAATTGAATTTGTGCTTTAAAAAACACCCTGCATATTGAACCGAACCAGTAAAATTGGACAATAGACAAAACACCCCCTAATGTAGGATAATAACTACATTAGGGGGTATCGTTATGTCCAAACGAAATTACACGCATATCAAGGAATTGCTGCCGACAATACAAGCCATGGTGG